>DASZOG010000150.1:0-4387 GCA_035550895.1 Acidimicrobiales bacterium
GTCCGGCGGCGGCGTGTGGATGCCCGGCAACCACGTGACGGGTGCGGACGACTCCGGCGAGGACGCGCTGGCGTACATGGCGGCGCTCAGCCGCGGCCGCGCGCCGGCCGAGCAGCTCGCCCGCTACGTCGCCGAGGGACCCGGCCTGGTCGCCAGCCTCGAACGGCGCTCGGGCGTCCGCTTCGCGCCGGTCGCCTGGCCCGACTACCACCCGGAGATGGAGGGCGCCCGCGAGACCGGTCGGATGATCGAGCCCGCCCTCTACGACACGAGCCGGCTCGGCGACTGGGCGAAGGCGCTGCGCCGCCCGCCCGTCCTCGGTCTGCCGCTCACTCTGCAGGAGTCCACGGTCGACTGGACGCCGTCGTACACCCCCGAGCGGTACGACGCAGACGAGGTCAAGCGGCGGGTCAAGGCGCAGCAGGTCGCCTGCGGGCAAGCCCTGGTCGGCGGCCTCCTCGAGGGTTGCCTGGCACGCGGCATCGAGCCGGTCCTCGGCGCTCGGGCCGCTGAGCTCGTCACGCGCCACGGCGTCGTGGCCGGGCTCGTGGTCGAGCGCGACGGACGGCGGACCGACCTGCCGGCGGGCGCGGTGGTGCTGGCCTCGGGCGGCTACGAGTGGAACGGCGAGCTCTGCTCGCGGTTCCTGCCCGGGCCGTTGACGCACCCCACGAGCCCGCCGGGCAACGAGGGCGACGGGCTGTTGATGGCGATGGAGGTCGGTGCCGACCTGGCCAACATGAACGAGGCGTGGTGGTACCCGGCCGGCGCCGTGCCCGGCGAAGAGTACGACGGCCGGCCGCTCGCCCGGTTCATCGCCGTGGAGCGCACCGCCCCCCACTCGATCATGGTGGACCGCTTCGGCCGCCGCTTCGTGAACGAGGCCGCCAACTACAACGACATGCAGAAGGCGTTCTTCGCCTGCGACGCCAACGACGCCTCGCCCCGCCACCTGCCGTGCTGGGTGGTGTTCGACCAGCAGTACCGGTCGCGCTACCCGGTGATCAGTGAGCGACCCGGCTCGCCCGACCCGGACTGGCTGCTCGTCCACGACACGCTCGACGGGCTGGCCGCGGTGGCTGGCATCGACGCAGCCGGGCTCCGCGAGTCGGTGCAGCGCTGGAACGCCTTCGTTGCCGACGGCCGGGATCGGGACTTCGGCCGCGGCGACAGCTTCTACGACCGCTTCCACGGCGATCCGGCGGCCGCTCATCCGAACCTCGGCAGCCTCGAACGGGGGCCCTACTACGCGCTGCCGGTCCACCTGGGCGCCGTCGGTACGAGCGGCGGTCCCCGCATCGACGCCCACGGCCGCGTGCAGCACGTCCGCGACCGCCCGATCCGCGGCCTGTACGGCGCCGGCAACGCCGTCGCCAGCCCCGCGGGCCCGGCCTACTTCGGCGGCGGCACCACCATCGGCATGGCGCTCGTGTGGGGTCACATCGCCGGCGAGACGGCCGCGACCGAGGCGCAGGGAGGAGCGGTCGATGGCTGAAGAGCTCGCCGGCAAGGTCGCCATCGTCACCGGCGGTGGCAGCGGCATCGGTCGCGCCAGCGTGCAGCGGTTCGTCGCGGAGGGCGCCAGCGTGGTCGTCGCGGACATCGACGCCGAGGCGGGCGAGGCCGTGGCCGCCGAGCTCGGCGAGCACGCCGCGTTCAAGCACACCGACGTCACCGACGCCGACCAGGTGCAGGCGCTGGTCGACTTCGCGGTCGAGCGGTTCGGTGGGCTGCACGTGATGTCGAACAACGCCGGCGTCGCCAGCTCGATGACCCGCTTCCTCCACGACGACCTCAGCGACTTCACCCGGGTGGTGGAGATCAACCTGCTGGGCGTCCTGCTCGGCACGCAGCGAGCCGCTCGTCACATGAAGGCCCATGGGGGAGGGTCGATCATCAACACCTCCTCCACCGCCGGGGTCAACGCCGGGGCCGGTCTCATCACCTATCGGGCCACGAAGGCGGCGGTGATCCACTGCACTCGCTCCATCGCGGTCGACGTCGCGCAGTACGGCGTCCGGGTGAACTGCCTGGTGCCCGGGCAGATCCGGACCGCGATGACGACGTACGACCTGGACACCGTGATGAAGTTCACGCAGCCGCTCCCGCGCCACGGGCGGCCCGAGGACGTCGCCGAGGCCGCCGTGTTCCTTGCCAGTGATCGCTCGGCTCACATCACCGGGGTCGTGCTGCCCGTCGACGGCGGTACCACCGCCGGGCCCCCGGCGTCCCAGCTCAAGCTGATGCTGGGGGGCTCCACGCCGGACCCGAGCTGACCGGATCGGAGGCAACAGGTTCCGCCGACGCCAGCTCGAGGCAATGGGTTCCGCTTGCGGAACCCATGACCTCCGCCGCGCCCGGACGGAACCCATTGCCTCGGCAGTAGCGGGCACCGGCCGGCGAACCGGACACGTCGGTCAAGCGAACTCGAGCTCCAGGCGGGCGAGCCCGCGCAGGAAGTAGGTCGGGAGGTATTCGTAGCGGCGGGCACCCGACGGGCCGTGCGCCTGGTCCGCGATCGCGATGCTCGACGTGTGGTCGAGGAGACGGTTGATCGTGACGCGGCCCTCCGCCCGGGCGAGGTGGGCCCCGGCGCAGTGGTGGATGCCGTGTCCGAACGCGACGTGGTACTTGGCGTTGGCCCGGTCGGGGTCGAAGGTGTGCGGGTCGTCGAACAGGCGCGGGTCGCGGTTGGCCGCGCCGGGCAGCAGCATCATCGTGCTCCCGGCCGGGATGTCGACCCCGGCGACCGTCGTCCGGACCTTCGCCATGCGGAACTGGGCGCGGAGCGGGCTCTCGAACCGCAGGGTCTCCTCGACGACGTTCGGGATGATGTGGCGATCGGCCCGCAGCCGCTCCTGCAGGTCGGGCCGCTCCGCGATGATCCGCAATGCGAACGACAGCAGGCGCACGGTCGTTTCCTGCCCCCCGGCGAACAGGTTCGCGGCCAGCAGCGCGACGTCGTGGACCTCCGGCGTCGACCCGTCCGGGAAGGTGGCGGTGGCCATCGCGGTCATGATGTCGTCGCTTGGCGTCCGGCGGCGATCCTCGATGTACGCCGTGAACTGCTCGTAGAGGAACTCGAGCGGCTTGTGCTGCAGGTCCTCGGGCAGCTTGGTCAGTCGGGCGGTGAACAGCCCGTGGTCGGCCTCGGGGACGCCCTCCAGATCGGCGATCACCAGCAGGGTGAACGGTGCGGCGAAGGCGCTGATGAACTCGCAGCCTCCCGCGTCGATCAGTTGGTCCAGCTGACGATCGGCGAGCCGCGCCATGAACTCCTCGTTCGCCCGGAGCCGTCCCGGCGTCAGCAGCCGCATCATCAGGGCCCGGTGCGCGGTGTGCCGCGGGGGGTCGAACGCCGGAAGCTGGTCGCTGAACGGCAGATCGTCGCGGTATCGCTCGATGAGGTCGCTCACGTCGTCGCCATCGAACGGCTCGGGGAATCGCTTGAACGGCCCGCTCACCGCGTTGCACGACGAGAAGGCCGCCGAGTCGTTGTAGACGGCAAGCGCTTCGTCGTGTCCGGTCACCATGAAAACGCCGTAGTGCGGTTCCTGCCACACCGGCGACCGGGCCCGCACCGCATCGAAGTACGCATAGGGGTCGTCCTGCACGGACCGGTCGCGGAAGAAGTTCGCGGATGCCAGATCTGTCACGCGTGCTCCGTTTCAGCGCAGGTGACGCCCGGGCGGCAATTTAGTACGACATCAAACTAGTTCGCGGAGGGCCCGGCCGCTGGCGCCTATGACGGCGTCACGAACTCGGCGACGCGGCGGTGGAACCGCCACGCGTCGCCGGCGCGGTGGAGGGTGTCGTGGTACCGACCCACGAGCTCGATGGACCAGCCCGAGCCACCGAGCAGGATGAACAGCACGTCGCTGACCGCGTGGGCTTCGTGGTCGTTCCAGTCGGAGACGAGGGTGTTGAGGACCAGGTGGCGCTGGGGTTGCCGGGGTTTCCATCCGTCGAACGCGCTGCGCAGCGCGTCGTGGCCCTCGTAGGCGCCCAAACCCGGGATGTCGCAGACGCCGTCGGGGCAGAACGTCGCCACGATGTCGTCGGTGCGCCCGTCGTCGAGCGCGTGCGTGTACGTGGCGATCGCGGCGCGCACACCTTCGACGACGTCGGCGTAGGTCAGGCGCGTGCTCACATCACTGCTCCGCGAAGTCGATGTCGACGACCGGCCGCTCGAGCGGGTTCACATTGACCTCGCGCAGCGCACCGCGCAGCCGTGCATAGGGCAGGCCCGCGAGGAAGCCGTCGATCGTGCGGTGGAAGTTCGAGATGTGTCCCTCCATGCGCTCCGACAAGCGCATGTACTCGAAGCCTTTCGTGTGCAGCCCCTTCTGCTGGCGCGGCAGGTTCGAGAAGTCTTGCTTCGGGATCG
>DASZOG010000151.1:0-7808 GCA_035550895.1 Acidimicrobiales bacterium
TGCAGACCTCCTCGACGAAGCGGATGCCGGCGTTGACGAAGAACGAGATCGACCCGACGACCTTCGGCAGGCGGTCCTGCGGCACCTGCCCGGAGTCGCGCACCGCGTCGAGCACGTCGATCGCATTCGCCAGGGCGTACGCGATCTCCTGCACCGGGGTCGCGCCGGCCTCCTGCAGGTGGTAGGAGCAGACGTTGATCGGGTTCCACCGCGGGGTGTGCTCACTGCACCAGGCGACCATGTCGACGATGAGGCGCTTGCTGGCCGCGGGCGGGAAGATGAACGTTCCCCGCGACAAGTACTCCTTGAGGATGTCGTTCTGCACCGTGCCGGTGAGCTTGGCGCGATCGGCGCTTTGCTCCTCGGCAAGCGCGGCGTAGAGCGCGAGCAGCCACGCCGCGGTGGCATTGATCGTCATCGACGTGTTCATCTCGCCGGGCGGGATCCCGTCGAGCAGGGTGGCCATGTGGCCGAGGTGCACGACCGGGACGCCGACCTTGCCGACCTCGCCGCGGGCGAGCGGGTGGTCGGGGTCGTAACCGGTCTGGGTCGGCAGGTCGAAGGCGATCGAGAGACCGGTCTGGCCCTTGGCCAGGTTCGTCCGGTAGAGGGTGTTCGACGCCCTGGCCGAGGAGTGGCCGGAATACGTCCGCATCAGCCACGGCGCGTCCCGCTCTGCCATCGGGGAAGTCTGTTCCGTGGCCGTGGCCGCTCGCCAGCGGGCGGTCATGGCCCGGCCTTCGCCAGCCGGAGGAGGTACTCGTCGCGGCTGATGGCCACGGCGCCGAGCGTCGCCAGGTGCGGGGTGACCCACTGCACGTCGAACAACTCGGCTCCGTCGTCGCCGAGGCGGTCGAGGAGGGCGGCGAGCGCGACCTTGCCGGCGTCTGTGGCCCGGTGGAACATCGACTCCGCGGCGAACAGCCGCCCGATGCGGACGCCGTACACGCCCCCGGCGAGCGCGCCGACGCTGTCGAAGGCTTCGACGCTGTGCGCCCAGCCGAGGCGGTGCAACTCCCCGTAGGCCTCGACGAACGCGGCGTCGATCCAGCCGTAGGGGCGTCGCGGGTCCGCGCACGCGGCCATCACGCCGCGGAAGTCGGCGTCGAAGCGGACCTCGAACCGGCCCCGACTCCGGCGCAGCGACCGCGACACGTGCATCCCGCCGATGGGGATCACACCGCGCGGGTCCGGCGACCACCAGCCGAGGCGGCGCCGGCCCTCCGGCATCGGGAACAGCCCGCTGCGGTACGCCGCCAGCAGCGTGGCCGGCGCGAGATCGCCGCCGATGCCGACGAGGTCGCCGACGGCACGCCGCGGGTCGGGCAGGCGCCACCGGCACGGACCCGGGTCGACGGGCACCGACTCCCACGTGCTCACGCGGGCAACGATGACACCCGCCCGCTGCCGGAGGCGGTCAGCGTCAGCTGGTGTAGTCGTAGAAGCCTCGGCCGGACTTCCGTCCCAGCCGGCCCGAGGCGACCATCCGCCGGAGCGTCGGTGCTGGCACGACGAACGCATCGCCCGACTCGTCGTGCAGCGCCTCGAGGATCGACACCGACGTGTCCAGACCGACGAGGTCGAGCAACGCGAACGGGCCCATCGGGAAGTTGCAGCCCCCCTGCATCGCCGTGTCGATGTCCTCCATCGACGCGGTTCCTTGCTCGAGCAGGCGGACCGCGTTGTTCAGGTAGGGGAACAGCAGCGCGTTGACGACGAACCCGGCTCGGTCGGCCACCTCGACCGGCTGCTTGCCGCACGCCCGGGCGAACGCCACCGCGGTGGCGATCGTGTCGTCGCTGGCGGTCAGCGGCCGTACCACCTCGACGAGAGTCATCACCGGGGCCGGGTTGAAGAAGTGGATTCCGCAGACGTTGTCGGCGCGGCCGGTGCGGGCGGCGAGCTCCGTGACCGGCAGCGTGGACGTGTTCGTCGCCAGGATCGCCGCCGGCTTGACGACGGAGTCGAGCTCGGCGAACAACTCCAGCTTCACGGGAAGGTCCTCGACGACGGACTCGATGACCAGGTCGCAGTCGTCGAGGTCGGAGAGGTGCTGCGTCGTCCGGATCCGTCCGAGCACGGCGTCACGGTCCTCGGGGCTGAGCTGACCCTTGCCGACCTGCTTCTCCAGCCGCTTCCTCACGCCGGCCACGAGGGCCTCGCCGGCTTCCGGCGTCCGCGACCGGACGACGACGTCCATGCCACCAGCGGCGACCACCTCCGCCAGTCCGCCGCCCATGATGCCGGAACCGACGATGCCCACCCGCCGCACAGTGTTCCCACCCATCGGCCGATGTTACCGAGTGGTAGGTGTCACACGCCAATGGCCCCGGGCTTCACCGTCCGGCAATGCGAGCGACACCATCCGCCGGTACCGTCATTCGACGTGAGCGATGTCGCGCTGGAGCGCTTGATCAAGCTGGAGGCCGTGCACAACTTCCGCGACCTCGGTGGGTACCAGACCACCGACGGCCGCCGTACCCGGTGGGGGCTGCTGTACCGGGCCGACGGTCTGCACCGTCTCACGCCCGCCGACGTGGAGAGCCTGCGACCCCTCGGCTTGCGCACGGTGCTCGATCTGCGCACGTCCACCGAGCTGGCCGAGCGCGGGACGTTCCCCGTCGACGCCCACCCGGTCGAGTACCACCACCTGCCGGTGATCGACGTGACGTGGTCCCGCGACGAGCAGCTGCAGGCCGCTGCAGCGAACGGCGAGATGCCGGACGACACCGTGGCGTTCCTCACCGTGCAGTACCGGGCGCTGCTCGACGAGGGCGAGCCCCAGCTGGCCGATGCCTTCCGCATCCTCGCCGGAGCGGGCGCCCTACCGGCCGTGTTCCACTGCGCGGCAGGGAAGGACCGCACCGGGATCCTGGCAGCGCTGCTGCTGTCGTCGCTCGGGATGCCGGACGAGGTGGTCGCCGACGACTATGGCCTCTCACGCGAGGCGATGGTGCGCACGCGGGAGTGGGCCGGACGCCAGAGCGCCGAGATGCTCGCCCTCTGGGACCGCGTGCCGGCCACCCACCTCGCCGCCGAGCCGGCGGCGATGTTGCAGCTCCTCGGCGAGTTGCAGGCCCGCCACGGCTCGGTGCGCGCCTACGTGCAGAGCATCGGCGTGGACGACGACGTGCTGCTCGCGCTCGAGGACGCGCTGCTGGAACCGGCCACCGACTGATCCGGCCACCAGTAGCGTCGCCCGGATGGCGCCGACGTTCAGCGGAGGTCTGGAGCGCACGTTCACCCCACTCGACCAGGCCGTGCTGCGCGATCATCGTCGCCGCTTGCTGACCAACGCGCATGGCCGCGTGCTCGAGCTCGGCGGTGCGGCGGGCATCAACCTGGACCTGTATCCGGCGAGCGACGTCTCCGAGATCGTCGCCACCGGTGTCGAGCGTCGGTCCCGCGCCGCGTTCGAGCGCCGGGCGGCGCACGTCGCGCTGCCAGTGCGCATCGCCGATGCGGACGACCTCGAGGCGCCGTTCGACACCGTCGTGGCCACGTTCGTCCTCAGTGGCCGGCGCGACCTCGACCATGTCCTGTCCTGGGCCGCCGCGCAGCTGGCGCGGGAGAGCCACCTGTTGTTCCTCGACCGCGGGCCGCGGTCGTTCGGAGTGGCCGGTGACCTCGCCCGCCCGTTCAGCCGCGTCCTCGGGGAAGGGTTCGCACCCCCCGCCGACGTGCCCGCCGCGATCCGCCGGGCCGGGTGCACCGTGACCACGGTCGAACGGTTCGGCCTGTCGACGTTGACCCTGCCGCTGCGCTCACTCGTCTCCGGCATCGCCCGCCTGGCCCGCCCGCGCCGCCTCCCGGAGGAGGCGGCATGACCGAGCGAAGCGAGGTCCAGCCAGCACGGTTGGGTGTCGCCACGCAGTGGCGACCCGGTCACCCCAGCACCCGCAGGGTGCCCCAGTGACGGGCACGCTGGCGCTCCTGGGCGGCGGGGAGTTCGCCGGGGACGTGGAGCTGGATCGGGAGCTGCTGCGCCGGGCGGACACGACGGACGTCCTGGTGTTGCCGACGGCGGACGCGTTCGAGCACCCGGAGCGCCTCGTCGAGCAGGCGGCGCACTGGTTCGCCACGCTGGGTGCCACGGCCCGCGGCCTGGACGTGCTCACCCGGCCGGACGCTCTTGCCCCGCCCAACGTGCAGGCCGTGCGGGATAGCCGCCTCACCTACCTCGCCGGTGACTCCCCGATGCACCTCCGCTCCGTGCTCAAGGCGACGCCGCTGTGGGACGCCCTGGTTGCCGCGCTGGACGACGGGGCGGTAATCGCCGCGTCCGGCGGCTCGGCGATGGCGGTGTGCGACCCGATGACGGACCCCCGCGGCGGCGCGTTCACGCTCGGGCTCGGGCTGGTGCGCCCGCTGGCGGTCGTGCCGGCCCGCGAGACGTGGTCGCCGGAGCGGCTGCACCGCACGCGCAAGCTGGCGGAGGGCTTCCCGGTCGTGGAGATGGTCACCGGCGCGGCGATCGTGCGCGACGCTGACGGCTGGCAGACCTTCGGTGAGGTCGAGATCCACGCCAAGGGCGGCATCGCCGGAGTCGACGCCCTGCCCGGCTGACCCGTCCCGGCGCGGAATGGTGCGCCACGTGCGGCATTCCGCGCCGAGAACCGCCGTGGCCGGTCGACGGCGGCTCAGGTCTCGGTGATCGTCACCGATTCGAGGGCGATCGGCTCGGCCGTGGGCACGCCGTTCGTGGCGTTCGGGTCGGCCGCCGCGTCCAGCGCGACGACCGTGGAGTCCATGCCCGCCGTCACCCGCCCGAACCGCGTGTAGTCGAGGGGCAAGGCGGCCCCCTGTTCGCCGGTGATGATGAAGAACTGGCTGCCGTTCGTGTTCGGCCCGCTGTTGGCCATCGCCAGATCTCCGATGGCGTACGGCTCACTGGGCAGCTCGTCGTCGAACTCGTACCCGGGCCCGCCGGAGCCGCTGCCAGTCGGGTCGCCGCACTGGACCACGAAGCCGGAGATGATCCGGTGGCACGGCACCCCGTCGAAGAAGTGGTAGCGCGCCAGGTAGACGAAGCTGTTGACCGCGTTCGGCGCCGCCTGCGCGTCGAGCTCGACGGTGACCGGGCCCTTGTTCGTCACGATCTCCGCGGTGTACGTCTTCGCCGGGTCGATGCACATCGGCGGCGGAGCGGGGAACTCCTGCGTCGGCGATGCCGAGCCGTCCGCCGGCGGGCAGGGCAGCGGGTCGGCCGTCGTCGGCGGGCTGGTGGTCCCCGAGGCGTCGACCTCGGGATCGTCGTCACCGCCGAAGGCCATGCTGATCACGACCGCGGCGACGACAAAGAGCGCGATCAGGCCGCCCCACGTGAGCACACGACGGCGGATCGACCGGTTGCGCTGGTCACGGGCCAGCTCGTCCAGCCGTGCCTGGCGGTTCGCCTTCTGCCGCGCCCTCTTCTCCGTACCCACGAGCCGGGCAATCTACCGGCGCCCCACGACGACCCGCTGTCGGGGAACCGATGCTCGGCCGCACGGGCGCACCACTACCGTTCTGCGTTGTGGCCCTGATCGTGCAGAAGTACGGCGGCACCTCCGTCGCCGACGCCGATCGGATGCGCGCCGTGGCCGATCACATCGCCTACACCCGCCGGCAGGGTCACGACGTCGTCGTCGCCGTCAGCGCGATGGGCAAGACCACCGACCGGCTGATCGCGCTCGCCGAGGAGGTCTCGCTCAGCCGTCCCGGGCGGGAGATGGACATGTTGCTCACCACGGGCGAGCGGCAGTCGATGGCTTTGCTCTGCATGGCGCTCGCCGATCGCGGTGTCGAAGCGGTCTCGTTCACGGGCAGCCAGGTCGGGATCATCACCGACAATGTCCACGGCAAGGCGAAGATCCTCGAGGTCAAGGGAGACCGCGTGCGTGAGGCGCTCGCCCGGGGAATGGTCTGTGTCGTCGCCGGCTTCCAGGGCATCTCCACCGAGCGCGAGATCACGACGCTCGGCCGTGGCGGAACGGACACGACCGCCGTGGCGCTCGCCGCCGCGTTCAAGGCCGACGTGTGCGAGATCTACACCGATGTGACCGGCGTCTTCACCGCCGATCCGCGCATCGTCCCGCTCGCCCACAAGTTGGCCCACATCTCCTTCGACGAGATGCTCGAGATGGCGGCGAGCGGCGGCCGCGTACTCGCGCTGCGCTCGGTCGAGTTCGCCCGCAACCACCAGATCCCCGTCCACGTGCGGTCCAGCTTCACCTGGGAACCCGGTACGTGGGTCACCAGTGACGACACGGAGCGGAACATGGAAGACCCGATCATCTCCGGCGTGGTGCACGACGTCTCCGAGGCGAAGGTCACCGTGACGAACGTGCCCGACCGCCCGGGTGTCTCCGCGGCGCTGTTCGAGCCACTCGCCGCGGCGAACATCAACGTCGACATGATCGTGCAGAACACGTCGAAGGACGGCACGACGGACATCTCGTTCACCGTGCCGAAGGCGGACATGGCGGTCTCCGAGAAGATCGTCGCCGACGTCGGCGCTCAGATCGGTGCCGGAGGCGTCAGCCACGAAGCGGACATCGCCAAGGTGTCCCTCGTCGGTGCCGGGATGAAGTCGACGCCCGGCATCGCCGCGAAGATGTTCCGCGTGCTCGCCGACGAAGGCGTGAACATCGAGATGATCTCCACCTCGACGATCCGCATCTCCGTCGTCATGCGCGCGGGCGACATGGAACGGGCCGTCCGCGCCCTGCACACCGCGTTCGACCTCGACAGCGGGCAGGCCTACGCCGCGCCGCTGCCGGAACGGATGTGATCGGGCAGATGTCCAGTCGGCGGCCGGTCCTCTCCCCCTGGCGCACGGCCGGCGCCCACGCGGCCGAGGGATCGGTGGCCGACACGGCCCGCGACCTCGGGTGGGTCTTCAACAACGAGACCGACCAGCCGTTGACGGAGTTCGTGCAGTCGGGATGGGTCGAAGCGGTCACGTACGGCCAGGCGTTCGGCCTGTTCACCGATCACGACAGCGACCGGGCGATGGTCGAGATCGGCAGCGGCATCGGGCGGATGACCGCACCGTTCACCCAGCGCTTCGGCACGGTGATCGCCTGTGACGTCGACGAGGCGTTCCTCGCGCGGTGCCGGGAGACGGTGGCCGGCTTCGGCGGCCCCGGACGCCTCGACACGGCGCACGTGGCCGACGGCGCGCACCTGCCGTTGCCGGACGACTCCGCCGACGCGGCGTTCTCCTACATCACGTTCCAGCACTGTTCACGGGAAGGGGCGCTGTCGCTGGCCACGGAGGCGGCGCGCGTCGTGCGGCCCGGCGGCCGGATCGCCCTGAACTTCCGCTCCTGGGTACTGAAGGACCTCGCGCTCGTGCCAGCGGGCCTGGCCGTGCGCTTCGTCTGGCGGGTCTTCCCCCGCGCCCGGTGGCTCCGCGGCCGCACGCTCACCCGGCTCGGTTGGCAGGCGAACCGCCTCGGGCCGCGCACGGTCCTCGCCCACCTCGCCGCCGCCGCCCCCTCCGTGCACAACGTCGAGCTCGTCGAGCACGCGAGCCGACCGTGGTGGCGGCGGTGGCTGCCATCCTGGCAGGGCTGCCGGACCGGCGAGCGCCTCGACTGGATCGACCGCTCCCACTGGTGGCTCGTCGCCGACGTGACGTGACGAAGAACTGGCTGGAATCCAACCACTTCTGCGACACCTTGCCGCAGGTGAGCCGCGCTGTCCCTGACGTGACGAAGAACCGGCTGGAATCCAACCACTTCTGCGACACCTTGCCGCAGGCGAGCCGCGCTGTCCCTCACGTGACGAAGAACTGGCTGGAATCCAACCACTTCTGCGACACC
>DASZOG010000152.1:0-5053 GCA_035550895.1 Acidimicrobiales bacterium
AACTACGTTGCGGTCTTTGCGTCGCGCTCGGCCTCGTCATGCTCGCCGGCTGTGCCGGCAGCGAGGGCAGCGTGAGGGTCCCGACCGGCCACGATGTCGAGTGGGAGCTTCGGCAAGTGCGCCGCGAGGTTCCCCACCCGATCTTCTATCTCGGGCGCCGATTCGAACGGCTCCCGTTGACGGCCGTGAACTTTCACACGCCACCGGCCGGCCAGGTCAGCTTCTCGTACGGCACCTGCACCATCCCGCTGCCGGCGGATGGAGGCTGCGGCGTGCCGGTCTCCGTGCAGTCGTTTCCGTTCCGAGCGGAGCAGTGGCGCGCCGCGGTCGGCTGCTACCGCGTCGCGCCGGTGCGCGGCGTCCCCACCGTGCGCCACGATGGGCTCGCGCTCCTGACCAGGCACGGAGTGATCAAGATCTACGCTCGAACACGGGCACAGGAGCGGCGAGCGGCGGCGGCGCTGCGCCCGGTCGGTGCTCAGCGTCCGCACGGGGCCATCCCACGCCCGCGTGTGCGTGAGGTGCATGCGATGGAGCTTGGCTGTGGCTCGCTGAAGTAGCTCGCTAGACCTCGACGATGACCGGCAGGATCATCGGGCGGCGCCCGGTGCGGTCGTAGAGCAGCTGCCCGACCTCGTCGTGCAGGTGCTCCTGGAGCAGCTTGATCTCCGTCACACGCTGCGCGACGAGCTCCCGTAGGACGCGGTCGGCCTCGTCGCGGAGCTCCTCCATCGTCGCGCCGGCGTCGTCGCCGACGCCGCGGACGATCAGCTCCGGCGGAGCGGCGACACCGCCGCCGTTCCGGCCGGCGAGGGTGGCGACGATGATGACGACGCCGTCTTCCGAGAGCCGCCGTCGGTCGCGGAGCGCCACGTCCCGGACGTCTCCCACGCCCAGACCGTCAACGAAGGTGACACCCGACTCGACACGTCCTGCCGTCCTGATCCCGTCGGCATCCAGCTCGACGACCGTGCCGTTGTCGGCGAGCACGATGTTGCGCCGCTCGACCCCGGACTCCTCGGCGAGCCTGGCGTGTGCCGCCTGCATGCGGAACTCCCCGTGCGCGGGCATGACGCAGCGCGGCCGTAGCAGCGACAGGATCGTTCGCAGCTCCTCGGCGTTGCCGTGGCCGGACGCATGGACGGTGGCGTTCTCCTCGTGCAGCACCTCTGCTCCGAGCCGGGCCAGGCCGTTGATCGTGTCGTGGACGCGAAGCTCGTTGCCCGGGATCGGCTTCGCCGAGATGATCACCGTGTCGTCCCGCTCGACCTTGACGGCAGGGTGGTCGTTGTAGGCGATGCGCGTCAACGCGGACAGCGGCTCCCCCTGGCTGCCCGAGCACAGGACCAGCGTCCGCCCCCGCGGCAGCTCGTCGAGCTCCTGCGGCCGGATGAGCACGTCGTCGGGTACCTGCATGTAGCCGAGGTTCCGGGCGATGTTCACCGTCTTGCGCATCGAGCGGCCGATCACGCAGACCTTGCGGTCGACCTCGACGGCGACGTCGATGGCCTGCTGCATGCGATGCACGTTGCTCGCGAACGACGAGATGAAGATGCGGCCGTCGCGGACCGGGATGAGCTGCCGAAACGCCTCCCCCACGACACGCTCGGACGGCGTCACCCCGGGGCGCTCCGCATTCGTCGAGTCGCCCACGACCAGGTCGACGCCGCGGTTGCCGATCTCGGCCAGGCGGCCGACATCCGTCCGCATCCCGTCCACGGGCGTGTGGTCGATCTTGTAGTCGCCGGTGTGCACGACCCGGCCCGCCGGGCACTCGAGCACGATCGCGACGGTGTCCGGGATCGAGTGCGCCATGCGGACCCACTCGACCCGGAAAGCGCCGACGTCGATCGGCGGGCCCTCGGGGTCAGCCTCCTTGAGCTCCGTCGAGCGCAGCAGCCCGTGCTCGTCCAGCTTCGACTGGACGAGGCCCAGCGTGAGCCGGGTCGCCCAGATCTCGGGCACCGGCAGCTGGCGAAGAAGGTACGGCAGGCCGCCGACGTGGTCTTCGTGGCCATGCGTGAGCAGGACCGCGCGCACCCGGCTCACGTGATCCTGGAGGTAGGAGAAGTCCGGCAGCACCAGATCGACCCCGAGCTGCTCGTCGCGCGGGAACGCGAGCCCGGCGTCGACGACGACGATGTCGTCGCCGTACTCGTACACCGTCAGGTTCTTGCCGACCTCGCCGAGGCCGCCGAGCGGGATCACTCGCAGTGGCTCAGGCCGCACGCAGCCATCGTACCGCCCTCGATGCGCGAGCTCCGCTGCGCAATGCGAGGGGTCACGGCGAACCGCTGGATACCCCAGCGAATCCCTCGATCGAGGACTGGGCGCTAACCCTTTCGGGGGGCGCAGCACCCCCGCCGGTCGCGGAAAACGAGGCTCATGCGGCCCTCACACCTTCTCGGTGCGCTCATTGCGCTTGCCGCCACGGCGGCCACGGTTCTCTCCCTGGCGACGCCGGCAGGCGCCGCTGTCACCTTCTCGAGCAAGATCGATCCGCAGGTTGCACGTGCCGCCTGCGCGACCAAGGCCTACCGGGCCGCCAAGCGGCGTTGCCTGCGGGTAGCGCACAGCCGGCAGCTGCACGTCCTGGTGTTCGGGCGAGGCGTCACCAACGAGACGCTGCACGGCGACGTCGTGCTCGACCAGAGGATGCGGACGATCCCGGCACGCGCGGCCGTCGTGCGTGCGGGCGACCTGGCCCGGCTGGCGCGCTCGAAGCATGTGCGCCGCATCGCGATCGACTCGCCGATCCGGTTCCTCGACCTGGGTCTCGGCGACGCGCTGAGCAACACGGTGAACAACGTCACCGGCACCGCGACGAACCTCGTCGCGCCGGCGCTCTCCACGCTCTTCCCCGGCGTCAACGGGGTGACCCCGCTCTGGAACGCGGGCCTCAAGGGCAGCGGCACGAACATCGCCGTCATCGACAGCGGCGTCGCACCCGTGGCAGACCTCGGCACCCGCATCGTGCAGGTGGCGCTGCCCGGGCAGTCGGGGTCGCTCGACGACACGTACGGTCATGGCACACTCGTCGCTGCAGTTGCGGCCGGCATGAGCGCCGACAGCCGGTACGCCGGGCTCGCGCCCGAGTCGAAGATCTACGCCTTCAACGTCAACTCGTCGACGGGCGTGCGCACGAGCGACGTGATCGCGGCGCTCGACTGGCTGCACGCCAACGGCCGCGCCAACGGGATTCGGGTCGTCAACCTGTCGCTCAGCGAGACCGTGCCCAGCTCGTATCGCACCAGCCCCCTGGCGCTCGCCGCCGAGAAGGTCTGGCAGGCCGGGATGGTCGTGGTCGCCTCCTCGGGGAACTCCGGGCCGGACTCGGTCTACTACGCGCCCGGCAACGACCCGTACGTGATCACGGTCGGCGCGTCCGATCTGAACGGGACGGCCGACGTCGCCGACGACACGCTCGCAAGCTTCTCGTCCTACGGCGTCACCGCCGACGGCTTCGTCAAGCCGGAGATCGTCGCGCCGGGTCGCCACATCGTCGGCCCCGTGCCCTCCACCATGACGCTGACCTCGCTCGCTCCGGCGGAGAACATCGTCGAGCCCGGCTACCTGCGCATCAACGGGACGTCCTTCGCGGCCCCGCAGGTAGCGGGCGCAGTGGCCCTCCTCCTGCAGGCGCACCCCGAGTGGACGCCTGACCAGGTCAAGTGGCTGCTGGTGCACACCGCGCGGCCCGTCAACGGCAGCTCCGCGCCGGCGATGAACCTGGCCGCGGCCTACGCCTTCTCGGGCACTCCGCAGGTCGCCAACCAGGGGCTAGTCCGCTCCAACGGCGGGGTGATCACGACCGTCACCGGGCTGCTGAACTCGGGTGCGATGGACGCGGTGGCCTGGGAGCGCGCGGCGAACAAGTTCGAAAAGTCGAATCGCTGGTCTGACGCGGCCGACGCCTGGGAGCGCGCCGCGGGCTACTGGGTCAACGCCACGATTTTCGTGAAGGCTGCGAACGCCTACGACCGCGCAGGCGGCGCCTGGGCGCGCGCCTCGAGGTGGGACAAGGCTGCGAACGCACACGTGGACGCCGTCGGCCCGCTGCTCAACGCCGGCCTGGCGCCCTGGGCGCCCGTCACGCTCGAGCTCGCGGCGAACGCCTGGCGCGTCCACCGCCAGCCGGACAAGGCTGCCGAGGCGATGGAGCAGGCTGCCGCGCGCTGGGAGCAGGGCTTCGTCGCGACGGCAGCAGTCGAAGCCTGGAAGAAGGCAGCGGCTGCGTGGCGCGCCAAGGGCGATACGGGGAAGGCCCAGGCCGCCGAAGCGCGCGCCGCGACCGTGCTGACGACCTCGTCGAGCTGGAACTCGTCCTCCTCCTGGAACAGCTCCTCGAGCTGGAACTCCAGCTCTTCGTGGAACAGCTCCTCGAGCTGGAACTCGTCCTCGTCCTGGAACAGCTCCTCGAGCTGGAACGGGGCCGGCTTTGCCTCCTCGTCGTCCTGGAACACGGCGTCCACGTGGAACTCGTCCTCGTCCTGGAATTCCTCCTCCAGCTGGAACGCGTCCTCGGCGTGGAACACCTCCTCGACGTGGAACTCGGCCGAGGGCGAATGGAACGCTACAAACGAGTGGAATTCGGCCGATACCTGGGACTGAGATGAGTCCCGACGCTGCGCCGGCGGCCGCACCAGGTGCGGCGCGCCGGGATCCCAACATCTTCATCTCGGTCGTCGCGGGCGCCGCCTCGGCGGTGCTGATCCTCTCCTGGGGAAGCACGCTGGAGGCGGTGCGCAGCGAGCCGCTGACGTTCCTCGCCTTCGTGGCGCTGACCGTGGCGCTCCAGGCGAGCTCGATCGAGGTCTACAACCGTGGCACCACGAGCTTCGGCAGCGTCGGCGTCCTCGCCGTCGGGTTCACGTTCGGAGCCGGCCCGGCGATGGCGACAGCGGTGCTGATGGGACTGACTACCCTCGTCCTGCGGCGCGGCCGGGTGAATCGGGGCGTGTTCGACGCCGCGCAGTTCGCGCTCGCGGCCGGCGCCGGTGCGGCTGCCTATACCGCTCTGGCGGGCTTCGGCGTGCCGCCGCTCGTCGACGCG
>DASZOG010000153.1:0-27625 GCA_035550895.1 Acidimicrobiales bacterium
ACCGACGCCGAGGGCGACTTCGCCCTCACCCTCGCCCGCAAGGGCTGAGGGCGCGCCGCGCTACGCGCCGAAGTCCCAGCCGGTGTCGGTGCCGCGGTAGCGGGCGAACACGTTCTTGGCGATGAGGATGCGGTGCACCTCGTCGGGGCCGTCGGCGAGGCGCAGCGTGCGGATCGCGGCGTACATCCGAGCGAGCGGGAAGTCGTCGCACACCCCGCCTGCGCCGTGGACCTGGATCGCCCGGTCGATGATCCGCAGCGCGGCGTTCGGCGCAGCCACCTTGATCGCCGAGATCTCCACCGCGGCGGCCTTGTTGCCGACCGTGTCCATCATCCACGCCGTCTTCAGCGTGAGGAGGCGGACCATCTCCAACTCGATGCGGGCTTCGGCGATCCAGTCCATGATGTTCGCCCGCTCGGCGATCCGCCGCCCGAACGTGGACCGGCTCAACGCTCGTGTGCACAGCAGCTCGAGCGCGCGCTCTGCTGCGCCGATCGTGCGCATGCAGTGGTGGATGCGGCCCGGGCCGAGCCGTGCCTGGCTGATGGCGAAGCCGTCTCCTTCCTGGGCGAGCAGGTTCGTCGCCGGCACGCGCACGTCCTCGAACCGCAGCTGGCAATGCCCCTCGGGGTCGAAGTAGCCGAACACGGGAAGGGCGCGCTTCACGGTCACGCCCGCCGTGTCGAGGGGCACGAGCACCTGGCTCTGTTGCCGATGCGGCGGCGCATCCGGGTCGGTCTTGCCCATCACGATCAGGATCCGGCAGTTGGGGTGCATCACGCCGGTGATCCACCACTTCTCCCCGTTGAGCACGTAGTCGTCCCCATCGCGGGTGATGCTCAGGGCGATGTTCGTCGCGTCGGAGGAGGCCACGGCCGGCTCGGTCATCGCGAACGCCGACCGGATCTCGCCTTCGAGCAGCGGGCGGAGCCACATGTCCTGCTGCTCCGGGGTGCCGAACATCGTCAGCACCTCCATGTTGCCGGTGTCGGGCGCGGAGCAGTTGCAGGCCTCGGAGGCGATCGTCGACCGGCCCATGATCTCCGCCAGCGGCGCATACTCGGCGTTCGACAGCCCGGGGCCCCATTCCGGATGGGGGTGGAAGAGGTTCCACAGCCCCGCCTGGCGCGCGGCCGCCTTCATCTCGCCCATCACCGCTGGGAGATGATGCGGGTCCCCGGATGCGCGGATCTCCTCCTCGTAGCGCTCTTCGTTCGGATACACCCACTCGTCCATGAAGCCCAGGA
The DNA here is from genome assembly GCA_035550895.1 of Acidimicrobiales bacterium. Lineage (GTDB taxonomy): Bacteria > Actinomycetota > Acidimicrobiia > Acidimicrobiales > Ilumatobacteraceae > DASZOG01. The sequence continues at coordinate 1,248 of DASZOG010000153.1, forward strand.
GCTTCTGGCGGTACTCCTCGCAACGAGCGGTGTAGGCGAACTCCATGGTTCGCACCGTAGCGAGCCGACCACTGGTCGGCGGGAGGCGCGGCTCAGCCGGCCGCGGTGATACCCGCGCCACACTCCTGGCGGACGAACGCGTCGAGCGCGGCGCCGGCGTCGTTCGCCGCCAGTGCTTCCGGGTCCTCCCGGATCGCGTTCATGTACGACTCGACCTCGGCGAAGTTCGGCAGCCCGTTCACTCCGTGGAAGAACTCCTCCGTGAACGCCCTCAACTTGGCCACGTTCGGTTGCTGCTCCGCGGGGAGCTCGGCGGACAGCCGGTCGTACGCGTCGAGCAGTGTCATCAACACTCCGTCGGCGTCGATGCCGACGAGAACCTCGTTGAGCGGTGCCATGTCCTGCTGCGCCAGCGCGTCGTTCACTCCCTCGCCGATCCGGACCTGATAGTCGATGTCGGCTTGGCGCAGGTCGGCGGCCGCCATGCACAGCGGATCGCTCGGCTCGCGGCGCGGTGGAACCGTCGGTCCAGCCGCCTCGTCCGCGGTTGTCGCCGCCTCGGCAAGCTCGGCGGCGGTCGTCGTCGGGGCGGCAGAGGTCTCGGTCGTGGACGGCGCCGACTCACCGGCGTCGTCGTCACCGCAGGCGAACAACGCGAGTGCAACGAGGACGACCGGGACGACGCGGAGCACGGTTCGCAGACGCTACCGGCGGACGGGTCGTGGCCGGCGTCGCGTCGCGCGACACTCGCGCCGATGGAGACCCCGGAGCTGTTCCGCGCTGCGGTCGATGTGTTCGGCCAGCATGTCCATGCCATCGTCCCGGACCAGTGGCACCTTCCGACACCGTGTCCCGAGTGGGACGTGCGTGAGCTCGTCAACCACGTCACCGGCGAGGATCTGTGGTGCGTGCCGTTGTTCGCCGGGTCCACGATCGCCGACGTCGGTGATCGCTTCGACGGCGACGTGCTCGGTGACGACCCGGTCGCCACGTGGGACGCGGCCGCCGCCGACGCCATCGCGGCCGTCGCTGCCCCGGGGGCGATGGACGTCACGACCCACCTCTCGTTCGGCGACGTCCCCGGCCGCGAGTACACGATGCAGCTGTTCGCCGATCACCTGATCCACGGGTGGGACCTCGCCCGGGCGATCGGTGCCGACGAAGCGTTGCCGGACGAACTCGTCGACGCCCTGGCCACCTGGTTCGCCGACCGGGAGGAGCTGTATCGCGGCGCCGGCGTGATCGGCCCCAAGGTGGCCGCCGCGGACGGCGCCAGCGCGCAGGACCGCCTGCTGGCCGCCTTCGGCCGCACCCCCTGACCCTGCGGTTCTGACGCGCTTTGGGCGCACGTCGTGTGCCCAAAGCACCAGAGAAGCCATCACCGACGGCGGTCAGACTCCCTCACTTCGTTCTGTGGAGGTTTGGGCGCACCAGGTGCGCCCAAACCGCGTCAGAAGCGGTGGGTCGGGGTGGTGAGCGTCCGCAGGGTGGCGACGAGGAGCTGGTGCTCGGCGGCGTGGACGCGGGCCGTGAGCTCCGCGATCGTGTCGCCGGCGTGGATCGGCACCTCTGCCGTCGCCAATACCGGGCCGTCGTCGACTCCTTCGTCCGGCACGAGGTGGACCATCACCCCGGTTCGTGCGGGGCCACCGGCGCTCCAGGCGTCGTATGCCCGCTCGATCGCCCGCACTCCGGGATGCTCGCCGGGCAGTGCCGGGTGAAGGTTGACGACGCGCGCCGGAAAGCGCCCAAGGAAGGCCATCGTCAGGATCCGCATCCAGCCGGCGAGCACGACCCAGTCAGGAGCGGCCTGGTCGACGAGCTCCGCGAGGCGGGCGTCGTAGTCCTGGCGCGCCTCACCCTCCCGACGCGGCAGGGGATGCGCGGCGACGCCAGTCTGGCGGGCTCGGTCCAGCGCCAGCGCGCCGGGCTGGTCGGAGACGACCGCCACGACCTCCGCGCGCAGTCCGCCGCCGCGGCACGCATCGAGGATCGCTTGCAGGTTCGAGCCGTTCCCCGACGCCAAGACGACGAGCCGAGCCGGAACGTGATCGCTCATACCAGGCGAACCTGCCGCGGACCGCGCTCGACCTCGCCGATGACCCATGCCTCCTCGGGGAGGTCGCGCCGCACTGCCTCGACATCGTCGGCACCGACGACCAGCACCATCCCGATGCCCATGTTCAGCACCCGGTGCAGCTCGCCCGCCGGCAAGCCGGTCACGTCCCGCACGATGCGGAACAGGCCGGGCACCGGCCACGACCCGACGCGCACCACCGCGCCGCACTCAGCGGGGAGCACGCGCGGCACGTTCTCGACCAGGCCTCCGCCGGTGATGTGGGCGAGCGCCTTCACCCGGCGCGCGCCTCGATCCAGCTCCGCCCGCAGCGCGGGCAGATAAGAACGGTGTGGCGCCAGCAGCACCTCGCCCAGGGGAACGGCGAGCCCGTCCGGGGCGACGTCGAGGGGCACGCCGGCGAAGACCCGGCGTAGGAGTGAGAAGCCGTTCGTGTGCGGCCCGGACGACGCCAGACCGAGGAGGACGTCGCCGGGCACGATGTCGCCGCGCGGCAGCAAGCGGTCGCGCTCGGCGACCCCGACAAGGGTGCCGACCACGTCGAGGTGCCCGTCGCGGTACACGCCCGGCATCTCCGCGGTCTCCCCGCCGAGCAGCACGCAGCCGTTGGCGCGGCAGGCCTCCGCCATACCGGTCACGATCGCCGCCGCCAGCTCTGGATCCAGCCGGGACGTGCCCAGGTAGTCGAGGAAGAACAGCGGGCGCGCGTCCTGCACGAGGACGTCGTTCACGCAGTGATTGACGATGTCGTGACCGAGCCCTGACACCCGCCCCGCGTCGACGGCGACGACGACCTTCGTCCCGACGCCGTCGGTCGACGCGACGAGTACCGGATCGTGCCGCGCTCCGATCGCGCCGGCCGAGATCGCGCCACCGAACGCGCCGACGCCGGTGAGGACGTGGGCGGTGTGCGTCGATTCGACGGCGGCGCGCATCAACTCGACGGCGCGCCCGCCCGCGCCGATGTCGACACCCGCCGCCGTGTACCCGCCCGCGGCACCGGCGCGGGCCAGTGCCCGCCAGCCGATGTCCTGGCGGAGCTGGGCGCCCTCGATGCCGATGCAGGCGACGCCGGCGTACGCCCGCTCACGGGCGGTCTCGATGTCGGGGCCGCATCCGGTGACGGACAGGACCCGGCCGCCAGCGGTCACCGCTCGATCGCCGGCCTGCTCCGTGCCGGCGTGGAAGACCGTCACGTCCAATTGCTCTGCGGCACGCTCGAGGCCGGCGATCGGCAGGCCCTGTACCGGCGCGCTCGGATAGCCGGGCGCCGCGACGACCACGGCAAGCGCCGTTCCCTCATGCCAGCGCGCCAGCTCCTCGCTCAGCGTTCCGGACGCGCAGGCCTCTGCGACGTCGAGCAGGTCGCTGGACAGCAACGGGATCAGCGCCTGCGCCTCCGGATCGCCGAAGCGGCAGTTGAACTCGAGCAGCCGCGGCCCGCCGTCCGTGAGCATCAGGCCCGCGTAGAGGACGCCCCGGAAGGGCCGGCCCTCGGCCGCCATGCCGGCGATCGTGCGCTCGTGCACGTCGCGCACGATCGCTGCCGCCAGTTCGCGCGGGCACACCGGTGCGGGCGCGTACGCACCCATTCCGCCGGTGTTCGGTCCCCGGTCGCCATCGTGCAGGCGCTTGTGATCCTGCGCTGGTGGCATTGGCACGACGACGCGACCGTCGGTGAAGGCGAGCAGCGACACCTCCTCGCCGGACAGCCGCTCCTCGAGCACCACCCGCGCCCCTGCGGGACCGAAGGCATCCTCGTCGAGGACGTGGCGCAAGGCGGCGAGCGTCTCGTCGCGCCCCTCCGGGAGCAGCACGCCCTTGCCGGCGGCCAGCCCGTCGGCCTTGACCACGACCGGCGCGCCGAGCCCGTCGGCCCAGGCAATCGCCGCGTCGACCCGGTCGAACGTCGCGTAGCGCGGTGACGGAATCCCGTGGCGGGTGCAGAACTCGCGGGCGAACGCCTTCGACCACTCGAGCTCCGCCGCCGCCCGCGTCGGGCCGAACGCAACGATCCCCTCTTCGGCGAGCCGGTCGGCCAGGCCCCCGGCCAGCGCCACCTCGGGTCCGATCAGCACGAGGTCGACGCCCTCGCCGCGGGCGAGCTTGACGAGCCGGTCCACGTCGTCGGCGGCGACCGCGACCCGCTCACCGGGAGTTCCGGCGTTGCCCGGCGCGACGAGGAGCCGGCGACAGCGCGGCGAGCTCGCCGCGGCCCACGCCAGCGCGTGCTCCCGGCCGCCACCGCCGACCACGAGGACGTTGAGCGGCCGGCGGGTCACACCGTCACCGCAGGACCCGCTCGAAGCCCCGCTTGCCCAGCGTCGGGCCGACGTCGATCGGGTACTCGCCGGTGAAGCAGGCGTTGCAGTAGCCCTCCGTGCGGCCGACGGCGCGCATCATCCCGTCGAGCGAGAGGAACGCCAACGAGTCGGCGCCGATCATCGTGCGCAGCTGGTCAACGTCGAGTCGGGAGGCGACGAGCTCGTCGTAGGTGCCCATGTCGACGCCCATGAAGCACGGATGGGCGATCGGTGGGCAGGTGATGCGGACGTGCACTTCGGCCGCGCCGGCGTCGCGCAGCAACTGCACGATCGGCCCGGCGGTCGTGCCGCGCACGATCGAATCGTCGATCAGCACGACGCGCCGCCCGGCCAGGTTGGCTTCCAGCGCGTTGAACTTCAACGCCACGCCGAGCTTGCGCAACCCGTCGGTCGGCTCGATGAACGTGCGCCCGATGTAGCGGTTCTTGATCAGCCCCTCGTTGTGCGGCACACCGCTGACAGCGGCATAGCCGATGGCCGCGGGCACGGAGCTGTCGGGTACCGGGACGACGACGTCGGCGATCGCCGGCGACTCCTTGGCCAGCTCCTCGCCGAGACGCTGGCGTACCGAGTGCACCGTGCGCTGGTCCCAGTCGCTGTCCGGTCGGGAGAAGTAGACGAACTCGAACGTGCAGCGCGCCTCGCCGCGCACCGGCAGGAACGCCCGCCGGGAGGCAATCGCGTCGCCCCGGAGGGTGACGATCTCGCCGGGTTGCACCTCGCGGATCTCGGTGCAGCCGAGCGTGTGCAGCGCGCACGTCTCCGACGCCAGCACGTGGCCGCCGCCGGGAAGGCGGCCGACGCTCAGCGGGCGGAAGCCCCACGGGTCGCGCACCCCGATGACACGGTCACTGGCCAGCACGACGAGCGAGTAGGCCCCCATCCACGCCGGCATGCACCGCTCGATGCGGTCCTCCAGACCGGCGCCGAGCGCTGAGGCGAGCATCAGCAACAGCACCTCGCTGTCGCTGCTCGCGGCGAGCGGGTAGCCACGGCCGAGCAGCTCGTCACGCAGCTGCGCGGCATTGACGAGGTTGCCGTTGTGGGCGATCGCCAGCGGGCCGTGCTGCGTCTCGACGAGGAACGGCTGCGCGTTGCGTGCCGACGATGAGCCGGTCGTCGAGTAGCGCGTGTGGCCGATGGCGTGATCGCCGCTGAGCGGCGCGAGCGTCGCCGCGGTGAAGACCTGCCCGACGAGGCCGACGTCCTTGTGCAGCGCGGCCGCGCCGGTGGCGTCGGTGACGGCGATCCCGGCGCCCTCCTGGCCGCGGTGCTGGAGCGAGTACAGGCCGAAGAAGGCGATCCGGGCGACGTCGTCGCCGGGCGCCGAGACGCCGATCAAGCCGCACTCGTGGCGCGGCCGGTCGAGGTCGTCGTCATCCATCGTGCAGCTCGCGATCGGCGATCGTGACCTTCGCCGCCTCGGTCGTCTTGTGCGCAGCGATCCGCTCGCGCAGCACCGGATCCGCCACCGCGAGGATCTTCGCCGCGGCGAGGCCGGCGTTGGCCGGGTCGAGCACGAGCATCGGCGCCACGTCGGAGGGCATCCGGATGCTGGAGAAGAGGTCCGCCCCGCCGAACGCGTCGGACGGTGGCGGGCAGGCGATGACCGGGCTCGAGACCGTGCCGTCGACGAAACCGGACAGCGCGTTCGAGCGCCCGGCGATCGTGACGTACACCTTCGGCCGCCCGTCCTGCTCGTAGGTGCGCAGGAGATCGAGCACGTGCTCCGGCGTCTTGTGCGCCGAACCGACGCGCTGGACCGCTTCGATGCCGAAGCCCTCGACAGAGGCGGCCACCTTCGCGGCATGGTCCCGGTCGGCGGCGGAGCCCATCAGGATCACCACGAGCGCCTCACTCACTGGTGCGCTCCTGCCCCAGCCACGCCTCCAGGTTGGCCGACAGCCGCTGCTCGACGGGGTATTTCCCGGGTTCGAACCGGAGCCCGGTGATCCGCTGGTATGCGTCGACGTAGCGCCGCGTCGTCTCCTCCCACACCTCGGCCCCGAGCTCCGGTGGCGGGCCGTCGCCGCCGTAGCCGCTGTCGGCGAGCGCGCGGCGCACAGGCTCCTTGTCAAGGCTCTCCGGCTCCTGCCCTGCCGCCAGGCGGGCGTCGAGCCCGTCGGCCACCCACCACCGGGACGAGTCCGGCGTGTGTACCTCGTCGATCAACAGCAGGCGCCCGGTGGCGTCGAGTCCGAACTCGTACTTGGTGTCGGCCAGCACGAGCCCGGCCCGTTCGGCGACGGCCTCACCGCGGGTGAACAGGGCCAGCGCGACGGCCTGCACCCGGTCCCACAGCATTGGCTCGACGAGTCCCTTCTGCGTCACGTCGGCGCAGGTCAGCGGCTCGTCGTGCGCGCCGTGCGCGGCCTTGGTGGTCGGCGTGATGATCGCCTCGGGCAACACCTCGTTCTTGCGCAGCCCGTCGGGGAACTCGTGCCCGTAGATGACCCGTGCCCCCTCGGCGTACTGGCGCCACAGGCTGGTGCTCGTCACCCCGGTGATCCGGCGGCGGACGACGACCTCCACCGGCAGCACGGTGGCCTCGGTCGCGACGAGTGCGTTCGGATCCGGCTGGGCGAGCGCGTGGTTGTCGACGAGATCCCGCGTGGTCTCGAACCACCACCACGACAGTTGGTTCAGGACCTGTCCCTTGAACGGGACGGCGGCGACGACCTTGTCGAACGCGGAGAGCCGGTCGGTCGTGACCAGGAGCCGGCGCTGGCCCGGCAAGGAGTACATCACGCGCACCTTGCCGGTCGTGCGCCCCGGTAGGTCGAGGTCGATGTCCGTGAACGGCGTCAGCGTCGACCGGGTCATCTCATGCCTCCTCGGCGTGGTGGATTCCGTTGGCCAGCAGCGGCACGCCGGAGCCAGCCGCCCGCCCGCGCCGCCATCGCGGGTGCTGCGTCGGGTGGACGTGGTTCTCCGGGTGCGGCATTAGGCCGAGCACGACACCGGACGGATCGCAGATGCCGGCGACGTCGGCCTCCGAGCCGTTCGGGTTCGCCGGATACATCCCTGCGGCCGGGCGATCGCCCGCGCCGTAGACGAGCGCGATCTGGTCGTTCGCCCGCAGCTTGGCGACGGTGTCGTCGTCGGCGGTGAAGCGACCTTCGCCGTGGGCCACGGGGCACTCGACCGGCTCGGTGAGCCCCGCCGTCCAGACGCAGCGATCGCTCACCGGAAGCAGCGAGACCCACCGGCACTCGAACCGGCCGTTGCGGTTGTGGCCGAGCGCGACCGCCTGGTCGATGCCGAGTCCGGGGAGGATGCCGGCCCGCACGAGGACCTGGAAGCCGTTGCAGATCCCGAGCACCGGGCGGCCCAGGTCGATGAGGCGCCGCAGTTCGTCGCCTGCGGCGGCAGCGAGCTCCAGCGCGAAGAGGCGACCGGAGCCCAGCGCGTCGGCGAACGAGAACCCACCGGCGACGACCACGAGGCGGGCCCGGCGCAGCGCGGCGCGGCGGTCGCGCAGGTCGGCCAGATGGAGGACGGTGGGGTCGGCTCCGGCCAGGCGCAGCGCGCTGGCGACGTCGCCGTCGCGGTTGGTGCCCGGCGCGGCGAGCACGACGGCCGGCACCGGCCGGAGCGCCGGACGCATCACGTCTCGCCTTCGTGACCGGAAGCCCCGCTGCCCGCCACATGTCCCTGCCACGCGCGCAGGAGATCGCCGAGCGGGAGATCGATGTGCGTCACGCCCGCGACCGCGGCGCGCAGACGCGGCTCGGCGCGCACCGTGCCGATCGCCGTCGCCTCGCCTCCCAGCGCAGCCTGGAACGCGTCGACGTGTTCCGGGCGGACCTCGACCAGGAACCGCCCGAGCGACTCGGAGAACAACGCCACGAGCGGGTCGCCGCTCACCGCAAGGTCCAGCCCGAGCCGCCCGGCGATCGCCATCTCCGCCGCGGCGACGGCGAGACCGCCCTCGCTGAGGTCGTGGCACGCCGCGACCAGCCCATCGCGCATGGCGCGGTGCAACCGGCGGTAGCGCGTCGGCGCACCCTCGTCCGGGGCGGGCACGTCCCCCGGCCCGTCGATGCCGAGGACGAGGTCGAGATGGCTCCCGCGCAGCTCGTCGTGCGTCGCCCCGACGAGATAGACGGCATCGCCGGCGTGGAGCAGGTCGGAGCCGACGAGCTGCGCCACGTCCGGTAGCCGGCCGAGCGCCGTGATGACCAGCGTCGGTGGCACGCTGCGCCGCTCGCCTGCCGGCGTGGCGTACACGTTGTGCAGCGAGTCCTTGCCCGAGACGTACGGCGCGTGGTGAGCCTCGGCGGCGGCCACGCAGCCCTCCACCGCCGTGACGAGCGCGCCGAGCACCTGCGGGTCGCCCGGGTCCCCCCACGAGAAGTTGTCGAGCAGCGCCACGCGCGCCGGATCGGCACCGACGGCCACGACGTTGCGGATCGCTTCGTCGACGACGGCCCACGCCATCCGGTACGCGTCGAACATCCCGTAGCGGGCGTTGACGCCGATTCCCACCGCCGCTCCAGCGCTGGAGCCGAGTCCGGCCGGGCGGAGCACGGCCGCGTCAGCGGGACCGTCGTCGGCCGCCCCGGCGGAGGGCCGCCCGACCGTCGCGCCGAGAATCTCGTGGTCGTACCCCCGGACCACGTCGGCGTTCGAGCGCACCGACGGGTGGGCGAGCAGCGACAGCAGCGCCGCGGCCGGCTCGACCCCGCCACGACCGGAGTGGCTCGGCGCGGGCACGGAAGGGGTGACCGCGACGAGCGTCCGTGGCGGGCGGCCGTCGTGGAGGAAGCGCCCTTCGAGATCGAGCACGACCTCGCCGCCGTCGCGCACGACGATCCTCCCGTGGCCGGTGAACGCACCGATGTCGGCCAGCTCCACCTCGTGGCGCCGGCACAATTCGCGGAGCGCGCCGAGCGACACCGGGGGCACGGCGAGCACCATCCGTTCCTGCGCTTCGGACAGCCACACCTCCCATGGCGCGAGCCCGGCGTACTTGCGCGGCACCTGCTCGAGCTCGACCTCGGCTCCGACCCGCTCGCCCATCTCCCCGACCGCGGACGACAGGCCCCCTGCGCCGCAATCGGTGATCGCGGAGTAGAGCCCACGTTCCCGAGCGGCGACGACGACCTCGATCACGCCCTTCTCGACGACCGGATCACCGATCTGCACGCTCGCCCCGGCGACCTCGCCGGTGGACGCGTCCATCGCCATCGAGGAGAACGTCGCCCCGCGGATGCCGTCCCGCCCGGTGCGGCCCCCGATGACGACGACTCGGTCGCCGGGATGCGGGCCGTCGTGCCGGGTGCCGGCGGGCAAGAGCCCGACGCAGCCGCAGAACACGAGCGGGTTCGCCGTGTAACCCAGGTCGTGGACGATCGCCCCGGCGACGGTGGGCAGTCCGAGCTTGTTCCCGTAGTCGGCGACACCGGCGATCACGCCGGCCCGCACGAGCCGGGGGTGCAGCACGCCGTCTGGCACGTCCTCCGGCGCGGCGTCTGTGGGGCCGAAACAGAGCACGTCGGTCACGGCGATCGGACGGGCCGACACGCCGAGGACGTCACGCACGACCCCGCCGACACCAGTGTTTGCCCCACCGAAGGGCTCGACTGCGCTCGGGTGGTTGTGCGTCTCAGCCTTGAGCGCCAGGTCCCAATCCGAGTCGAAGCCGATCACGCCGGCGTTGCCGTCGAACGCGGAGCGGACCCAGGGCGCGGCGATGCGTTCTGTGCAGTCGCGCAGCTGGCGCAGCAGCGGCGCGACGGCGCCGCGGCCGCCAACCGCGATCGTGGCGCGGAACGTCTTGTGGGAGCAGTGCTCGCTCCACGTCTGGGCGATCATCTCCAGCTCGACGTCGGTCGGCTCCCGTCCCTGGCCGGCGAACCAGTCGCGCACGGCGCGCATCTCCGCGAGATCGAGCGCCAGCCCGCGCTCCGCCGATACCGCGAGCAGCCCTTCGTCGGCGAGGGCCGAGATGCTGATCCGCTCCACGCAGGCTGCTGCGGTCGCGCCTTCCCACGGCGGGTCCACGCGCCCGATCCGACACCGCTCGATGACCGGGTTCGCCAGCAACCGCGTTGCCAACCGCTCGACGTCGTCGACGGCCAAGTCACCGACGAGCTCGAACCGCCGGCCGGTCGCCGCCTCCACCGGCCCGACGCCAAGTCGTCCCGCGCCGCGCACGAGTGCTGCAGCAACGCTGTCCGTGACCCCGGGATGGAGCGCTGTCTCCACGACGACACCGCCAACGATCGAGTCCGCCCGTTCCTCCTGCACGTCGACGAGCAACGGATCGTCGAGCAGCGGTGCGACGTCGTCGAGCGCGGCACCCCGCACGAAGACCAGCTCCGCGCAACGCACAGCGCGCAGCGCCTCGATACCCAGAGCGTGTGCGTCGGCGAGCAGGCGATCGGCTCGCGCATCCCCCTCGAGGCTCCGCAGCACGGCGACGTGCTCCCGCGCTCCGCTCGCGTTCACGTGCTCGCACCATAGGCAGCAGGCCGCGCGGCTCGGAGGGACCCTGTGTTGACTTTTCGTTCATCGCGGACGACGGGACCCGCGGCGGTCCGCGGCGCGGTCCCGGGCCCGCTGCTCCTCCTCGATCGCCACCTGCTCGTCGACCAGGCGGCGGAAGCTGTCCAGCCGGTCCGGGTCGAGCGTCCCCGCGGCGACCGCGGCCCGCACGGCGCATCCCGGTTCGCCCTCGTGCTTGCAGTCCCGGAAGCGGCAATGGTCCATCAGCTCGAAGATGTCGGCGAACGCCTGCTCGATCCCGTTGCCCTCCCACCAGAGGCTGACCGCCCGCAGCCCGGGCGTGTCGAGCAGCCAACCTCCGCCGGGCAGCGCGATCAGCTCCGCGGCGACGGTCGTGTGGCGCCCGCGCTGCGTCGCGGTCACCTCTGCCGTCGCCTGGACCTCGCGGCCGACGAGCGCGTTCACGAGCGTCGACTTGCCGACGCCGGAGGCGCCGAGCAGGGCGACCGTCCGGTGGCCGTCGCTCAAGACGCGCACCGCGTCGAGCCCCTGCCCGCTCACGGCACTGACGACGAGGATCGGCACGGTCGACGTCACCGTCCGCAGCGCCGACGCGTTGGCCGCGGGCTCGGCAACGAGGTCGGCCTTCGTCAGCACGACGACGGGCTGCGCCCCGGAGTCGAACGCGAGCACGAGCTCCCGTTCGAGGCGGCGCGGGTTCACCGTCGCCGTCAGCGCGTGGAGCAGGAGCACGGTGTCGATGTTCGCGGCGAGGACGTGCGGCTCCGCCTTGGCCCCGGCGAAGCTCGCCCGCCGGGTGAACGCGCTGCGCCGTTCGAGCACGGCCTCGACGCGCTCGTCGCCGGCCACCACCCAGTCGCCGACGGCCACCTCGGTGCCCAGGTTGCGCACCCTGACCGACTCCCGGCCGACGGCGACCGTGCTCCACCCGCGGTCGAGCCGGACGACGCGCCCTGGACGCGGTGGCGCTCCGAGCGCGCCCCACTCCGCTTCGCGCGCCGCGTCCCAGCCGAGATCAGCGAGCTGCGCCTGCTCCACGGCGGCGGACGGTAGTGACCCTTGCCAGACTGTGGGCGATGGGTTCCACCGCCACGACCGTCGGCAGCGCGGTCGTCGCCGCGCGCCCGGACCGGGCGGTACTGCGTCTGGAGGTCGTCGCGCTCAAGCCGACGCCCTCGGAGGCGCTGGCCGAGGTGGCGGCGCGCGGTGAGGTGCTGTCCCGGACGCTGGCCGAGGACGGCGTCGCCGAAGCCGACCGGACGACCGGTGGTGTCGCGCTGCGCGAGCTCCGCGAATGGGACCGGCGCAGGGAAGAGGAGACGTTCCGCGGCCATCAGGCGCGGACCGTGACGGTCGTCCAGATTCGTGATCTCGCCACGCTCGGGCGGGTCGTGCGCGACGTCGTCGATCAGGCGGCCGCGCGTGTCGAAGGACCGAGTTGGATCGTCGACGCCGACAACCCGGCGCGGATCGAGGCGTACCGACTCGCAGCGCTCGACGCCCGCCGCCGCGCGGAGGCGTACGCGGCGGCGCTCGGGATGACGCTCGGGGCCGTGGTCGAGCTGAGCGATGCTCCGCTTCGACACGAACCGTCTCCACAGCCGAGGATGATCGGGATGGCGCTGGCGCCTGCGGCGGAGTCGGCGCCGCTCCCGGTCGAGACCGGCGACGTCGTCGTGGACGCAACCGTCCGGGCGTCGTTCGCCCTGCTGCCCGGGTGACGACAGTCACCTTCGCGAGCTGCTGACACAACTGCCACATCCCGTAGGCTCGCTCCGCCCCTTCCGCTCCGCAGAGGACCTCATGCTCCAGCGTCTCGCTCGCACCGCGTACCGCCGCAAGTGGCTCGTCGTCATCTCGTGGATCGTCGCCCTGATCGGCGTCAACGTCCTCGCCAACGGTGTGATCGGCAGCGACTTCCGCACCGACTTCAACCTCCCCGACAGCGAGTCGAAGGAGGTGCAGGACCTGCTCGAGGAGCGCAACCCGAGCCGGGCCGGGATCACCGCGCAGGTCGTCTTCGAGGCCGAGCAGGGCATCGACGATCCCGCTGTGCAGGACGCGATGGAGGGCCTGTTCGCGCAGATCGCGCAGCTCGACGGCGTCGAGGTCACCAGTCCCTACAGCCCGGAGGGCGCGGGCCAGGTCAGCACGATCGCGCCGATCGCGTTCGCCGAGTTGCAGGTCGAGGACCGCAGCCAGGAGGAGTTCACCTCCCTTGCCGACGACATCCGCGAGCTGGGCGACGAGGTCGACGTGGACGGGCTGCAGGTCGAGTACGGCAGTGAGATGTTCGCCGAGTTCGAGCTGCCCGAGTCGGAGTTCCTCGGGTTGCTCGCCGCGGTGATCATCCTGCTCATCGCGTTCGGCTCGGTGCTGGCGATGGGTCTGCCGATCGCCACCGCCCTGCTCGGACTGGGCACCGGCGTCGCGCTCGTCACGATCGCCAGCAACTTCCTCTCGATGCCGGACTTCTCCACGCAGATGGCGGCGATGATCGGCCTCGGCGTCGGCATCGACTACGCGCTGTTCATCGTCACGCGCTACCGCGAGGGCCTCCACGTCGGGCTCGACCCGGAGACCGCGACGGTCGAGGCGATCGACACCTCCGGTCGGGCCGTGCTGTTCGCCGGGTCGACGGTGATCATCTCCCTGTTCGGGATGTTCGTCATGGGCCTGGCGTTCATGAACGGTCTGGCCACCGGCGCGATCCTCGCCGTGCTGGCGATGATGCTCGCCTCGCTCACGCTCCTGCCCGCGCTGTTCGCCTTCGTGCGCGAGCGGATCGACATCACGACCTATCGCGGCGTGATCGGGCTGCTCGCGGTCACGGCCGGCGCGCTGGCGGCGCTGCTGTTCGGCCAGCCCGCCTTCCTCCTGGCCGGAGTGGTGATACTCGGAGGCGTCGTCGTGGCCAGCTTGACGTTCGCCGAACAACTCAGGCACCAGATCCCGCACCGTCGCACACATCGCCGCGAGGAGACGTTCTGGTACCGCTGGAGCCGCTTCGTCCAGCACCGGCCGTGGCCGGCGCTGCTCGTCGGACTCGCCGCGCTGCTCGTGCTGGCGATCCCGCTGCTCTCGATCCGCCTCGGGTTCGGTGACACCGGCAACCTGAACGCGGAGCAGACGCCGCGGCGTGCGTACGACATGCTGGCCGAGGGCTTCGGACCCGGGTTCAACGGGCCGTTGATCGTCGCCGTGCCAGGCGCGGCCGCCGCCGACCAGGAAGCCCTCACCGGCTTGACCGAGGCGCTGCGGACGACCGATGGCGTCGCCTTCGCCTCCGACCCGATCCCGGTCAGTGACGACCTCGCGCTCGTGCAGCTGTATCCGCAGAACGCGCCGCAGGACCAGGAGACGACGGAGCTCGTGCACCACCTGCGCGACGACGTCATCCCCGCCAGCGGCACCGGCGCGCTCGTCGGCGGCTGGACGGCCGCGGGCATCGACTTCTCCGACTACCTCGGCGACCGCCTGCCGTGGATGATCGGCGCCGTCCTCGTCCTCAGCTTCCTGCTGTTGATGACGGTGTTCCGCTCGCTCCTCGTACCCGTGAAGGCGGTCATCCTCAACCTGCTCTCCATCGGCGCGGCGTACGGCATCGTCGTCGCCGTGTTCCAGTGGGGCTGGATGAAGGACGTGATCGGCGTCGACCGCTCCGGGCCCGTCGAGTCGTGGGCCCCGATGATGCTCTTCGCCATCGTCTTCGGCCTGTCCATGGACTACGAGGTCTTCCTCCTGTCGCGCATCAAGGAGGAGTACGACCGCACGAAGGACAACGCGACGGCCGTCGCCGACGGCCTCGCCGCCACGGCGCGGGTCATCACCGCCGCCGCGCTGATCATGGTGTCGGTGTTCTTCGCGTTCGTGCTCGGCGACGACCGCGCCATCAAGCTGTTCGGGCTCGGCCTGGCGATAGCCGTGCTGATCGACGCCACCGTCGTCCGGATGGTGCTCGTGCCGGCCACGATGGAGCTGCTCGGAGACCGCAACTGGTGGCTCCCGCGCTGGCTGGACCGGATCCTGCCGCGGGTCAACGTGGAGGGGAAGGCGCACACGTCCGCAGCGGGCGCACTCCCCGACGACGCCCTGGCCGAAGGCGAGCTCGTCGGTACCGGTCACGAGCGCTGAGGACGTGCGTATCGGGGCCGCGCCTTGACAGGGCGGCCCGGGTGACTCCACCCTTCCGGCCCTATGGCCCGACCGCTCGTCGTCGTGGAATCGCCGGCCAAGGCGAAGACGATCGCCCGCTTTCTCGGTGGCGACTACGACGTGCGCGCCTCTGTCGGCCACATCGTCGACCTGCCGACGAAGGCGTTCGGCGTCGACGTCGAGAACGGCTTCCGGCCGCTCTACGAGCTCACCGACCGCGGCAAGCAGGTCGTCAAGGAGCTGCGCGCCGCGTTGAAGGACGCCAGCGAGCTGTACCTGGCGACGGACGAGGACCGGGAGGGCGAGGCGATCTCGTCGCACCTGCTGGAGCACCTCAAGCCACGCGTTCCCGTCCGGCGGATGGTGTTCCACGAGATCACGAAGGCGGCGATCGACGACGCCGTCGCCAATCCGCGGGACATCGACGCCGACCTGGTCGACGCGGCCGACACGCGCCGCGTGCTCGACCGCCTCTACGGCTGGGAGCTGTCGCCGGTGCTGTGGCGCCGGGTGGATCGCGGGCTGTCCGCAGGACGGGTCCAGTCGCCCGCCGTCCGCCTCGTCGTCGAGCGGGAGCGGGAGCGGATGGCGTTCGTCGTCGCGGAGTACTGGGACGTCGACGCGACGTTCGCGTCCGACCCGTCCTTCACGGCGACGCTCGCCGTGCTCGACGGCCAGCGCGTCGCGACCGGCCGTGACTTCGGCGCCGACGGCCAGCCGCGCCGGGACGTGGTGGTCGTGTCCGAGGAACGCGCGCTCCAGCTCGTCGAGGGACTCGCCGGGCGCGCGTTCACCGTCCGCTCCGTCGAGTCGAAGCCGTACCGGTCGTCGCCGAAGCCGCCGTTCATGACGTCGACGCTGCAGCAGGAGGGTGGCCGCAAGCTGCGCCTCTCCGCGTCACAGGTGATGCGACTCGCCCAAGGGTTGTACGAGCGGGGTTTCATCACCTACATGCGCACGGACAACGTGGCGCTGTCGGAGGAGGCGCTCGTCGAGGTGCGCCAGCGGGTGCGCGACACGCACGGCGAACAGTTCCTGTCACCCTCGCCGCGGCAGTACTCCACGAAGGTGAAGAACGCGCAGGAGGCGCACGAGGCGATCCGCCCGACGACGCCGCTGCGCTCGCCGGCGCAGGTGGAGGGCGAGCTCAACTCCCAGGAGCTGGCGCTGTACCGGATGATCTGGCAGCGGACGCTCGCCTCGCAGATGGCCGACGCGACCGGGACGACGGTCTCGGTGCGCCTCGGCGCGACGGCTGCCGACGGGTCGGACTGCGAGGTGGCCGCCAGCGGCACGACGATCACGTTCCCCGGCTACCGGCAGGTCTACGTCGAGTCCCGCGACGAGGGTGACTCCCCCGAGACGGACGGTGAGCGGGAGGCGCTCCTGCCGGCGCTCTCCGTGGGTGACTCGCTGCCGGTCGAGACGCTGACCGCGAACGGGCACGCCACGTCGCCTCCGGCCCGGTACACCGAGGCGAGCCTCGTCAAGCAGCTGGAGGAGCTGGGCATCGGCCGGCCGTCCACGTGGGCGTCGATCATGTCCACCATCCTCGACCGCGGCTACGTGTGGAAGAAGGGCCAGGCGCTCGTCCCGACGTGGACTGCGTTCGCCGTCGTCAACCTGCTCGAGCAGCACTTCGACGAGTACGTGGACTACGCGTTCACGGCGCGGCTGGAGGACGTCCTCGACGGCGTCGCGCGCCAGACCGAGCAGCGGGAGCGCTGGCTGGAGGGGTTCTACTTCGGCGACGAGGACGATCCAGGGCTGAAGCGCCTCGTCGAGGAGAAGCTGGGCGGAGACCAGATCGACGCGGCGGACATCAACACGTTCCCGCTCGGCAAGGATCCCGGATCTGGCGAGCTGGTCGTCGTCAAGCCCGGCAAATACGGCCCGTACGTGAAGCGGGGCGAGGACACCGCCGGCGTGCCGGAGGACCTGCCGCCGGCCGACCTCACGCTCGACGTCGCGCTCGAGTTGCTCGCCGCGCCGAAGCGGGACGAGCCGATCGGCGAGCTCGACGGGCTGCCGGTGTACGCGAAGAGCGGTCGCTTCGGACCGTACGTGCAGTGGGGCGATCCCGACGTTCCTCCACCGGGTCACGACAAGCCGAAGATGGCTTCGCTGTTCCAGACGATGACGTTGGAGCGGCTCACCTACGACGACGCGGTGCAGCTGCTGTCCCTGCCGCGGGTCGTCGGGACCGATCCGGAGGACGGGATCGAGGTCGTCGCGGCGAACGGCCGCTACGGACCGTACGTGCAGAAGGGCAAGGAGACGCGCTCGTTGCCGAACGAGGAGGCGCTGTTCACCGTCACGCTCGACGAGGCGCTCGCCCTGCTGCGCGCACCGAAGCAGTACCGCGGTCGCGCGGGTGCCGGGCCGAAGCCGCCACTGCGGGAGTTCGGGCCCGATCCGGTGTCTGGGCGACCGGTCGTCGCCAAGGAAGGGCGCTTCGGTGTGTACGTGACGGACGGGGAGACGAACGCATCCATCGGGCGCGGGGACCGGGTCGAGGACATGGTCCCCGAGCGGGCCTATGAGCTGCTCGCCGTCCGGCGCGAGCGTCTCGCCGACACAGGGGGGACGCCGGCCAAGAAGAGCGGCGGCACGCGCCAGCGCCAGCGTCCGGCGAAGGCGAAGCAGGCGACCGCCAAGAAGTCGGCGGCGAAGCGGCCGGCGGCGAAGCGGTCCGCTCCGCCACGCTCCTCGTAGCTACAGGCGCAGGCAGCCGGCGGGGCGGGCGGGACCGTAACCTCGCTGCTCCATGGCCGAGGGGCGGTACATCGCACTCGAGGGTGCCGAAGGGAGCGGCAAGTCGACGCACGCGGCGCGCCTCGCGGCCGAACTCGACGCCGTCCTGACGCGCGAACACGGCGGCACGGCGATCGGCGAACGGATCCGGGCGATCCTCGCCGACCCGGCGAGCTCGGCGCTCACCGACAAGGCCGAGGCGCTGCTCATCGCCGCCGACCGTGCCCAGCACCTGGCCGAGGTGGTCACGCCCGCGCTCGCGGCAGGACGGCACGTGGTCTCCGATCGCAGCATCCACTCGTCGCTGGCCTACCAGGGCTACGGCCGCGGCCTGGCGCTGGAACGGATCCGGGAGATCAACGCCTGGGCGATCGACGACCGCTGGCCGGACCTCGTCCTCTACCTCGAGGTCCCCGAGCGGTACCTGGCGAGCCGCATGCGCCGGCGCGAGCTCGACCGCTTCGAGCGGGCCGGGCAGGAGTTCCACGCCCGGGTGCGGGCGGGCTTCCGGGAGATGGCCGCAGCCGATCCGGAGCGGTGGGTGGTGATCGACGGCGAAGGCAAGGTCGACGTCGTCGCCGGTCGGCTGCGCGACGCGGTCCGCGAGCGGTTGGGGATCTGATGTCCGCTCGGGGCGAGGTGTGGGACGCGGTCGTCGGGCAGGACGCGGCGGTAGCCGCCTTGCAGGCGGCCGCCGTCGATCCGGTGCACGCGTACCTCTTCGTCGGGCCGCCAGGGTGCACGAAGTGGGAGGCGGCGCGGGCGTTCGCCGCGTTGCTGCTCGATCCGAGCGGCGACCCGCGGAGCCGGGGCGGGCGCCTCGCCCTGGCGGGCGAGCATCCCGACGTGCGCGAGGTGCGCCGTACCGGGCCGGCCATCTCCGCCGACCAGGCACGCGACATCGTCCGCCTGGCAGCGCTGGCGCCGGTGGAGACGGAGCGGAAGGTGTTCATCCTCGACGAGTTCCACCTGCTCACCGCGGACGCCGCGGCCCGGCTGTTGAAGACGGTGGAGGAGCCACCCGCCTCGACGGTGTTCATCGTCGTCGCCGACGACATCCCGCCCGAGCTGGTGACGATCGCTTCCCGCTGCGCGCGGATCGACTTCCGCCCGATTCCCGCGGACGTGCTCGAGGCGCGACTCGCAGCCGAAGGCGTCGGCGCCGAGGACGCGGCGCTCGCGGCGCGGGACGCCGCGGGAAGCCTGGACCGGGCGCGGATCCTCGCCACCGATCCGGCGAGCGCGGCGCGCCACGACGCCTTCGCCCGGGTGCCCCACCGGCTGGACGGCACCGGGGCCTCGGTGTGCGCCACGGTGGACGAGTTGCTCGGCATGATCGAGGGCGCTGCCGCGCCGCTCGCCGACCGTCACGTGCAGGAACTCGCCGAGCTCGAGGCGCGCCTCGAGCACATCGGTGAGCGCGGCTCGGGGCGCAAGCAGCTCGAGGAGCGGCACAAGCGCGAGCTGCGCCGCCACCGCACCGACGAGCTGATCGCCGGGCTGACGACGATCGCCGGGGTGTACCGCGACCAGCTGTTCGCCGGTGGTCCGGCCGACCCGGCGGACGCGGCGCGGGCGGTCAGCGCTGCGCATCGCGCCATCGAGGCAATGGAGCGCAACCCGAACGAGACGCTCCTGCTCTGGGCGCTGCTGCTCGAGCTACCCGCCGCCGGCGATCGCACGAGCTGACGTAGTCGCCGCCGGCGCGGTTGCCGGTGGCACAGGTCTCGGTCCCACGGTGGAGGTGGGTGGGGCGTTGCCGCCCCCCGGGCCCGTCGTCCACAGCCCCGACGCCCCACCCACTTCGCTCCCCCTCAGTCGCCTCAGGCCGACATCAGCCGCGACGCCGGAGGACGAGCGAATGCGCCGCCGTACCACCTCGGAGCCTCCCGGCCCGGGCCGCACCGCTGCCTGGCACCGCCGCTGCGCCGCGGCTGTGGTTCTGGTCGCGCTGGTGCTGCTCGCTGCCTGCCAGCCGCCGTTCGGGTCGCAGATGGCCGCACTCGACCGGCTCGTCCATCACACGAGCTACGACGCGTGGCGCGCGCTGTCCGGGCACGGCGCGGCGCTCGGGCGCCGGTTGTACCCGTGGCTCGACTGGTCCACCGATGGCTGCTCGGCGCCGCTCGTCGGCGCCGGACCGTTCGACTTCACCCTCCCCTGCACCCGCCACGACCTCGCCTGGCGCAACCTGCGCCGGATCGAGCGCCGCTTCCACCGCGACGTGTGGACCGCGACGAACAAGCTCGAGGCCGACCGGCGCTTCGTCGCCGACCTGAGGACCCGCTGCGGACGCGTGTCGCGCGCCGTCGCCACCGCCTGCCTCGCCGCGGCCCAGGTCTACGGCACGGCGGTCCGCATCGTGCCGCCGTACGCGCTGCCATGGCTCCGGGCCGGCGGCCGCTTCCACTGGTGAGCACGGCAACGTGACGAAGAAGTGGTCGGATCTCAACCACTTCTTCGACACGAACGCCCGTGGCCGCCCAGCTGCGTGCCAGTAGAGTCGACGGGCCATCGCCCACCTAGCTCAGTCGGCAGAGCAACGCACTCGTAATGCGTAGGTCGAGGGTTCGATTCCCTCGGTGGGCTCTCCGTCGTGTCGGGTCATTCCGGAGGGGGCTTCCTGTGCGTCTGGGTCCGGGCGGTCGGCACCACCGCAACGCGAGAGCTCGTCTAGACGCTCCAGATGCCGAGCGCCGAGCCGGTCTCCTCGCCAACGACTCCGTCGACTGCGAGGCCCTGGCCGGATTGGAACTCTCGCACCGCGGCATCCGTCTCCGCACCGAACACACCATCGACGGCGAGCTCGTGGCCGGCGGCGACCAGTGCTTCTTGCACAACGACGACAGCGTCGCCTCGGTCACCGAGTCGAACGGGATGTGAGATCGATTCCGCCGATGAACTCGCGATGACGTTGGCCGCTGTCGACGGCGCAGGCGATCCGTCGTCGTCCGCGTCGATCTGACAAGCCCTGAACACCACCAGGGCGACGAATCCGATTCCCAACCACCAGATCCAGATGGCGGTCCTCATGAACTTGCCGACCGCCCCTCGGGAGCCGCCGGCTGCGCCCCGGGCCGCAGCATCTTGCATGCGCTTCGTGAATGTGCCGACCATGCGGTCCCACCCGGCTGGACGAGTTGGACGATGGTACCGATGTGCTCACCGACAGGTCATGGACCACTCCAGGGCCACTCCGCTGGCCGACAATCGCGTCAGACTGTGATGGGCAACGTGGCGGTGTAGCCGGCGGTCGGGTCGCCGGTCATCGTGGCGAGCTGCTGCTCGACGCCGTCCGCGAAGATCATGTCGGACTCGAGGGAGAGCTGCGCCAGGTTGGACACGCTCTGCTCGTAGCCGGCCGTCGCGTACGTCGCGTCGCACACGTCCTTCGGGAAGGCGAGCTGGGAGGTCACCGCGATCGGGCCGCCACCGGTCGCATCGGTGAGGCTGCGGTACATCTCGAAGTGGATGTGCGGCCAGCGTCCCGCGTAGCAGCCGGGGAAGATGGTCGTGAAGCGCATGACGCCGTTCGCGTCGGCTTCCTGCACCCCGCGGAGGTAGTTCTCCTCGGTGGCACCCTCCGAGTACATCGAGTACCGGCCTTCTCGGTCGCAGTGCCAGAGGTACACGGCCGCACCAGGTCGCGGCGTGCAGCCGTCGGCGCTGTCGACGACGGTGAGCTCGACCATGAGCGGCACACCCTCGGCGACACCCGATGCCGACCCGATGCTGGAGCGGATATCGCTGCGCACGACGCCGCTCTCGGCGAGCACGTCCGGCCCGTTCGAGCCGTCCCCGGGGAACGGGCCGGCCGTCTCTTCCGGGATCGTCGAGCACTCGTCGAGCACGGGCGCGGGCGTGGTCTCGGCCGCGGACGTGGCCGCCGCGGTGCTCTCCGCCGCCGCCGTCCCGGCAGTCGAGCCAGCCGTCGTCGCCGCTGCAGCCGCGGTGCGCTGCGCCGCTCCGCCCGTCGACGCAGACCCCGAAGTCGTGCCCGACGCCGCCTCGGGCGCATCGTCACCGGAGCTGCACCCCAGCAGCGCTGCTAGGCCGGCTCCACCGACGAGCCCGATCATCCTCCGCCGGCCGATCAGCCGAGACCAGTCTGCGGCAAGCCCGCCGTCGTGGTCGTCGACCCGTGCGTGCTCCATGCCGCCGCAGGGTACGGCCCACCATCTCCGCTGACGCCCCGGGCCGCGCCACTCTCGCGAGCTTCTTACCGCTTCGAGGGCGTCAGGGGTGCGACGGCACCACGACGACCGGGATCGGGGACTCCCGGACGACGGCGTCGCTCGTCGAGCCGAGCTGCCGTGCCGTGCCCCCGAGGCCCCTGCTCCCGACGGTGATCACGTCGGCGGCCTCGCGCTCGGCCACGCGCAGGAGCACCTCGGCCGGCGGCCCCGGTTCGGCGAGCGAACGCACGGACGCTCGGGCCTGCGCCTGCGTGGCGACCGACTCCAGGTCGGGCGGCGCCCGGTACCCGCCGGCTTCCAACAATCCGACGGCGTGCACCGCGACGACTTCGGCGCCGGTCGCCTCGGCCAACGCGACCGCCCACTCGAACGCGGCGAGCGACTCGGCGGACGTGTCCACCCCGACGACGATGCACCTCGGCGCGCCCACAGCCGGACCGTAGCGGGCTGCACACCGGCGGGATCAGCGCAGGCGGCGCAGCGCTCGCTCGGGATGCGGGACGTCAGGTTCGAGGCGGACCTTGATGTCCACCGTCACGGCCCCGGTCGGGCCGGCGATGACCGGGTTGGCGTCGAGCTCGACGATCTCCGGCGCCAATTCCGCCAGCTGGCCGAGCCGCACGAGCAGCGCCTCGACGGCGGCGACGTCGGCAGGTTCGGCACCGCGGTAGCCGAACAGCAGCGGCGCGCTGCGCAACGAGCGGATCATCCGCCGGGCGTCCTCGTCCGTCACCGGGCAGAGGTGCAGCGCCCGGTCGCCGAGCAGCTCGGCCGTGATTCCTCCGGCGCCGATGAGGACGAGCGGCCCGAACGACTCGTCGTGGGTGATACCCGCGATCAGCTCGACGCCGGCGGGCACCATCGGCTGCACGACCACTCCGCCGAGGCGATCACCGAGGCGGCGCTGCATGTCCTCGACCGTGGCGCGCACCTGCCCGGCGTCGGCCAGCCCGAGGCGCACCGCTCCGAGCTCGGTCTTGTGCACGAGCTCCGCGCCTGCGCCCTTGACGGCCACCGGGTAGCCGACGGCATCTGCACGTTCGACGGCCTCCTCAGCCGATGCGGCCGGGAGCGCGGCCGCCACCGTGATCCCGGCGCGTCCAACGAGCGTGAACGCGTCGGCCGCTGGCAGCCATCCACCGTCGGCGTGCGCGGCGAGGAACCCGTCGATGACCGTGCGGACCGCGGTCGAGTCGAGGCCCTCCGCCGGCGGAACCGAGCCCGGCGGACGCCTGCGCCACGCGGCGAGCTGGGTCATGCGGGCCAGGGCGAGCACCGCCGACTCGGGGAAGCGGTAGACGGGCACGCGGTAGCTCTCGTGCTCGATCGCCGCCGGGCCGGCGAGCAGGTTGGCGAGCAGGGGCTTCGACGGATGGGCGGCTGCCGCACGGGCGATGGCTGCGACCATCTCCTCGTCCCGCCCGGGCAGCGGCGGCACGTACACGGCGATCACGGCGTCGATCTCCGGATCGTCGAGCACGATCGACAGCGCCTCCTCGAGCGCCGCCGGCGAGCCGGACGCGACGATGTCGATCGGGTTCCCGACCGCTGCGGCCGCGGGCAGGAAGGACCGCAGCCGCTCCTGGGTCGCCGTCGAGAGCGCGGGGACGACCAACCCGGCTCGCTCTGCGGCATCCGAGGCGAGGATCCCGGGGCCTCCGGCATTGCCGACGATCGCCACCCGCGGCCCGGCGGGGAGCGGCTGGTGGACGAACGCCTGGGCGACGTCGAACAGCTGCTCCAGGGTGTCGACCCGGGAGACCCCCGCCTGGCCGAAGAGCGCATCGACCACCGCGTCCGGCGAGGTCAACGCTGCGGTGTGGGACGAGGCGGCCCGTGCACCGGCGCTGCTGCGCCCGCCCTTGACGGCCACGATCGGCTTGCGGCGGGCGATCTGCCGAGCCAGCCTGGCGAACTTGCGCGGGTTCCCGAACGACTCGAGGTACAGCAGGATCACGTCGGTGTGCGGGTCGTCCTCCCAGTAGCTGAGCAGGTCGTTGCTGGAGACGTCGGCCTTGTTCCCGACCGACACGAACGTCGACACCCCGAGACCGCGGGCGTCGGCCTCGGCGAGCACGGCGATCCCGAGCGCGCCGGACTGTGACAGGAATCCGACCCGACCGGGCACCGGTGAGGTCGGCGCGAACGTCGCGTTCAACTGGACGTCCGGATGCGTGTTCACCACACCCATGCAGTTGGGCCCGATCATCCGCATACCGTTGCCGCGGGCGAGCTCGACCAGGCGGCGCTCCGCATCGCGGCCCGCCGCACCGGTCTCGGCGAAGCCGGCGGAGATGACGACGAGACCGGCGACTCCCTTCGCCGCGCACTGCTGCACGACGTCCTCGACTGCGGCGGCGGGGACGGCGATCACTGCCAGGTCGATCGGCGTGGGGACGTCCGTCAGGGATCCGAACGCGTAGACCCCGGCGACGTGCGTGGCGCGAGGATTGATCGGCACGACCGGACCCTGGAACCGCGCCGCCAGCAGGTTGCGGACCAGCTCGTGGCCGACCGTGCCCGGCTCCCGGCTCGCGCCGACGACGGCGACGGAGCGCGGCCGCAGGAGACGCGCCATCGAGCGCGCGACCGAGGCACGGTCACGATCGTCCGCGGCGCGCTCCGACGCAGCAGTCGGCGCGATCGGGAACGCCACGTCGACGACGCCGCCGTCGAAGCGGCGGGTGACCTCGAACCCGGCGCCGAGGAAGACGTGCAACATCGCCTGGTTCTCCGGGAGCGTCTCGGCGATGAAGCGGGTGATGCCGCGCGTCCTGGCGATCACCACGAGGTGCTCGAGGAGCAGCGTGCCCAGGCCGCGACCCTGGTGTGCGTCGTCGACCACGAACGCGACTTCGGCGTCGGTCGAGCCGGCCATCCGGTCGTAGCGGGCGACGGCGATGATCCGTCCGCCGAGCAACGCCACGAGTGCCATCCGGTCGACGTAGTCGACGGTGACCAGATGGGTGAGCAGCTCCGGATCGAGCTCCGGCTTGGGCGTGAAGAACCGGCGGTAGATCGTCTCGGGGGACAGCCGGTGGTGGAGGTCCTCGATCAGCGGCGCGTCGCTGGGATGGATCGGGCGCACGTGGACGGTCGCCCCGTCGGCGAGGACGACGTCGCCTTCCCAGATCGCACCGTCGCCGGCCTCGCTCGGTGGCATCACCGATCAAGTCTCGCCGGTCCTGCGCTCCAGCCGTCACTGCGGAAGCGTGATCACCGATCCTTGGACTGCCGCCGCGACCGGCACACGAGAGCGTCCGGCGACGTCGGCAGCCAGCCGGCGGACGGCGTCGTCCGTGCGGTGCGGGTCGTGGTGGAACAGGAGCACACGTCCTACGCCGCACCGCTCCCCGAGCGCCACGGCGTAGTCCGCAGCCGAATGGCCGAAGCCGGCGACGGCGGGAAGTTCGTCCGCCGTGTGCTGCGCGTCGTGAAGGAGCACGTCGACCCCTTCCACGAGCGCGCCTGCGGCTTCGTGGTATTCGCCCCAGCCGTCCGCACCTGCGCCGAGCGCGGACGGCCCGTGGTCAGGCAGGTAGGCGATCGCGCTGCGCGCGTCGGAGACCCGGTAGCCGAACGTCCGCCCGCCCTTGTGGGGGATTTCGCGCGCAAGCACATGGAAGCCCTCGACCGAGACCTCGCCCTCCTCGAGCATGGCGAACTGCCACCGCCCGTGCAGGCCAGCGGTGCCGATCGGGAAGAACGGCGGGCTCATCCAGCGGTCCAGGAGGCGGTCCGCCGGTCCGTCCTGCGCCGGCAGGAACAGGCGGACGTCGGCGTCGGGCCGGTCCCCGGCGCGGAAGAACGGCAGGCCCTGGGTGTGGTCCCAGTGCAGATGGGTGAGCAGGATCGATCCCCGGAACGGCTGCTCCCCGAGCAGCCCGGTGACCGCGCGGAGGCCCGTGCCGGCGTCCAGGACGAGCGTCGGCCCATCGTCGCCATCGCGGGCGATGGCCACACAGGACGTGTGCCCGCCGATCTCGACGAACTCCGGGCCCGGTGCCGGGGTCGACCCGCGCACTCCGCAGAGGTGGAGCCGCACTACTGGCGTGCCACTAGGCCGGCGCGTCCTCGCGGTGGTGACCGGCCGCCAGCGCTTCGAGTCGCTCGCGGTCGATCGCGTCCGCGGGCGCCACCGCGACCCGGCACGGCGTCACGCAGCGCACTGTCGACGTGCGCACGCCGCCTTCGAGGACGGCCCGTTCGCCGAGCACCGCGCCCGGCCCGAGCTCGACGAGGGGCGTCCCGTCGACCTCGACGGACACCACACCGTCGAGCAGCAGCAGCAGTTCGGCTCCGGGCCGACCCTGCTCGGTGAGGACCTTTCCGGCCTTCACTCGCCGGACGTCCGGCTTCGCCCCGCCGCGCATGATCGTCGCCGACAGCTCGCGTTCGAGC
>DASZOG010000154.1:0-31527 GCA_035550895.1 Acidimicrobiales bacterium
CGACGCGCAGCGCCTTGTCGGCGTACGTCGGGCCGATGCCCCGGCGCGTCGTCCCGAGCTTGTTCCGCCCGAGACGGCGCTCGGCGAGGAAGTCCAACTCCTGGTGGTACGGGAGGATGAGGTGGGCGTTGCCGCTGACGCGCAGGCGGCTGCAGTCGACGCCCTTCGCCTGCAGCCGGTCGATCTCGTCGAGCAGGACGCCCGGGTCGACGACGACGCCGTTGCCGATCACGGGCACGACGTGCGGGTAGAGCACTCCGGACGGCACGAGCTGCAGGGCGAAGCTCTCCCCGTCCACCACGATCGTGTGCCCGGCGTTGTGCCCGCCCTGATAGCGGACGACGAGCGCGGTCTCCTTGGCGAGGAGATCGGTCAGCTTGCCCTTGCCCTCGTCACCCCACTGGGTGCCGACAACGACGGTCGCGGGCACGCTCGGCTCACGCCTGGGCCGGCGGAGGCAGCGGCTGTTCGGCGGGTTCGTGCAGCGCAGTCCGGATCCGGTCCGTCCACAGCGGATCGAGGTTGGCATAGACGAGATGGGCGCCGGCGAACCGTTCCAGCTCGGCGACGAGTGCGTTGCGGTCGAGGTCCTCGACGAGCAGCGCGAGCGTGGTCGTGCCGGGCTGCACCGCGTGGCGGAACCAGTCGACCCACTCGTCGGGCACGCCGTGGTCGATCACCTTCGCCGTGACCGCGCCCGTTCCCGCTCCGACGCCGGCGCCGACGAGCCAGCCCACGGGACCGCCGAGGATCAGGCCGAACAGGCCGGCCCACAACGCGCCGGAGAGCGCGCTACGGCCGGGCTGCGGATCGATCGTCTCCCGCACGACGGTCTTGCCGTCCGCGTCCTTGGCGACGAAGACGGCGTCGAGCAGGCGGAGGCGTTCGTTGGCCGCCAGGCGGGTGACCGCGGTGAGGAACTCCTGGGCCCGGAAGGCATCGCCGAAGGAGATGCCGACGAGGGTCTGCTCGACACCTTCCGCCGTGCTCTGATCCTGCATGCCGCCAGACTGCCACGTCCGGCCGGGCGCCCCCCCGCACGGAGCACCCGGCAGGAAGCCTGGGGGGTCAGGCCTGGTCCGCGGCCGCCGAACGGTTGCGGGTCCAGAGGACCAGGGCGACGCCCGCCGAGACGAGGCCGAGCCCGATGAGGACGACCGTGCCGGACTCGACGCCGGTCTCGGGGAGGGTTGGCGCCGCGGTGGGCGGCACGGCGGAGGCCCGCAGGATCTCGACGACCGGCCGGGCGCTGCACGTCGGCGTCGCCGGCGGGTACTCGGCGCGGACCACCGGCGAGCTCGGGTTGACGCTGAGGTACACCGAGGCCTGGCGGGCCCAGGCAAAGCCGTCCTCGGCCTCGACCCAGACGCCGTTCTCCTCGACCCAGCCCGGCCAGTCGACCGGGTTGCCGAGGCTGTTGACGAGGGCCCCGGGCCACAGCACTTCGGACTCACCGGCGGGGACCTGCTGCGTCAGGCGCTCGGTGCCGTTCCGGTCGAGCCAGTGGACCGTGACCGGCTGGCCGGCCAGATCAGGGGGGAGCAGTGCCGAGATCGCCAGGTACGGCGTGTCGTTCCGGCAGAACGGCTCCACCGCCCAGCTCGTCTCGGTCCGAGGCGTCGGCTCCGTCGGCGGGGGCACCGTGGGCGCCGGTGTCGTCGGCGGGGCCGTCGTCTCCGGCGGCGCGCACTCCTCGGCCGGAGGCGGTGAGATCGGCACCGTGTACTCGGTCGTCCACGTCGTGCCGTCCTCGTACTCGTAGTCGCTGGTCAGCAGCACGCTGTCACCGTCGATCGGCGGCAACTCGACAGTCGCCTCCTCGCCCGCGGACAGCTCCCACGTCACGCCGTTGGCGGTGAGCTCGACGTACAGCCCGGCGCCCACGCCGTAGGTGTGGACGTTGACGGTGCCGTCGCACTCGCGATCGGCGGAGAAGTACGTCGCGCTGGCCGGGGAAGCCGAGTAGAGCATCACGCCGACCACACCGGCGAATGTCGCCGTCGCTGCCCGGAAGAGCTTCTTCGTTCCCATGTCTGCGCTCCTTGCTGCTGCGGGGGGAAGCAGGACCACCTACCGAGAACGGAACTCCTCAGGGGGATACGAGCGGAAGACCCATGTGCCGCGCGCCACGGGTCTTGTCGTCATTTCGCAACACACTTTCGACGGTGCGCGCGCGTTCATCGCGCAGCGTGCGCTCACGCTGTGTGGTGGGCGTCACAGTTTCCCCTGGAAGCGAGCGCCGACCGCGGCGCGGTCCGCGCGCAGCGTGAGATCAGGGGCCGCTGGTGGTGGTGATCGTCAGCTGCCCGTCGGTGGCGTCGACGACGACCGTGTCGCCCTCCGTCACGCCGCCGTCCAGGATCGCCAGCGCGATCCGATCACCGAGCTCGCGCTGGATGACCCGCTTCAGGGGGCGGGCGCCGAACGCCGGGTCGTAGCCCTCGTGGGCGAGGTGCGCCCGTGCGGCATCGGTCACGTCGAGCACGAGGCGCCGCTCGGCGAGCCGCTCGGCCAGCCGGCGGAGCTGGATCTGCACGATCTCCGCCAGGTCGTCCTCGGTGAGGGCCCGGAAGCGGATGATCTCATCGACCCGGTTGATGAACTCGGGCTTGAAGAATGCCATCGGGTCGCCGGGCAGGTTGCTCGTCATGATCAGTACGGTGTTGGTGAAGTCCACCGTGCGACCCTGGCCGTCGGTCAACCGGCCGTCGTCGAGCACCTGCAGGAGCACGTTGAAGACGTCCGGATGGGCCTTCTCGATCTCGTCGAGCAGCACGACGCTGTACGGGCGGCGGCGCACCGCTTCGGTGAGCTGCCCACCCTCGTCGTAGCCGACGTAGCCGGGAGGGGCACCGATCAGGCGGGAAACGGAGTGCTTCTCCATGTACTCGCCCATGTCGATGCGGACCATTGCCCGCTCGTCGTCGAACAGGAACTCGGCCAGCGCGCGGGCGAGCTCGGTCTTGCCGACACCCGTCGGGCCGAGGAACAGGAACGAGCCGATCGGCCGGTTCGGGTCGGACAGGCCGGCGCGGCTGCGCCGGATCGCGTTCGCGACCGCGGTGACGGGCTCGTCCTGTCCGATGACCCGCCGGTGGAGCAGCTCCTCGAGATGGACGAGCTTCTGCATCTCGCCCTCGAGGAGGCGGCTGACCGGCACGCCGGTCCACTTCGAGACGACCTCGGCGATGTCCTCCGCGTCGACCTCCTCCTTCAGCATCCGCCGGTCCGCCTGCAGCTCGTCCAGGTGTTTCGTCGCCTCCTCGATCCGCCGCTCCAGCTCTGGGACCCGGCCGAAGCGGATCTCGGCCGCGACGTTCAGGTCCGATTCGCGCTCGAGCTGCGTGCGCAGCTGCTCGAGCTCCTCCTTCAGGGTGCGGATGGCGTCGATCGCCTCCTTCTCCGCCTCCCAGTGCTCGCGCATCGCCGCGGACTGCGCCTTCAGCTCGTCGAGCTCGCCGTTCAGCGCCGTCAGCCGGTCGACGGACTGCGTGTCGGTCTCCTTCTCCAGGGCGACCTTCTCGATCTCCAGCTGGAGGATGCGTCGCTCGACGACGTCGATCTCGGTCGGCAGCGAGTCGATCTCGATCCTCAGGCGGGACGCGGCCTCGTCGACGAGGTCGATCGCCTTGTCCGGCAGGAACCGGTTCGTGATGTAGCGGTTCGACAGCACGGCGGCGCTGACGAGCGCCGAGTCCTGGATGCGCACGCCGTGGTGGACCTCGTAGCGCTCCTTCAGTCCGCGGAGAATGGCGACGGTGTCCTCGACCGTCGGCTCCCCGACGTAGACCTGCTGGAAGCGCCGTTCGAGCGCCGGGTCCTTCTCGACGTGCTTGCGGTACTCGTCGAGCGTCGTCGCGCCGATCATCCGCAGCTCGCCCCGCGCCAGCAGCGGCTTGATCATGTTGCCGGCGTCCATGGCACCCTCGGCCGCGCCGGCGCCGACGATCGTGTGCAGCTCGTCGACGAACGTGATCACCTCGCCGGCGGCGTCGGTGATCTCCTTCAGCACGGCCTTCAGCCGCTCCTCGAACTCGCCGCGGTACTTCGCGCCGGCGACCATCGAGCCGATGTCCAGGGCGACCAGCCGCTTGTGCTTCAGGCCCTCGGGCACGTCGCCGTCGGCGATGCGCCGAGCGAGCCCCTCGACGATGGCCGTCTTGCCCACACCGGGTTCGCCGATCAGGACCGGGTTGTTCTTCGTGCGCCGGGAGAGGACCTGGATGACGCGGCGGATCTCCTCGTCCCGCCCGATGACCGGGTCGATCTTGCCCTCCCGCGCCCGCTGCGTGAGGTCCTGGCCGTAGCGCTCGAGCGCCTTGAACTGCTCCTCCGGGTTCTGGCTGGTGACGCGATGGCTGCCGCGCACGTCGCGCAGCGCCGCGAGCAGCTCCTCGCTGCCGACGCCGAGGCGGTCGTGGAACGCGAGCAGCAGGTGCTCCGCCGACAGATAGTCGTCCTTCAGGTCCTGGCGCGCCTGGTCGGCGCGGTCGAAGCCGTCGTTCAGCTCGCGGCCGAGGCGGGGTTCGCCGCCCCCGTACGCCCGGGGCAGCTTGCCGACCGCCTCGTCGGCGCGGTTGCGGAGCATCAGGGGGGCGAGCCCGACGCGCTGGACGACGTCGGGCACGATCGTGTCCTCCAGCCGGAACAGCGCGGCGAGGACGTGGTCGGGCGTCAGCTCGGGGTTGCTGTTCGCCTTGGCCATCTCGATGGCCGCCTGCATCGCCTCTTGGGTCTTGATCGTCCAGGTCTTGGGATCGAACGCCACGGCGCCAGCCTACCGGCGGGCCCCAATCCTGCTACGACCCGTATCAAGATTTCTGATGCGTCGACGGCTTGCCGGCCGCGGCCTCAGCGGCGCGCCGCGCCAGCGTCATCGCCGCCGGGTCGTCCAGCGCCGCCCCTTCCGCGGCGAGCCCGGCCACGCGCTCGGCGCCGAGGCGGACCACCAGCTCGGCGCGCACGGCGGCCATCCGTTCGGCGTCGCCCCCGAAGATCGCCGCCGACGTGTCCCTGCTCCCGACGACGCCGAGCAGGCGCGCCGCGTCCTCGTCCTGCCCGAGTCGGCCGAGGGCCTCGACGAGCACCCGGGTGCCCGTCCACAGCTGGTTCCACGTGCCGGCCCGCTGCCACCGGTCGAGCAGGCCGGGGAAGCCGGCCACGACGGCCTCGGGGTGGCCGATGCGCATCTCGACAGACACCGCGGAGAGCCCGCCCACACCGGCGAGGAACGGTGTCGCGTGCTGTTCGGCGAGACGCAGCGCATCGGCGAGGTCCCGGCGAGCGGAGGCCAGGTCGTGCTCGACGGCGACCTCGCCGCGGGCATACCGGGCGAAGGCCCGCGCGAGTCCGGAGTCCGCTGCCTCGGCGACCGCGAGGGCTTCGTCCGCCAACCGGCAGGCCCGGGCGTAGTCGCCGGCGTACCCCACGGCCAAGGCCAAGTTCGCCAGCGCCATCGGCTCCGTGACCGGATCGCTACCGCGGGCGAGTTCGACACTGCGCGTGTAGTGCGGGATGGCGGTGCTGAGGTCGCCGCGGAACAGGAACGAATCACCGAGACCGCCCCACGCCAGGCTCGTTTCGATCGGATCCGGGGCGACGTCGATGGCGGTGCGGGCGAGCCGTTCCGCCGCCGAGAGGTCTCCGCGGCGCCACGCGCCGAACGAGGCCGACCCGAGCACGATCGCCAGGCCCGGCCGCGGCTCAGGGAACCGCGTCGCTGCCTCCTCGGCCCACAGGTGGAGCTCGGAGTGCTCGTTGAACAACGCGAACCAGACGAGGTTCTGGTGCATCCGCAGGCAGCGATCGGCGTCGCAGCGTTCGACGAGGTGGCGGTGGGCGACCCGCAGATTGGTCAGCTCGGCGTCGAGCACTGCCGCGGCGTTCGCCGGATGTGGCCCACGCAGCTCGGCGGCGGCCCATTCCACGGTGGCGAGCATGTGTTGCGCGTGGCGGTCGTGAGCCTCCGAGAGCGTCCCGCGCTCGGTCAACCGCTCCTCGGCGAACGCCCGCAACGTGTCGAGCGCGACGAACCGGCTGCGACCGTCGACCTCCCGACGCACGAGGAGGGACTGCTCGACGAGGCTCTCGAGAACGGCCCTCGTCGCCGGCACGTCCTCACCGGTCACCGCGGCGACCGCCTCGGCCGATGCCCCGCCGGCGAACACGGCGAAGTGGTCGAACACCTCGGCTTCCTTCGGGCTGAGCTGTTCGTACGACCACTGCACGAGCGCCGTGAGCGAGCGGTGCCGGCGCGGCGCTGTTCGGCGCGGCGCGGCGAGGTCGGCGAGACGCTCGTCGAGTTCGGCGCGCACCTCGGCCGGCGACGCCACGGCGAGGCGTCCAGCAGCGAGCTCGACGGCGAGCGGGAGCCCGTCGACGCGGCGGGCAATCGCTGCCGCGTGGCTGGTGAAGTCAGCGGTGCCGACCAGCTCCGGCCGCACGGCCCGAACACGGTCGGCGAGGAGCGCGACCGCCTCGCCGTCGAGCCCGAGCGGCGTCAGGGAGACGCGGTGCTCGCCGTCCACCGCCAGCGGGACCCGGCTGGTGGCCAGCACGTGCACCCCCGTGGTTCCCCGCGCCAGCTGGTCCACCAGTTCGGCTGCGGCGTCGATGACGTGCTCACAGTTGTCGAGGACGAGCAGGACCGGGCGCGCGTCGAGCACCTCGGCGAGCCGCGCCGTCAGCGCCTGCCCGGCGACGTGCTGCACGCCGAGCGTGGTGGCGACCGCGTCGCCGACGGAGGCTCCGTCGTCGAGCGTCGACAAGTCGCAGAACGCGACCTCGCGGCCGCCGGAGACCTGTGTCGCGGCTTCCAGCGCGAGGCGGGTCTTGCCCACGCCGCCCGGGCCGGTGAGCGTGACGATCCTGCTGCGACCGACGAGGTCGAGCACCACGTCGAGCTCCGCCCGCCGGCCGACGAACGAGGTGACAAGCCGCGGCAGCGCCCGGAGAGACGCCGGTGCGGCCGGCGGTGCGGCAGGCGCCGGCGCCGGCGGTGGAGGGGTGGCGTCGGCGTGGCGCAGCACCTCGCCCTCGAGCGCGCGGAGGGCAGGCGATGGCTCGAGCCCGAGCTCCTCGGTGACGGTGGCGCGGAAGCGCTGGAAGGCGCGCAGCGCGTCCGCTTGGCGGCCGGCGCGGTGGAGGGCGCGCATCAGCACCGAGACGGGACGCTCGTCGTGGGGATGGTCGTGGGCGAGCACGTCGGCCTCGGCGACGGCTGCGGCGTTGCGGCCGAGCTCGAGCAGCGCCTCGGCGCGGTCCAGGCGAGCGGCCACCCGCAGCTCCTCCAGGCGGGACGCGGTGCCGAGCAGGGCCGGCTCGGTGGCCAGCGCCCCGAACGCTTCGCCCTGCCAGAGTGCCAGGGCCGCGTCGAAACGGGCGAGGCGCTCTGCGGGCTCGGTCTCGCGCCGTGCCGCTTCGACGAGTCGTTCGAAGCGCACCGCGTCGATCTCGCCGGGCTCCACCTCGAGGACGTACGCGCCGCCGCGGCGCACCAGCTCGTCGCCCGCAGGCAGCCGGCGCCGCAAGCGGGAAACCTGGGACTGGAGGGCACCGGCCGGATCGTTCGGCACGTCGTCGCCCCACAGCACGTCGACGATCCGGTCGACGGAAACTGCCGCGGCGGGCCGCGTGAGCAGCACCGCCAGGAGCAGGCGTTGCTTCCCGCTCTCGACCGTGACAGGGCCATTGCTCGCCCCGATGACGTCCACGGAGCCCAGCACTCGGTAGCCCACTCCCGCGAGCATGACGCGTCGCGTGCCCGGGCAGCGACAGCGATCGGCCAGCCGCGTGCCAGGAGGGCTCGCGACGCTGATCGGGCAACCCAAGGAGAACCGATGACCGCACCACCGACCGTGACCACCTCGAGGAACCGGCGAGACCAGCTCGTCGACCGCCTGTTCTCCGACACGATCGGCGCGCTGGAGCTGCTCAGCCTGTACGTCGGCGACCGGCTGGGGCTGTACGCCGCGCTGGCCGAGGGCCCGGCCACATCTGCGGAGCTGGCGACGCGCGCCGGCATCGCGGAGCGCTACGCCCGCGAGTGGCTGGAGCAGCAGGCCGTTGCCGCGCTCGTCGACCATGACGGGCATCCCGACGGTGGGCTCCGCCGCTACTCACTCGACCCAGCAGTGACGGAAGTGGTGCTCGACCGCGAAGCCCTCTCCTACCTGGCGCCGTTGGCAGCCGGCATCGTCGGCGCCGCACGGGCACTGCCTGCCGTGATGGAGGCGTTCCGTTCGGGCGGCGGGGTGCCGTACGCCAGCTACGGCGACGAGTTCCGGGGCGCGATCGCCGCGCTGAATCGCCCGATGTTCCTCGACCAGCTCGCCTCCACGTGGCTGCCCGCGTTGCCGGACGTCGATCGGCGCCTGCGCGCCGCCCCACCGGCGCGCGTGCTCGACATCGGCTGTGGCTGCGGCTGGTCGACGATCGCCATCGCCCGGGCGTACCCCGGCGCGGAAGTCGTCGGCGTGGACAGCGACGCGGCCTCGATCGAGCTCGCCCGAGCAAATGCAGCCAGCGCCGGACTCGATGGACGCGTCAGGTTCGTCAGCGCGGACGTCGGGGCGATCGACGGGGAGGGCTTCGACCTGGCCTGCGCGTTCGAGTGCATCCACGACATGTCGGATCCCGTCGGCGCGCTCAGCGCGGTGCGGCAGGCGCTGGTGCCCGGTGGGACGCTGCTCATCGGCGACGAGAAGGTCGAGGAGGAGTTCGTCGCGCCGGGCTCCCTGACGGAGCGGGCCGCGTACGGCTGGAGCACCCTGCACTGCCTCCCGGTCGGCATGGCCGAGCAGCCGAGCGCCGGCACGGGGACGGTGATGCGCCCGGCGACGCTGCGGAGCTACACGGAAGCGGCCGGCTTCACCCGCTGCGAGATCCTCGACATCGACCACGACTTCTGGAACTTCTACCGGGTGGGTACTGCGTGAGCGCGCAACAGGACCACCTGACGCACGGGTGGGAGCCCGACCTGGCGGCCGAGGACACGGTCCTCCGCCGGTTCGTGTTCGCCATGGCCGACCGGGTCAGCGCCATGGCGCTGGCGATGACCGGCCGAGTCCAACGCGACGAGCGGGCCACGATGGCCGACCTCGGGAGCGCCTTCATGTTCGATCAGGCCGTGGTCCTCTTGCAGCCACTGCCAGACGACGACCTGGAGGAGGTCGTCCGGGAGGCGACAACGTTCTACGGCACCGATCGGGGATGGGTCCTGCTCAGTGCGTGGCCGACACCCGACCTGCGCGGTGCTGGCCTGGAACTGATGGGCCACCCGCCGATGATGGTGCGCGCCGCCGGGCCGGCCACCAGCGACGCCGGCGCCGTGCCGGCAGGCGTCGAGATCGTCGAGGTGTCGAACTCGGCGCAACTGGCCGACTTCGAGCGCACGTTGGTCACCGGCTTCCCGCTGCCGTCAGCGGGGGCGGTCTGCAGTCCCGCGCTCGTCGGCGACCCGCTCCGCCTCTTCGTCGCCTACGACGGCGGCGAGCCGATCGCCGTCTCCGGCGCGAGCCTGATGCACGGGATCGCGGAGATCGACTGGGTGGCCACGCTGCCGCCGGCGAGAGGCCGTGGGGTCGGCGCGGCGATCACGTGGGCGGCGACGGTGGTGGATCCGGCACGGCCGGCCGTGCTGCTCAGCAGCGATCCGGGTCGCCCGGTCTACGAGCGCCTCGGCTACCTGCCGATGACCCGGTTCACCGGCTGGAACCACGCCCCGACGTGAACCCGCCGAGCCACGGCACTAGACGACACCGCGGTCGGTCGCCCAGCGCGTGAGCTCGTGGCGGCTGGTCAGCTGCAGCTTGCGGAGCACCGCCGACACGTGCGACTCGACCGTGCGGTGCGAGACGCCGAGGCGCTGCGCGGCCTCCTTGTACGCGTAGCCGCGGGCGATCAGGCGCATGACCTCGACCTCCCGCGGGGTCAGCCGGTCGAGCTCCGGGTCGCCGATGCCATCGACGTCGCGGAACGCGTCCAGGACGAAGCCGGCGAGACGTGGCGAGAACACGGCATCGCCATGGTGGACGCGCTCGATCGCGTTCACCAGCTCGCCCGGCGCGATCGTCTTCGTGACGTACCCCCGTGCCCCGGCGCGGATCACGCCGATCACGTCCTGGGCCGCGTCCGAGACCGACAGGGCGAGGAAGCGGACCTCCGGTCGCGCCGGCGCAACTTGTTCGATCACCGCCCGGCCTCCGCCGCCGGGGAGGTGGACGTCGAGCAGCACGACGTCCGGCGTGGTCGCGAGGATGCCGGCGACCGCGCCGTCCACGTCGGCGGCGTCCCCCACGACCCGGACCAGCGTTCCGAGCTCCGCCTTGACGCCTGCCCGGAACAGGTGGTGGTCGTCGACGACGAAGACCGAGATCACCCGCCGCTCCGTGCCGGCGTGGAGGTCTCGAACGGGAGCACGAGCACGACCTCTGTGCCGGCGCCAGGCGTGCTCGTCACCTCGACGCGCCCACCGACGGCTTGCATCCGTCCGATGAGCGAACCACGGATGCCGTGCCGGTCGCCCGGCACATGCGCGGTGTCGAAGCCGTACCCCCGGTCGCGCACGAACGCCTCCACCTGCGTCGGTCCGACCTCGACGTAGAGCGCGACCCGGTCGGTGCCCGCGTGCTTGGCGGCGTTGACGACGGCTTCCCGAACCGCCGCCATCAGCGCGGTGAGCCGCTGATCCAGCCGCGCGTCACCGACGACAACCACCTCGACCTGCACCGCGTGGGCCGCCTCCACGTCCGCGGCGAGGAGATCGACCGCGCGACGCAACGTCGTCACCGGCGCGCGCACGTCGAGGTCCCCGTACAGCCAGGCGCGCAGCTCCCGCTCCTGGCGCCTGGCCAGCGACGTCACCTGAGTCGGATCGGACGCGGCGCGCTGGATCAGCGTCAGCGTCTGCAGCACGGAGTCGTGCAGGTGCGCGGCGACCTCGGCACGGGCCTCGGTGCGCATCCGGTCGCGTCGCTCGTTCGCCACCTGCTGCACGAGACGGCCGATCACCGGGCCGAAGGCGAGCAGGACGCCGGCGAGCGCGAGGCCCACCGCGGAGGCGGCGCGGCGCAGGTCGTCGAGCGTGCCGCCCTGGGCGGCCAGCGCCAGCACGCCGGCGCACACGAGGACCAGCCCGGCGACCGTGCGGCCCGTGGAGGAACGCCCGCCGGCGAAGACGTAGTCGATCGGCGAGCGGCGCGCGGCAGGCCGGGGAGGCGTCCCGAACCCGCCCCACACCACCGCCGTCCCGAGGGCGAGCACTGCTGCCGGGACGACCAGCGCGTCCCCCAACCACAAGCCAGTGGCGCGCAAGGCGAACAGGGCGGCGGCGACGAGGCAGACGAACGCCACACCGCGCAGGGCTGGGCGGGCTGTCGCGGCCGGCGCCTCCGCCTCCGCTCCGGGCAGCGGTTCGTCCGAGAGCATCCAGGCCACGCCGTAGGCGGCCGCACCGGCACCACCGGCGAGCGTCAAGACGACGACGGCCAGCCGCACCAGGAGCGGATCGACCTGCCATCGCTCCGCCAGCCCTGCGGCGACACCGGTGAGCAGGCGATCGCTGCCGCTGCGCCGGAACCGCCACCGACCACTGGGATGTTCGATCCGCTCGCGGGCCGCGTCCACGAGCCGATCGTCGCGCGGCTGGCGGCGGCCTCGGCACCGGCAGGACCCGGATGGGGACGGCCGCCACCCCGGTCCGCAGATCCGGGATGGCCCGGATGACACTGCGACGCCGACGGTTCACGCTGGCAGCCGATGGACGCGCCTCCCGCCCCGGTCACCGATCCACCGCCGTCCAGCGGCCCGCCGCCGCTCGACGACGACCGACCCGGCGACGATGCGCCACCACCGGCGGCGGAGGCGCCGAACGAGCGACGCCCGTTCGGCGTCCACCGCGTGCGCCAGGCGGGGTTGCTCGGCGGTGTGTGCGCCGGTATCGGCATGCGGCTCGGACTCCGCTCGTCGATCGTCCGAGTGGCGTTCGTGGCCGCGGCCGTCCTCGGTGGCATCGGTGTGATCGCCTACGGAGCGCTGTGGTTGGCACTGCCGGACGAGGAGGTGCTACGGGTGTCCCGCCTGCGGACGTTCCTGGCGATCACCCTCGTCGTGCTCGGCACATTGCTGCTGCTCTCGTGGGTGCCGATGCCGCCGGCCGAGATCCTCTGGCCCGGTCTCCTGCTCGGGATCGGCGCCGCCCTCTGGCAGCCGGATGCGCTCCTCGCGCCGCGGGCGCCGTCTCGACCGGGGCTTGCCGAGTCCCCACCCGCCCCGCCGCACACGCCCCGGGCGCCCGTGCCGCCCGAACCACCGCCCCCGGCAGCGCGTCCACCACAGGTCCTCGGCCGGGTGACGATCGCCGCCGCACTCGCCGCTGTGGGCGTCGGACTGATCCTCGACCGCACGGACCTGTTCGACGTTTCCACGTACCACCTCGTCGCTGTCGTCCTGCTCGTGCTCGGAGTCGGGCTGGTGGTCGGCACGTTCCTCGGCCGCGCCCGCTGGTTGCTGCTCGTGGCCATCCCGCTCGTGCTCGCGCTGCCAGTGGCCGGCACGTTCACCTCGCTGGACGTCGATCCGCTCCACCACCTCGGGGACCGGACGTGGCGCGTGCCGAACGCCGCGTCGGTCGCCCCCCTCTACGAGAACGGGACCGGCCGCACGGACCTCTTCGTCGGCGGCGCCAGCACCGACGACACGGACGGTGCCACCGTCATCCGCCACGGGATCGGCGCCGTCGTCGTGACCGTCCCACCGGGCATGACGGTGGAGCTCCACGGCCGAGCCGGTTGGGGACGGATCGAGATCCTCGACGAGCGCGTCGACGTCGTCGACACACCGGACGGAGAGGCGGTGTGGTCCTCCCGCCAGCAGGTCGTGGAGCGGGAAGGTCGCGACGCCGAGCTCGACTACGTGCTCGACGGCGACCCCGATGGCGGCCGGCTGACCGTCGACGCCGTGATCGGGTTCGGCGTGATCGAGGTCCGGCGCATGGCGCCACAGCGGGACCTGGAGCGCTGACCGATGCGCCGCCATCCCCTCGACCCGCTGAGCCTCGTGGCCGGCCTGGCCTGCATCACGTTCGCCGTGACCGCGCTCGCTGCGGAGCTCGACGTGCACGACCTCGATCGCGGGTTGCTCGTACCAGCGATCCTGATCGTCGTCGCCGTGTTGCTCGTCGCCGGCCTCCGGCCGGGGTCCGGCGAGGGGTCTGCGTCAGCGGCGCCCGGTCGAGACGGGGTAGACGACCCGGTCGAAGCTGAACGAGCCGCTCAGGCCACTGAGTGAGAGGTAGTCGAGGCCGGTGAGCCGGCCGGAGGAGAAGCGCAGGATCTGCGCCTCGTACGGGCGGTCCTCGGCGACGGTGAACGACCCGAGCCCGGTTGCTCCGGTGGATCCGACCGTGAGCAGGCGCGTGCCGTCCCGGAGCCGCTCACTCCGGCGGTGCACGTCACCGGAGATCACCGTCTGCACGGCGCCGATGGACTCCTCGGCGAGGCCGCTGCCGGCGACGGCGAGCACATCCGGCTGCACCTCCTCGACCAGCCCGCGCACCTCGGCCGCCCGCTCGTCGCGCAGGCGCTTGGCCTCGGTGTAGGGGATCCCGCCGAGCGCGGTGAATCCGGGGTCTCCGACGCCGAGGACGGTCACCCCCTCGACGTCGAACGCCTGGCCGTCGACGACGGTCACTCGCGGATTGCGCTCCATCGCCGCCCGGTTCGCGGGCGAGTCGTGGTTCCCGGGGATGAAGTAGTACGGCACGCTGAACTGGTCGAGGAGGACAGCGATGCGCGCCTCGGCGTCGACGCCGAAGCTGGTCAGGTCGCCGGTGTCCACCACCGCGTCGACTTCGAACGCCTCGGCGAGCGACCGCGCCAGCTCCAGCCCGACAGGGTTCAGGTGCACGTCGCTGATGTGCAGGAGGCGCACCTCGTCATCTGGCGCCGCTTCCCCGCCGAAGCCGTCACGCAACAGCGCCATTCGCTCCGCGAGGACGTCGACCCGTTCGCGGACGCCGTTCAGGTCGCCCATCTCCCGCCGCGCGGCGGCGACGAGCTCCGGCGCCGAGGCGAGCGCGCCGGTGAAACGCGGCGTGTTCACTGCCCCGGGACGCACGCCGTGCCAGGTCCACGCCAGGAGACCGCCCGTGACGAGCAATCCGGAGAGCCCGCCGACGAGCGCGGTCCGCCACCGCCGGCCGGGTACGAGTGCTCCCGCGACCAGCCCGGCGAGCAGCGCGACGACGATCACCCGCCCGGCGACCTTCCCGGCGAGCGAGCGGATGTCGCGTTCCACGTCGGCGCGCAGGCGGGCGTCGATGTCGTCCGCCCGGGCGAGCGCGGCGACCTCGGCGATGTCGATCTCGTCGACGCGTGCCTTCACGGCGAGCGGTGAGCGGTGGCTGTCGATCGTCAGGCCGCCGAGCGGAGGCACGGCGAGCCTGGTCTCGCCCTCCAGCGCGGGGTGGACGCGCACCGTGACCTCGGTCGGGCCGAGCGGTCCGCGCGTGGTGAACGCGGAGACCGCGGCCACGGCGGCGATGCCGCCGACGGCGACGGCGGCGATCCACCGCCGCCAGTGGTGGCGTCTCGGGAGCGTCTCGGTTGTCGTGCTGACCTCGCGCACGGCCACCGCCATGCTCCGCCTCCGTTTCCTCGGCTCAGCGCCAGGCTAGGAAGCCGGCTTCCCGAGTTCGTCGCGACCCCGTACCGATCGGGTTGCGGTCCGGCGCGCTCGGTGGCGTGGTTCTCTGGGCACTAGTGCCCAGTGCGGGACTGGCGTATCCAGCCGATGGTCGAGTGGACCACGAGCACCAGGCCGAGCAGCACGATGAACCGTCCGAGGACCAGACCGAGGCAGGTCAGCGTCAGCCCGCCGCCCATCTCCAACGGCCAGATGCTGGCGTGGATCGGCTCGGGCTCGTCCTTCGGCTCCGGCCGCCTCTCGCCGGCATCCGCCACATCGGCGCGTTCGAGACGCACCTGGAACGCGAAGTACCCGCCGGTGATCCCGGAGAGGCCGCCGCCGAGGACGAGGAGCACGGTACCGGCCCACTCGTCGGACCACACGTAGTACACGACACCGGCGAGGACGAGGAAGACCGTGAGCACGCCGAACAGGACGACCTCGAAACGCATGCTGGGCGCGCCCGGTCTGGTCGAGGTGTCGCGCTCGTGGAGGACGTCGTCTCCCGGGCTCACCCTGCGGTCGGCCATCACGCGTGCCCCGGTGCCCGCGCGTCGGGATGGTTGTGGTCCCACACGGGACGCTCGGAGCGGATCGGGGGCAACGGTGCGGTGAAGTTCTCCGGCGCCGGTGGCGACGACGTCCACCATTCCAGCGTCTGTCCGTCCCACGGGTTGTCGCCCGCCCGCGCTCCGCGGCGCAGGGACCGCCACATGTTCCACAGGAACGGCACGACGGACGCCGCGAGGAGGAAGGCCCCGATCGTCGAGACGAGGTTCAGCGCGCCGAACCCGTCCGACTCCAGGTAGCTGACGACTCGCCGCGGCATGCCGCGCAAGCCGAGGACGTGTTGCACGCCGAACGTCAGGTGGACGCCGACGAACGTCATCAGGAAATGCGCCCACCCGAGGCGCTCGTCGAGCATCCGGCCGGTGAACTTCGGGAACCAGTAGTACGCCGCGGCGAAGACGCCGAACATCGACCCGCCGAGCAGTACGTAGTGGAAGTGGGCGACCACGAAGTACGAGTCGCTGACGTGGAAGTCGAGCGGCGCCGCAGCGAGGATCGGCCCGGTCAGCCCGCCGAGCAGGAACGTGAGCAGGAACCCGATGCCCCACACGAGCGGGAGGCGGAACTCCAGGTGGCCGGACCACATCGTCCCGATCCAGTTGAAGAACTTCACGCCGGTGGGGACGGCGATGAGCATCGTCATCCCGGAGAAGAACGGGAGCAGGACGTTGCCGGTGGTGAACATGTGGTGCGCCCACACACCGACCGAGAGGAAGCCGATCGCGATCGTGGCGAAGACGAGGCCCTTGTAGCCGAACACCGGCCGGCGGGAGACGACGGCGAAGATCTCGGTGAACACGCCGACGAACGGCAGCACGAGGATGTACACCTCGGGGTGCCCGAACCACCAGAACAGGTGCTGCCAGAGCAACGGGTAGCCACCGCCGACCGGGTCGAAGATGTGCGAGTCGAGGTGGCGGTCGGAGAACAGCATCACACCGGCGGCGGTGAGCACCGGGAACGTCATCAGGATCAGCAGGCTGGTGACGAACCAGTTCCACGTGAAGATCGGCATCCGGAAGAAGGTCATTCCGGGCGCGCGCAGGCGCGACACGGTGGCGACGATGTTCACCGCGGTCATCACGCCCGACAGGCCGAGCAGGGCGATGCCGACGATCCACAAGTCGCCGCCGATTCCCGGTGAGCGCACGTCGTCGGTCAGGTTGGCGTACGCGTACCAGCCGAACTTCGCCGCGCCGTCCGCGGTCAGAAAGCCGCCGAGCATGACGATCCCGGCGAACAGGGTCAGCCAGTACCCGAGCGCGTTGAGCCGCGGGAACGCCATGTCGCGGGCGCCGATCTGCAACGGCACGATGTAGTTGGCGAGACCGATGGCGAACGGCGAGATGAACAGCAGCAGCATCACCGTGCCGTGCATCGTGAACAGCTGGTTGTACGTGTCCTCACCGACGAGGTCGAGCTCGGGCGCGGCGAGCTGCGCGCGCATCATCCCGGCCATCGCCCCGCCGACGAGGAAGAAGGCGATCGCGGTCACGAGGTAGGCGAGGCCGATGCGCTTGTGGTCGGTGGTGGTCAGGAACGCCAGGACTCCGGTGGCCGGCGCCGCGTGAGGCGGCGGCGTGGCGACCGGCGGGCGCGTGTCGATGACCGTCACTGGGGCACCCTTCGGGTGCTGGAGTGACCGAGTCGCCACTGCGTGGCGACTACCGACCGTGCTTGCTGGACTTCGCTTCGTTCCGTCACCTGTCCACCTGCTCGTCGACCCAGGCGGAGAACTCCTCCGCCGGCAGGGCACGGACCGTGAACGTCATCCGCCAGTGCTCCAGGCCGCAGAACTCCGAGCACACACCGGGCCACGTACCGGCCTCCGTGACGCGCACGTCGATCGAGTTCTCCACCCCGGGGATGAGATCCATCTTCGTCAGGAACTTCGGCACCCAGAACGAGTGCACGACGTCGGCCGACTCGAGATCGAAGCGAACGGTGGAGTCGATCGGGAGGACGAGCTCCGGCGTCTCGCCTGGGGTGCCAGTGACCGTGATGTCCTCGTCCACGTACGTGAACTGCCACTGCCACTGGAAGCCGACGATGTGTACCGTGAGGTCCGGGTCCTCGACGAGATCCGTGACGTCACGTTCGGTGCGCACCGAGAGGCCGAGCAGCAGGCCGACGATCGCCAGCGGGATCGCCGTGTACAGCGCCTCCAGGCTGACGATGACCTGGCGTTGGTCGGGCGGCCGGTCCGGCGTGCCTTGCCGGCGCCGGTAGCGGACGATGACGTAGACGATCAGGCCGTACACCAGTGCACCGATGCAGGCGGCGATGACGACGAAGACGCGCCACAGGTCGCGGGTCTGCTCGCCCTGCTCCGTGACGGGCTCGGGCAGGCCGGCGTCCGTGCACCCGGTCAGCACGGCCACGGCGACGGTCACCGCCAGCAGGAACTGCAGTCGCCGTGTCACGCCACGCCACCGAGGGCGCGGTCGAGACGCAGGTCGGCGCGGCGCGCCTCCCGTTCGCTGTGGCGCATCCACTGCGCGACGACGACCATCGCCAGGCCCAACGCGACGAGCTCGCCGGCCGCCCACAGCAGGCCGGCACCGGTGTGCTGGTCGGCGAGCGGCGTCGCGCCCCACGTCCGCTCGCGCGAGCCGTACCAGTCAACGGCCAGCGGCTCCTCCGCGCTGAGCAGGACGAGCCCGAGGATCGCGTGAGCCGGCACGGTCAGGGCCACGAGGAGCAGGCGCAGCGGATGCGG
Organism: Acidimicrobiales bacterium; assembly: GCA_035550895.1. GTDB lineage: Bacteria > Actinomycetota > Acidimicrobiia > Acidimicrobiales > Ilumatobacteraceae > DASZOG01. The sequence continues at coordinate 17,975 of DASZOG010000154.1, forward strand.
CCAGCGCACGGGCAGCGGGTCGATGCCCACGATCGCTGCGGCGAAGAGGCATCCGAGGAGGACGAGGTGGAGATGGACCCATCCGTGCACCACGCCGTTGCGCAACGACGCCTCGAACAACGGTGAGAGGTACAGCACGTAGAGCGAGACGGAGAAGGCGGCGGTGGCGACGACGGGATGCACGGCGACGCGCGCCACGCGTGAGTGGAGGAGGCGCCGCACCGCGGCTGCCGTTGCGCCGTGGCTCGCCTGCAGCGTGAGCGTGACGGGTGCACCGAGCACCAGCAGCACGGGGGCGACCATCGACAGCAACACGTGCTGAGCGACGTGCGCGGAGAACAGCGCCGTGTCGTACCGCGCCAGACCGGTCTGCGTCGCTGCCGCGACGACCACCAGGCCCCCGAGGAACGCCGCGGTCCGCGACGGCCGCCACCGCCGCCCACACCGGGCGAGCCGGCGGACGCCGGCCAGGTACAGCCACCCCGCACCCACGACGAGGAGGGCCGCGACGACGTCGATCTCGGCCGGCAGCGCGACGGTGCGCAGCGACGGTGGCGGCAACCCGGCCACGCCGCGGCACCTTAGAACCCCCGTCTGCACCCATCTGCTAACAAGAGCGGTCGTGGCCGTCGCGCCCGCTCCGACCGGAGCGCTCGAGCCGAGGGACCCCGTCCCGCCGGCGCGCGCCACCCCACTCGCGGTCGGCGTCGTCGTGTGGCTGGCGTCGGAGCTGATGTTCTTCGCCGGATTGTTCGCCGCCTACTACACGCTCCGGGCGGAGAGCGACGTGTGGCCTCCGGACGACGTCGAGCTCGACGTGCCGCGGGCGATCGCGGCGACGGTCGTCCTGGTCGCGTCGAGCGCCACGATGCACCTCTCCGTCACCCGCGCCGACCACGGCGACCGGCGCGGCGCGCTGCGCTGGCTGTACGTGACGTTCGTGCTCGGCGCAGTGTTCCTCGTCAACCTCGGCTTCGAGTGGGCCGCCAACGACTTCTCGATCTCCACCCACGCCTACGGGTCGATCTACTACCTGCTCACCGGAGCTCACGGGGTCCACCTCGCCGGAGGGTTGGTGCTGATGGTCGCCGGCGCCGTCGCGGTGAGCGGCCCCCCGAGCAGGTTGCAGATCGGTCCCGTCTTCACGGTCAGCGCCTACTACTGGCACTTCGTCGACGCCGTCTGGCTGGCCGTCTTCGCCACGGTGTTCCTGGTGCAGTGAGGCGGCGCGCCGGCCCCGTCGCCGCGGTCGTGGCCGCCGTCGTGGTGGCCGCGCCCGTGACCGCGCTGCAGCTCGGGCGGGCCGGCGCGGCACAGGAGGACGCTGAGCTCGTCGAGCGCGGCGAGCAGCTGTACCTCACCGGCTGCGTCTCCTGCCACGGCAGCGGGGGGGTCGGCGTCGCGGGTCTCGGCCCATCGCTGATCGGCGCCGGCGCGGCGTCCGCGTATTTCTTCCTCTCCACCGGACGGATGCCGGCGGTCGAGGGTGAGACGGGGCAGTCGACGCGCAAGCAACCGGCCTACAGCGCGGAGGAGATCGACGCGCTCGTCGCCTACGTCGCGTCCCTCGGCGACGGGCCGCCGATCCCGGTCGTCGACATCGACACCGCTGACCTGGCGCGCGGCGGTGTGCTGTACCGCGCGAACTGCGCGTCGTGCCACAACGCGTCCGGTGTCGGCGGGGCGCTGACCTACGGGCACAACGCGCCGTCGCTGCACGAGTCGACGCCGGTGCAGGTCGTCGCGGCGATGCGCGTCGGTCCCGGCCAGATGCCGGTGTTCGACGAAGCGACGCTCGACGAGCAGGCGGCGAACGAGATCGCCGCCTACGTGGAGTACCTGCGCGATCCCGACGACCCGGGCGGTCTGTCGCTCGGACGGATCGGTCCGGTGACCGAGGGGTTCATCGCGCTCGTCGTCGGCCTGGGCGGGTTGTGCGCGATCGGCGTGTGGATCGTCGGGCGGCGCCGTCATGGCTGACCGGGGCCCGCTGCCGGGTCGCCGGTCGTGGTCGTTGAGCCGGCGCGAGCGCATGCCGGCGCTGGCGTTCGGCGCCTCGATCCTCGCCTCGATCGGACTGGCCATCGTCTACTGGCAAGGCGGCCAGACACAGGCCGAGGGAGTGCTGCTGGCAATCGTGCTCGGTGGCATCGGCGTCGGACTGGCGGGCGTCGCCCAGCGGTTCCTCCCACCGGGACCGGACGAGGAGCCGCGCCCGCCTGTCCCGTCGACGGAGGAGGAGGTGGCCGCGTTCGTCGCCGACTTCGAGCACGGCGGCGAAGGGCTCGCCCGGCGCGGGTTCCTCGTCAAGTTGATGGTCGGCGCAGTCGGGGCGCTCGGTCTGGCCGCGCTCTTCCCGATCCGTTCGCTGGGCCCCCGCCCCGGCCGCGGGTTGAAGGAGACGCCGTACCGCCCTGGGATCCGGGTGGTCACCGAGGACGGCGAACCGGTGCGCGCCGACCAGGTCGCCGTCGACGGCGTCCTCACGGTCTTCCCCGAGGGCCACACCGAAGCGGCCGACTCGCCGACGCTGCTCATCCGCCTCGCTCCGGGCCGGAACAATCCGCGGGAGGGACGCTCGGGATGGGCGATCAGCGCGCCGAACGGCGATCTCGTCGCGTACTCCAAGCTGTGCACACACATGGCCTGCCCGGTCGGGCTGTACCAGGCCGCGGAGGGGCTGCTCCTCTGCCCCTGCCACCAGTCGACGTTCGACGTGCCGAACCACGCCCGCCCGGTGTTCGGCCCGGCGACGCGTTCGCTGCCGCAGCTCCCGCTCGGCGTCGACGGCGACGGCTACGTCATCGCCGAAGGTGACTTCAGCGACCCGGTCGGCCCGGGGTTCTGGGACCGGGGCCGCTGATGGCCACGCCCGCACGTGAACCGACCGGCATCCCGCCGCGCAGCCTGACGGGCCGGCTCCTGCGCTGGGCCGACAAGCGCCTCGGGGCGGCGAAGCTGGTGCGCACCGCGCTCGACAAGGTGTTCCCCGACCACTGGAGCTTCCTCCTCGGCGAGATCGCCCTCTACAGCTTCGTCATCCTCATCGGCACGGGCGTGTTCCTCACGTTCTTCTTCGAGCCGAGCGCGGACGTCGTGGTCTACGACGGCAGCCACGGGCCGCTGCGCGGCGTCGAGATGTCCCAGGCGTTCCGCTCCGTGCTCGACATCAGCTTCGACGTCCGCGCCGGGCTCGTCATGCGCCAGGCCCACCACTGGGCCGCGCTGCTGTTCCTCGCCTCGATCACCGCCCACCTGTTCCGCGTCTGGTTCACCGGGGCCTACCGCCGGCCGCGGGAGCTGAACTGGATCATCGGCCTGACGATGATGCTGCTGTCCATCGTCAACGGCTTCTTCGGGTACTCGTTGCTCGACGACCAGCTCTCCGGCTCGGGCCTGCGCATCGCGTACAGCGTGGTGCTCTCGATCCCGCTCGCCGGGACGTGGCTCGTCTCGCTCGTGTTCGGCGGCGAGTTCCCGGGACCCGATCTGCTGACCCGGTTCTACGTGCTGCACATCCTGATCGTGCCGGCGCTGATCGCCGTGCTCGTCACGCTGCACCTGGCGATCCTCCTGCGCCACAAGCACACGCAGTACCCCGGGCCCGGCCGGCGGGAGGACAACGTGGTCGGTGAGCGGCTGTGGCCGACCTACATGGCGAAGGCCGTCGCCGTCCTGTTCGTCACCGCGGCAGTCGTGTTCCTTCTCGGCGGGGTGGCGCAGATCAACCCGGTGTGGACCTTCGGGCCCTTCCGCCCCGGCGACGTCAGCTCCGCGTCGCAGCCGGACTGGTACATGGGCTGGCTCGACGGCATCCTGCGAATCGCGCCAGCGTGGGAGTTGCGCGCGTTCGGGTTCGAGATCCCGAATCCGTTCTTCTTCGCCGTGCTGCTGCCCGGGCTGATCTTCGGGGCGCTGTTCCTCGCCCCGTTCATCGAGGAGCGGTTCACCAAGGACCGTGCCGAGCACCATCTCCTCGACCGGCCGCGCGACCACCCCCGGCGCACGGCGATCGCCGTCGCGTCGCTGGCCTTCTATCTCGTCCTCCTGGGCGCGGCGTCGGGCGACGTGATCTCGCTGCGCTTCGGGCTGTCGGTCAACACGGTCATCTGGCTGTTCCGCATCGCCTGCTTCGCCGTGCCCGCGGCAGCGGCGTGGATCACCGTCAAGCTGTGCCGCGAGCTGCAGGCGCGCGACGCCGGCGGGCGGATCGTGCCCGCGGTGGAGGAGATGCCGAAGGAGCCGGCTACTCCGGCGGGGTGAGGCGCGACGCGTCGCGGAAGAGCAACACGCTCTGGTGCAGCGGGACGAGGTCGCGGCGGTGCCGGCGCTCGCTCTCGGCGACCGCGCTCTGCGCCTCACCGCGGGCGCGGTCGACCTCGCGGCGGAGCTCGTCGACCTCGGCCTCGAGCTCCATCACCCGGCGGATGCCGGCGAGGTTCATTCCTTCGGCGGCCAGCTCGGCGATCCGACGCAAGCGGTCGATGTCGTCGTCGGAGTAGCGCCGGTTGCCGCCCTGCGTCCGCGCCGGGGCGAGCAGACCCTTGCGCTCGTAGATCCGCAGCGTCTGCGGGTGGACGCCGGCCAGCTCGGCGGCGACGGAGATGACGTACACGGCTTGGGTCCTGGAGCGCATCTCACACCTCCTGGCGGTCACGCGGTGCGGCGCCGGACACTCGCGCCAGCTCCTCGATCGCGGCCCGCTCGGCGGCGGACAACGACGTGGGCACGGTCACGTCGACGGTGACGATCAGATCCCCGTGGCGCTTGCCGCTGCGCACGCCGTGGCCCTTCACGCGGTGGCGCGATCCCGACTGCGTGCCGGGCTTCAACCGCAGCGTGACGGGGGTGCCGTCGAGCGTCGGGACGTGGATCTTGGCCCCGAGGCTCGCTTCGGCGAACGTGATCGGCACGTGCACGGTCAGGTCGTCGCCGGCGCGCCCGAACCGGGCGTGCGGCGCGACGTGGCAGGTGACGTACAGGTCGCCAGGAGGTCCGCCGTTGCGGCCCGGCCCGCCGCGGCCCTTGAGCGCGATCCGCTGGCCGTCGGCGACTCCTGCGGGGATGCGCACCTTCACCTCGCGCGGCCGGCGCTCGACCCCCGAGCCGCGACACGTGGGGCACGGATCATCGATCGTGACGCCGCGCCCCTGGCACGCCGTGCACGGCGAGGAGAACGAGAAGAAGCCCTGGTTGTCGTCGACGACGCCGCGCCCGTTGCACACCCGGCAGGTGTGCGGAGTCGTCCCGGGCCGGGCGCCGGAGCCCTCGCACGTGGAGCACACCGCGTCGGAGGTGAGGTACAGCGTCGTGGTGATGCCGTGCACGGCGTCCTCGAAGTCGAGCGTCAGCTCCGCTTCGAGGTCGGCACCCCGCTGCGGCCCGACGCCGCTCGCCCCACGCCGCCGCCCGGCCCCACCGAACAGGTTGTTCAGCAGGTCGCCGAAGCCCTCGCCGCCCACGTCGTAGCGGACGCCGCCGGGCCCCGGGCCGGGACCCGCGCCGAAGCCGCCGATCGGACCGAGCCGGCGGAGCTCGTCGTACTCCTTGCGCTTGGCGTCGTCGCCGAGCACGTCGTACGCCGCGGACACCTCCTTGAACCGCTCCTCGGCCGCGCGGTCGCCCGCGTTGGCGTCCGGATGGTGCTCGCGGGCGAGCTTCCGGTACGCCTTCGTGATCTCCTTCTGCGAGGCGTTCTCGGGCACGCCGAGGACCTTGTAGTAGTCCTTGTCGAACCATTCCCGCTGCGCGGCCATGGCTGGCTAGCCCTTGACCTTGACCATCGCCGGGCGCAGCACCCGTCCCTTCCACTGGTACCCGGTGCGCAGGATCTCGGAGACCACGGGCACATCGAACACCTCGTCCGGGCCCGGTTCGTGGACCACCGCCTCGGCGACCTCGGGATCGAACGGCTTGTCCTGCAGGTCCAGGGCTTCCAGGCCCTGCTTCTGCAGCGCGCCGAAGAGCGCCGACCAGATCGGCTCGATGCCCTCGACGCCGTGGCCGAACGCGGCCTCGCACGCGTCGAGCACCGGCAGCAACGACTCGATCAGCCGGCCGGTGGCGCGGTCGATGTCGCCGGCGGTCTGTGTCGAGACGCGCCGGCGGTAGTTCTCGAAGTCGGCCTGGAGCCGGAGGGCGATGTCCTTGAACTGATCGCGCTCGGCGAGCAACGCCGCCAGGTCGATCTCGACCTGTTCGGCGGCGTCATCCGTCGCTTCCGCATCGACGTCGACCACGGGGGCGTCCGTCACGTCGCGGTCTCGCTCCGGCTCCTCGCGCTCGCGCGCGTCGTCGGACATCACTTCTCCGTCTCGGCCTCGGCGTCGACGATCTCGGCGTCGACGATCTCGTCGTCGTCCGCACCGGTGGCACCAGCGCCGGACGCAGACGTGCCGGCGGCAGCCGTGGTGTCCCGCGCCGCGGCCTCGTAGAGCTTCTGGCTGAAGCTCTGACTCGCGGTGAGCAGGCGCTCGTGCGCGGACTTGATCGCCTCGACGTCCGAGCCGTTCAGCGCCTGCTTGAGCTCCTCGAGCGGGCCCTCGACCGCGGTGCGCTCCTCCGCAGCGACCTTGTCGCCCTGCTCCCGGAGCACCTTGTCGGTCTGGTACACGAGGTTGTCGGCGTTGTTGCGGATCTCCGCCTCCTCCCGGCGGCGGCGGTCCTCCTCGGCGTGCGCGTCGGCGTCCTTGACCATCCGCTCGATGTCGTCCTTGTTCAGCGACGACTGGCCGGTGATCGTCATCGACTGCTCCTTGCCGGTCGCCCGGTCCTTGGCGGACACGTGGACGATGCCGTTCGCGTCGATGTCGAACGTGACCTCGATCTGGGGGACACCGCGCGGCGCCGGCGGAAGATCGACGAGCTGGAACTTGCCGAGCGTCTTGTTGTACATCGCCATCTCGCGCTCGCCCTGCAGGACGTGGATCTCAACCGAGGGCTGCATGTCCTCGGCCGTGGTGAAGACCTCGGCCCGCTTGGTCGGGATCGTCGTGTTCCGTTCGATGAGCTTCGTGAACACGCCGCCCTTGGTCTCGATGCCGAGCGACAGCGGCGTCACGTCGAGGAGCAGGACGTCCTTCACCTCGCCCTTCAGCACGCCGGCCTGGATGGCCGCGCCGACGGCGACGACCTCGTCCGGGTTGACGCCCTTGTGCGCCTCGCTGCCCGTCAGCTGGCGCACGAGGTCCTGGACGGCGGGCATCCGCGTGGAACCGCCGACGAGGATGACGTGCTGGATGTCGCCCTTCGTCAGCCCGGCGTCCTTGATCGCCTGCTCGAACGGGACCTTGCACCGCTCCAGGAGGTCGGCCGTCATCTGTTCGAACTGCGCCCGGGTGAGCGTCTCGTCGAGGTGCAGCGGACCTTCCGGCGTGGCCGTGACGAACGGCAGGTTGATCTGCGTCTGCTGCACCTGCGACAGCTCGATCTTCGCCTTCTCCGCGGCCTCCTTCAGGCGCTGGCCGGCCATCCGGTCCGCGCCGAGGTCGACGCCGTGAGCATCCTTGAACTTCTTCACCAGCCAGTCGATGACGCGCTGGTCCCAGTCGTCCCCGCCGAGGTGGGTGTCGCCATGGGTCGACTTGACCTCGAACACGCCCTCGCCGATCTCCAGGATGGACACGTCGAACGTGCCGCCCCCGAGGTCGAACACGAGCACGGTCTCGTCCTCGGCGCCCTTGTCCAAGCCGTACGCGAGCGCGGCCGCAGTCGGCTCGTTGATGATCCGCAGCACCTCCAGCCCGGCGATCTGTCCGGCTTCCTTGGTCGCCGTCCGCTGCGCGTCGTCGAAGTACGCCGGGACGGTGATGACGGCCTGGGTCACCGTGTCTCCGAGGTACGCCTCGGCGTCCCGCTTCAGCTTCTGCAGGATCCGGGCCGCGATCTCCTGCGGCGTGTACTGCTTGCCGTCGACATCCGGCGACTTCCACGACTCGCCCATGTGCCGCTTGATCGAGCGGAACGTGCGGTCCGGGTTGGTGATCGCCTGGCGCTTGGCAACCTCACCGACGAGCACCTCGCCGGCCTTGGAGAAGGCGACGACGGACGGGGTCGTCCGGCTGCCCTCCGCGTTGGGGATGACGACGGGCTCGCCCGCCTCGAGGAACGAGACGACGGAGTTCGTCGTACCGAGGTCGATGCCGACTGCCTTGGCCATGGGGAATCCTTCTTCCGGGAACGGTCTGGGCGAGAACCAGGCTAGGCGGAACGCAAGAGCATCGCAACGGTCCGTACAGAAATCTTGCGTCGTTTCGACTCAACTACGCCGGATCGACGCTGCGTGTGATACTGCTGCCCCATGGACGGCGTGCACGACCTGGGCGGCCTGCACGGGTTCGGCCGCGTGCCCGTCGAGGCCGAGGAGCCGTTCCACGAGCCGTGGGAGCGGAGGGTCTGGGCGATGCTCGGCCCGGTCCTCCGGCACACGTCGATCGACCGCTTCCGGTGGACGATCGAGCAGATGCCCCCGGCGGAGTACCTCCGCAGCGCGTACTTCGAGCGGTGGCTGTTCGCCATCGAGCGGCTCGCCTTGGAGCTGGGAATGGTCCGTAGCGACGACGCGCCCGACGGGGGGTTCACGTCGATCGTCCCCGGCGACCCTGGCCGCCGCCGGTTCGCGCTGGGCGACCGGGTGCGGACGGCCAACCCGGTCACCGCCGGGCACACCCGCCTGCCCCGATACGCCCGGCGACAGGACGGCACCGTCGTCCGCCAGCTCCCGCCGTGGCCGCGGGCCACGCTGGCGGCCGCGACCGGCCGCTACGACGACGGCTGGGAGCATGTCTACAGCGTGGAGTTCGCGGCGGGCGACCTGTTCGGCGACGGCGACCACGCCGTCAGTGTCGACGTCTGGGAGAGCGACTTGGAGCCCGCTGATGCCTGAACCGCAACTCACGCCTGCCGAGCGAGCCGAGATCCTCGAGCACCACCTGCACGACCACGGCCACGTCGATCCCGAGCGGATGGCGCGGGCGACGGCAGAGGACGAGTCCGGCGACGGCCCGAGCACAGCGCTCGGGGCGCGGGTCATCGCCCGGGCGTGGACCGACCCCGAGTTCCGGGAGCAGCTCCTGACGGATGCCCGCGCCGCGCTGCGCGAGTACATCGGGGACCAGATCGTGCCGCTCGTCGTGTTGGAGGACACGCCCGACACGCACCACGTCATCGTCTGCACCCTGTGCTCCTGCTACCCGTCGGCCCTGCTGGGGAACGCCCCCGAGTGGTACAAGAGCTTCGAGTACCGGAGCCGGGTCGTCCGCGAACCGCGCCAGGTGCTGGCCGAGTTCGGCACGACGATCCCGGACGACGTGGCGATCCGCGTCGTCGACTCGACCGCCGAGCTGCGCTACCTCGTCCTGCCGCTGCGCCCCGCAGGCACGGACGGCTGGTCGGCAGAGCAGCTCGCCGGGCTCGTGACGCGCAACGCGATGATCGGCACCGGCAAGGTCCTCGCGCCGTGACCGAGCGAAGCGAGGTCCAGCAAGCACGGTGGGTTGTCGCCACGCAGTGGCGACCCCGTCAGCCATCCACCCGATGGGTCGACCAGTGACTGGGGAGTTGGTGTTCGTCCGCCATGGGCAGAGCACCTGGAACGAGCTGAACCTCTTCACCGGCTGGCGCGACGTGCCGCTCACCCCGCGCGGCGCGGACGAGGCACGCACCGCGGGCCGGCTCCTCGCCGAGGCAGGCATGACGTTCGACGTGGCGCACACGTCGGTGCTGACCCGCGCCGTGCAGACGGCGAACCTCACGTTCGAGGAGCTGGGCCAGCCGTGGCTGCCCGTGGAGCGCAGCTGGCGGCTGAACGAGCGCCACTACGGCGCGCTCCAGGGGAAGAACAAGAAGGAGACGGCGCAGACCTACGGCGCGGAGCAGACCCACCTCTGGCGCCGGTCGTACGACGTGCCGCCGCCGCCGGTCGAGCGGTCGAGTCCCGACCACCCGTGCAACGACGCGAGGTACCGGCTGCTCGCTCCGGACGCCCTCCCGGCGACGGAGTGCCTGAAGGACGTGCTCGCCCGCGTCCTGCCGTACTGGCACGACGCGATCGTCCCCCAGCTGCGCGCCGAGCTGGCCGTGATCGTCGTCGCCCACGGCAACTCACTGCGCGCGCTCGTCAAGCACCTGGAGGACATCGGTGACGACGAGATCGCCGGCCTCGACATCCCCACTGGGGTGCCCCGCCGGTACCGCCTCGACGCCGACCTCCGCCCGACGGCGGCCGAGTACCTCGGCGACCCGGCCGACATCGCGACGAGGGCGGCAGCCGTCGCCGCGCAGGCTGGCACGCGGTAACAGCGCGTCCGCCGCCGTTCGCCGGCGACGGCGATCGGTCGACCACCGCCGACGGTGGCGATGCGTAGCTGCGCGTGCACCGTCGGTAGCGGTGCGCGTCATGCGGCCCACAAAGCCCTGGATTGCCGCGCCACCCCGGGGGCACGTTCGCCGATGTGGGGATACCGTCGGCGCCGACGCCGTGCTGGCGGGCGGCCATGCGGCTGGGGTCATCGCGCCGTGCACCACGCGAGAGGAACAGGTCGAGGTGGGCAATCCGGAACGGGCGCCAGAGCACGAGTTCGTGCTCGGGGCCGTGACCGACGACGAGGACCGGAACGGTGGGTCCGGTGACGGTGCGGGCAGCGGGCTCGCCCCGGCAGCCACGCCCCGCCCGAACCACCTCCGCCGAGCGCTCGTCCTCGGTGACCTCGCCGCCCTCGCCGCCGGCTGGGGCATCACCCTCTTCCTGTTCAGCGACGGCGCGCGGAGCATCGCCCAGTCCTGGCTGCTGCTGATCGCCGCCGTCGGGCTCGGCATGTGGCTCCTCGCGCTGCAGGGCCTGTACCTCACCCGTGTCTCCGCCATCCGCTCGGTGGAGATCTCGCGGCTGTTCCGCGCCGTCGTGCTCACGGCGGCCGGCGAGCTGCTCATCGCCCGGGTCACCCGCGTCCCGAACCGGGTGCGGGAGTCGATCGCGGCCGTGATCCTGACGTTCATCTTCATCGTCGTCGTGCGCAGCGTCTTCCGCGCGTACATGACCGAGGCCCGCAAGCGCGGCCGCTACATGCGTTCGCTGGTCCTCGTCGGGGCGAGCGCCGAGGCCGCACACATCGTCAAGCTGCTCGAGACCCATCCTGAGACCGGATACCAGGTAGTCGGCATCGTCGGCGACCGGACGGCAGCGTTCGCCAGCGGCCTCGCCAGCCTGTGGCGAGGACCGACGACCGCCTTGCTCGAGGTGATGGACGACCTGGGGGTGAACGGCGCACTGCTCGTCACCAGCGCGCTCTCCACGGCCGAGTTGAACGGCGCGGCGCGCGAGCTCCAGGAGCGGGGCGACCACGTCCACCTGTCGAACGGCTTGCAGGGGATCGACTTCCGCCGGCTGCGGGCGCTGCCGCTCGCCTACGAGCCGATGTTCTACATCGAGGCAGCCGAGCTCACGCCGGGCCAGGTCGCCATCAAGCGACTGATCGACATCGTCGGTTCGGCGGCCGGTCTGGTGCTGCTGTCGCCGCTGTTCCTCGCGATCTGGATCGCGATCAAAATCGACGATCGCGGCCCGCTGTTCTTCTCCCAGACGCGCGTCGGGCGCAACGGCAGGGAGTTCAACTGCCTGAAGTTCCGCACGATGGTCCCCGACGCCGAGACCCGGCTGCAGGAGCTCGAGGCGGCGAACCAGCGCAGCGGCCCGCTGTTCAAGATGCGTGACGACCCGCGGATCACCCGCGTCGGGCGCCTCCTGCGGGAGTCGAGCCTCGACGAGCTCCCGCAGCTGATCAACGTGTTGCGCGGCGAGATGAGCCTCGTCGGTCCGCGGCCGGCGCTGCCGAAGGAGATCGAGAAGTTCGACGAGGATCTGCGCGAGCGGGTCAAGGTCCGTCCGGGCCTCACCGGGCTGTGGCAGGTCGAGGCGCGGGACAACCCTTCGTTCGACGCGTACCGCCGGCTCGACCTGTACTACGTCGAGAACTGGTCGCTGTCGCTCGACCTCGTCATCCTCATCGCCACCGCCGAGCACGTCATCGCCCGCCTCGTGTCGGCAGTCGCCGGCCGCCGGCGGGGAGCGGACGGGCCGCAGCCGTTGACGTGAGGCCTGCTCGCTGCCGGATGCGCGGCGGAAGCACGCCCAGGTCCTGCGCAGTGCATATAGTCACGGCCCATGCCCGGTAAGAAGCAGCATCTCGAGCACCTGCGCGGCATCTCGTTGTTCGCCAGCTGCACCGACAAGGAGCTGGCGAAGGTCGCCAAGGCGAGCGACGAGGTCGCGGTCGGCGCCGGCACGACGTTCGTCGACCAGGGTCAGACCGGGCGCGAGGCGTTCGTCCTCCTCACCGGTTCGGCGACGGTGCGCCGCAACGGCAAGAAGATCGCCACGCTCGGCCCTGGCGCGGTGATCGGTGAGCTGGCGCTCCTCGACCGCGGGCCCCGCACCGCATCCGTGACGACGGACGTCGACTCGACCGTGCTCGTCATCGACCAGCGGCACTTCACGCCGATCCTCGACGAGGTGCCCACGCTGTCGCACAAGATCCTGGCGGGACTCGCCGGCAAGATCCGCGACCTCGACCGCCAGTACTACGGCTGACGCGCCGGGCCGGGCGGCGTGAGCGGGCCCGGCACACCTCACTAGGTTCAGGGCTGCCATGACCGCCACCGACGCCGCCCGCCCCGAGGCCAGGACGGACGCCACCACCGACGCCAACTCTTCCCTGCGGGTCCGGCCGTACCAGGTCGTCATCGCGCTCGGCGTCCTGGTCGGGCTGTTCACGCTCGCCTCCGGCATCGTCCCGCTGATCACCGAGTGGCACAGCGACGAAGAGGTCACGCGCGAGGTCTTCGGGGGCATCCCCGGCGCGCTGCAGATCGCCTTCTACACCGTGGTCCCGGTGCTGCTGGTGTGGGGGTCGTACGCATTCGCGCAGCGGGTGCGGAACTGGGAGCGCGGCGGGCCTGACCGGCGCGCCGCGACGACGCGGAACGTCGCCCAGCGGCTGAAGGACTTCCGCGCCGGCGCGTACATGCGCACGCTGCTGCGCGATCCGGCGGCTGGCCTGATGCATTCCCTGATCTACTTCGGCTTCCTCGTGCTGCTCGCCGTCACGGCGATCCTCGAGATCGACCACCAGCTACCGGAGAGCGTCAAGTTCCTCCACGGGCGGACGTACCAGGCATACGCGATGGTCGGGGATGCCGCCGGTGTCGTCTTCCTGTTCGGCGTCGGTTGGGCGATCGTGCGCCGGTACGTGCAGCGGCCGTACCGCATCCGGATCAAGACGCGCCCCGAGCACGCGGTGATCCTCGGCGTCTTCGCCATCATCGGGCTGACGGGCTTCGGCGCCGAGATGTTCCGCATCGCTCGCGACGGCACGCAGGACTTCGAGGAGTGGAGCTTCGTCGGGTACCCCCTGGCGCAGACGGTCGACGGACTGGCCGATTCGACGCTCGAGGTCTGGCACCAGGCGTTCTGGGTGACGCACGTCGTCGCGTTCGCCGCGTTCCTGCTGATCCTGCCGATCACGATGCTGCGGCACATGTTCACCTCGCCGCTGAAC
>DASZOG010000155.1:0-2282 GCA_035550895.1 Acidimicrobiales bacterium
GATCTAGCTGTCGAGGGCGCCCTGGCGGCGGGCGACGGTCGTCACCGCCGTGGTCGACGCGCCGACCGTGGCGACCACCACGCCCGGCCACCACTCGTTCGGCAAGGCGGCCTGCACGGCGCCGAAGACGGTGGTCACGAGTCCACCGATCATCGCTGCCACCACGAAGAGGCGGTAGCGCTGCTGCTCGCGCACCGCCGTCTGGTCGCACTCGGCGAAGTACGGGTAGACCTCACGATGGCCCTCCACGATCGCGTCGTGCAGGCGCGGGTACACCTGTCCGGCATCGAGGCCGAACGGCAGCGCGGACCCTCCTCGCGGTCGGCGGAGCCGGGGCAGGCCGGAGGCAACCGGGAACCGGCGGCGGAAGCCGCGCCGGCGTGAGGTGCTCATGAGCAGTGTCAGCAGGCTGCGGAGTCGCGACGGTGGCTCGGCGAGGTCGATCACGTGGACGTCCCGGACGGCGATCGGTGGACCCGTCTCGTCGTCGGTCGCGTCCCGCACCTCGAGGCGCAGGTCGGCGAGCTCGTCGGCGAGTCGCCCAGATCGGCTGAGCACGACGATCGGACGCTTCTGGCGCGCATGCTCGATGCACTCCACCAGCGCGCCGGCGCCCCCGCCGATCACGACGAGGACCGTCGGCTGGCCGCTGGCGATCTCGCCGACGAGCCGGGACAGGACGGGAGTCTCGTCTCCCCATTGCGATCCCGGAACAAGGAGGACGGCGTCGTGGTTCGGGTCGGCGTGCGCAGCGCCGGGCGCAATCGCCTCGCCGTCTCTGGCGATGAGCTCGGCCGGTGCAACGCCGACGAGCTGCGGTGGATCTGGGAGCGCTCCGAGCGACAACCCGAGGAGACGGATCACGCCGGCGTCCGTGCCGCCGGTGACGACGACGGCGCCGTGGTCGGCGGCAGTCGCGGTGAGCGTGCGGATGAACGGGTAGAGGCGTGCGGCGAGCTGCGGGTCGAGATCGGTCGTCGTGCCCGCCAGGGCGATCACCGGGCGCTTCGTCGACAACCCGAGGGCCTTCAACGGCAGCCGGCCGTCCGCCGATCCGAGGCGGACGACCTTCGCGGAGTCGCGGGCCTGCACCACCGGCGGGGAGGTTAGAGGCCTGGTCCGGTGGTGGGCACGGACGCCGCGTCGATCGTGAACGGCACGCCCGGCCCGGGCGGCTCGACGCCGACGGCCGCGGCGACGAAGCGGTACTCCCCGCTGGCAGGCGCGCGCACGGAGAAGCACACCGGGATGTCGGATTCGGGCTGCGCGGGGGAGAGCACGTAGATCACGCCCTCCAGCGACCCCGATCCGAGCGCGGTGCCGTCGGGCAGCACGAGGCGGGCCGTGCCGAACCCGACGTCTCCGTCTCCCGACGTCAACGCCGTGCCCCACACCACGACGCTGATCTCGTCGGCCGGGCCGGGCACGTACGACAGGTCGGAGGAGAGGCCGGTGCACCGCGCCGGCAGCAGCTCGACGCGGTCGACGGTGAACGTGGTGCCGGCGCCGTCGTCGGCGACGCCGGACACGGCGAGGGTCGTCGGAGCCGCAGCGGTCGGGGCGCTGCCGTCGAACGGGACGAGCGCCCGATGGTCGAGCGGCTGCCCGAACGCGAGCACACCGTCGGCGAGCGAGAAGCTGTCGTCGACGGAGAACCGCCACGTGAGGTTCAGTGACGCTCCCGGCGGCATCCGGCTGCATCCGGTGCAGTCACCGTTGCCCTGACGGCCGTTCCACTCGACGACGACATGGTCGAGCAGGAGGAGCAGTGGCTCCGCCGTCGCGTGCTGCGCGTTGGTCAGGGTGACGTCGACCAGTACGTCGAGCGCTTCGGGGTCGAACATCGCGTCGTGCACGGCGACCTCGTACCCGGCGAACCAGACGTCCGCGTCGAGTGTGACGGAGTCCGCCGCTGCTCCCGAGCGATCAGTGGTCGAGCCAGGGGAGTCACTGGCTGCGGCCGGCGTCGTCGCCGACGCGGCGTCGTCTGGATCTTCGCCGCCGAGACTGCGCACGACGAGCGCCCCGAGCGCGGCGATGACGGCAACGATGCCGATCGCGGTCAGGGCGGTGCGGCGGCGGTTGGGCGTGGCATTGGCTCGCAGGACAGCGGTCGAGGTCGAGCTCGGCGGGGTGTGCGCCGTGTTCGGGGGAGTCGGCGGGCTCGACCGCTCCGGGCGTGGCGGGGCACTCGCTGGCCCGGCGGCGGACCGCGCAGGAGCGAGCGCGGTGCGGAGGTCGGCGACCGCCTCGCCGAACCGGCGGTCGGCGAACGATACGTG
>DASZOG010000156.1:0-8558 GCA_035550895.1 Acidimicrobiales bacterium
ACGGACGGCCGCGCCCTTGAGTCGACCGTCATCGAGCAGCACCTCGTGGACGCCGGCTGTCGCGTGGTGGTCCCGGCCGAGAGCTTCCTGGTGACCGGGTTCGAGGGCCCGCTGGCCGTCGGCGAGGAGGTGTACGGCAGCTGCGCGTCGTGCCACGGCGCGACCGGCGAAGGCGGCATCGGGTACGCGTTCACCAGCGGTGAGGTGCTGAAGACGTTCCCTACGTTCGAGGAGCACGTCGCGTTCGTCTACACCGGCAACGCCCCGTATCTCGGCGGCACCTACGGCGACCCCGAGCGGGAGGGCGGACCGCGTGTCGCCGGGGCGCGCGGCGCGATGCCGCAGTGGGGCAGCGAGGCGGGCGGCGAGCTCACCGACGCCGAGCTGCTGGGTGTGGTGTGCCACGAGCGGTACACGCTCTCCGGGGGCGACGAGACGAGCGAGGAGTTCCTCGACTGGTGCGCGCCCGACGCGGCCAACTTCGCGGCGGTCGAGACGGGCGCCAGCACGCTCGCCGACTTCGGCATCGAACCCGCCCTGTAGCGGTTCGACCTCCGGCGGGGCAGGCTTGGCGCCAGTGCAGACTGAGTTCGATGTCGTCGTGGTCGGTGGGGGGCCGGCCGGCGCGGCTGCCGGGTACTGGCTCGCCCGCCACGGGCATCACGTCGCCATCCTCGAGCGGAAGACGTTCCCGCGCGAGAAGACATGCGGTGACGCGCTCACGCCGCGGGCCGTGCGCGAGCTGGCCGAGATGGGGCTGTCGGTGGCGATCGGCAGGTACCACCGCTTCGACGGCCTGCGGGCGACGGCGAACGGCCGTCAGCTCGAGCTGCCGTGGCCGGAGCACCCGGTGTTTCCCGCGCACGGCTTCGTCGTCCGCCGGCGTGAGCTCGACACGCTGGTGGCGAAGAACGCGCAGGCGGCCGGCGCCGTGCTCCTCGAAGGCACCAACGCGCTGGGACCGGTGGTCGAGCGCGGCTTCGTGCGCGGCGCCATCGTGCAGCGCACGGACTCGACGACGCCGTCCGAGGTGCGCGGGCGCTACGTCGTCGTCGCCGATGGCGCGAACTCTCGCTTCGGGCGCTCGCTCGGCACGTTCCGGACCCGTGCCTGGCCGTACGGCACTGCCATCCGGACGTACTGGGAGAGTCCGCGCCACGCCGAACCGTGGATCGAGTCCGCGCTCGACGTCAAGGACCGCAACGGCAACCCGCTGCCGGGATACGGGTGGGTCTTCCCGGTCGGCGACGGGACGGTGAACATCGGCGTCGGGCTGCTCTCGACGTTCCGCGACTTCAAGAGCGTGAACACCACGCACCTGCTCGACGCGTACGCGCATCAGGTCGCGTCGCGTTGGGGCATCTGCGCGGACGCGCCGACGCAGAAGCCGATCAGCGGGCGCGTGCCGATGGGAGGTTCCGTCGGGCCGAAGGCCGGGCCGACGTACCTCGTCGTCGGGGACGCCGCTGGAGCGGTGAATCCGTTCAACGGCGAGGGGATCGACTACGCGTACGAGACGGCGCGCATGGCGGCCGACGCGATCCACGACGCGCTGACCACCGGTGATCCGACCGCGCTGGAGGGTTATCCGCGCCAGCTCGACGAGGAGTACGGGCAGTACTTCAAAGTCGCCCGGTTGTTCGCCGAAGTGATCGGGCGGCCGGCGCTGATGCGCGAGTTGACCCGGGTCGGGATGCGGTCCGAGACGGTGATGTCGTGGGTACTGCGGATCATGGCGAACCTGATGCGGCCCGACAGGACGGGGCCGCCGGAAGCGATCTACAAGACCGCTGCGCTGCTGTCGCGCCTCGTGCCCGGCGGCTGACGCTTCCCGCGGTCCCCGGCGGGGCGGCGTCAGGGCAGCGTCAGAGGCGTTCGGCCACTTCCTTTGCGGCTTCAGCGGTCTTGTCGAGGATTTCGTCGACGACTTGGTCCGTGTGGGAGCGGCCGGGGAACAGGGCTTCGTAGGCGCCGGGGGCCAGCGCTACGCCGCGGCGTAACAGGGCGTGGAACAGGCTGGCGTACAGGTCGGTGTCCGTTGACTTCGCTGAGTCGAAGTCGACGGCTGGGTCCGGCGCCAGGCGGAGGCCGACGAGTGTTCTGACGACTGGCACGTGTACCGCGAGGCCGGCTGCGCTGATCGCCTGCTGCAGTCCGTCGCCGAGGCGGCGGGCGGTCGCGACGAGTCGTTCGTAGGCCCTGTCGTCGAGGAGGTCGAGTGCGGCCAGGCCGGCTGCTGTCGCCAACGGGTTTCCGGACAGCGTGCCGGCGTGGAAGACCGGGCCGAGGGGGGAGAGTTGTTCCATCAGCTCGGCGCGTCCGCCGACCGCGCCGATCGGGAGGCCGCCGCCGATCACCTTGCCGAAGCACGTCAGGTCCGGCCGTACCGGGCAGAGCTGCTGGAAGCCGCCGCGTGCCACGCGGAAGCCGGTGATCACCTCGTCGAAGACCAGGAGCGCGCCCACTCGGTCGCAGGCAGCGCGTAGTCCCTCGAGGAAGCCCTCTGCGGGTGCGACGACGCCCATGTTCGCCGCCACCGGCTCGACGAGGACGGCCGCGACGCGGTCGTCGATCTCCGGCACGACGTTGTACGGCGCGACGATCGTGTCGGCGACCGCTCCCCGCGGCACGCCGGCGGTTCCCGGCAGACCGAGCGTCGCTACGCCGCTCCCCCCAGCGGCGAGCAGCGGATCGGCGGCTCCGTGGTAGTTGCCGGCGAAGATGACGATCCGGTCCCGCCCCGTCGCACCTCGCGCGAGGCGGACGGCGGTCATCGTCGCCTCGGTGCCCGAGCTCATCAGCCGGACCCGCTCGCAGCTCGGCACGCGCTCGACGACCGCCTCGGCGAGCTTCATCTCGCGTGGGGTCGGCGCACCGTAGGACGTGCCGTCGCCGGCGGCGCGCTGCACGGCCTCGACGACGTGCGGATGGGCGTGCCCGTGGATGATCGCTCCGTAGCTCTGGACGAGGTCGAGGTAACGGTTCCCCTCGACGTCCCACAGCTCGGCCCCGCGGGCGCGGGCCACGACGTACGGCGTGCCGCCCACCGCCTTGAACGCGCGGATCGAGGAGTTCACACCACCCGGGATCGCGGCCGCGGAGCGGGCGAAGAGCGTGGCGTTGTCGCGCATGCCGGCACCGGTGCAGACGACGGGATGGCAGCCCGCCGCGGAGCAGGCGACGGGATCGCAGTACGGGATGCTCAGAGCGTCTCCGCCAGCTCGCGCGCGAAGTACGTGAGGATGATGTCCGCGCCGGCCCGCTTCACGGCGGTGAGGTGCTCCCGCGCCACTGCCGCGCCGTCGATCCACCCGTTCGCGGCTGCAGCCTTGACCATCGCGTACTCACCGCTCACGTGATACGCCGCGACAGGCACCTGGACCGCGGCGCGCACCGCGGCGATGACGTCGAGGTAGGCCAGCGCTGGCTTGACCATCACGATGTCGGCGCCCTGTTCGAGGTCGGCCTGCACCTCGACCAGTGCCTCACGGGCGTTGCGCCAGTCCTGCTGGTACCCCCGCCGGTGGCCGCCGCCGGCGATCCGCACGTCGACCGCGTCGCGGAACGGGCCGTACAGCGCCGACGCGTACTTCGCCGAGTAGGCGAGGATGGCGACGCCGGCATGGCCCGCCTCGTCGAGCGCGAAGCGGATCGCGCCGACCTGGCCGTCCATCATGCCGGACGGAGCGATGACCTGCGCGCCGGCGTCGGCCTGCGCCACGGCCGCCTGCGCGTACAGCCGCACGGTGGCGTCGTTGTCGACGTCGCCGCCGGGCGTGAGGACCCCGCAGTGCCCGTGGTCCGTGTACTCGTCGAGGCAACAGTCCGCCATGAGCACGACACGGTCGCCGGCTTCGTCGGCGAGGTCGCGCAGCGTGACCTGGACGATGCCGTCGGGGTCCCACGCCCCTGAACCCTGAGCGTCCTTGGTGGCCGGGACGCCGAACAAGATCACGGCGGGGATTCCCAGCTCGGCGAGCTCGCGGACCTCCTTGCGCACGCTCTCCCGCGTGTGCTGGACGACGCCGGGCAGGCTCGCGATCGGCTGCGGCTCGCTGATGCCCTCGCGGACGAACAGCGGCGCGACGAGGTCATTGACCGACAACCGCGTCTCGGCGACGAGCTCGCGCAGCGCGTCGCTCCGGCGCAGCCGGCGCGGTCGGTGCTCGGGGAACGCCATCGTGACCATGCTACGAGGGCTGGGCCGCCTCACCGCCACCGGCGCGGGTGGCGACCGCGTCGGCCAGCTCGGCGAGCGTCACCTCCGTGAGGGAGGCGACGCGCCGGTGAGCGGGCGAGAGGTCGTGGCCGATGGTCAGCGGAACCGGGCAGGCGACCGTGTAGCAGCCGGCGGCGACAGCGGCGCGGACACCCGTCGCCGAGTCCTCGAACGCGACGGCGTGGCGCGGCGTCGCCCCGACCGCGACGCAGGCCGCGACGAACGGCTCGGGATCCGGCTTGCCCTGCGCGACGTCGTCGATGCTCGCGATGGATGCGAAGCGGCCCGAGAGGCCGAGGTCGGCGAGGCGGTGGTCGACCCACCGGCGATCCGAGTTGGAAGCAATCGCCGAGGGGATGCGCGCCGCGTCCGCGGCGTCGATCAGCTCGATGACACCGGGGCGCGGCCGCAGGTCGCGGCGCAGCTCCGCGTTGTGCGCTCGCTGCCGAGCCCGCACCGCCGCTGCGTCGAGTGGGTGGCCGAGCTCGTGGGCCAGCTCCTCGACCCACGTCGGTGCCCAGGCGTTGCCGATCACGTGCACCCACCGCTCGGGCGGGAAGGCGCGACCGTGCTCCTCCCAGACCCGGCGGACCGACTCGTACTCCGTTCCTTCCGTGTCGACGATGGTCCCGTCGAGATCGAAGACGAGCGCTTCGATCATCCGCCAAGTGCCACCGCGATCGCGTCGACGAGGCCGTCGAGCGTGTGCGGGTCTGCCGTCACGTGCACCGGCAGACCGAGCCGTTCCGCGGCCGCCGTGGTGACCGGGCCGATCGAGACCACGGCCGGCGGCAGCGACTCGACACCCGCCGACGCGAGCCACTCCTCGACCGTCGACGCCGAGGTGAACGCGATCGCGTCGGCGGCACGCGCCGCGGCAGCTTCGGCCGGCGGCACCGGGCGTGGCTCCGTCCGGTAGGCGACGACGAGGCGCACGTCCCAGCCCGCGTCCCGCAAGCCCTCCAGGAGCACCGCGCGGGCGCGGCTGCCCTGCACAAGTAGCGCCCGTCCGGGAGCCGGGGGGAACACCTCGAGCAGGCCCTCCGCCGTGGACCGGTCCGCGATGAGGGCCGGCTCGGCGCCCGCCTCGCGCAGGGCCGCTGCCGTTCCCGGCCCGACCACGGCCAGCGACAGGTCGACCAGACGATCGCCGGCAGCGCGGGCGAGCCGGGCGGCGCCGTTGCGCGACGTCACGACGACCCAGTCCCACCGCTCGCACACGGCATCCGCCAGCTCCGCCATCCCCTCCAGATCGTCTGCCACGGAGATCGCCGGCACATCGAGCACGATCGCACCCTCTGCTTCCAGGCGAGCGCGCAGCCGCGCGGTTTGGTCGGCGTCGCGCGTGACGACGATCGTCCGCCCACGGAGACGTCCGCGACAGGTCACTGGTGCACGCTTCACTCGCTCACCGGCCGAGCGCGCGACGCGTCGCCTCGCCGGCGCGGCGCCCGCTTCCGGCCGGGTCCGCGGGATCGAGTGCGTGCAGGCCGGTCACCGGGACGCGGTCGTCGTCGCCCGCGGCGAAGGTCAGCAGGCCGCGACCTGTGGCATGCGCAGCGACCGGTACGTCGCATCCGCCGCCGAACGTCGCCAGGAAGCCCCGTTCGGCCTCGACCGCGGCCCGGGTCGGGGCGTGCTCGATCGCGCCGAGCATGCGCGCCGCCGACGAGTCGTCGGCGCGGCACTCCACCGCCAGCGCGCCCTGGCCGACCTGGGGGCAGACACGCTCGACAGGGAAGATCTCGGCGGCGCGGTCGATCAGGCCGAGCCGCTCCAGGGCCGCGGCGGCGACCACGATCGCGCCCCCCACGGGCACCTTGTCGAGGCGCGTGCCGATGTTGCCGCGCAGCTCGGTGAAGACGAGATCGTCACGCAGGTAATGCAGCTGGGCACGCCGGCGCACCGCACCGGTGGCGACGGTCGCGCCGGCCGGGAGATCGTCGAGCGCAGCGCCGACGAGCGCGTCGCGGGGGTCACCCCGGCGAGGCACGGCGGCGATCGTCATCCCGTCGGCGACGGCCGACGGCAGATCCTTCGCCGAGTGCACGGCGACGTCGGCCCTCCCGTCGAGCACCGCCTGCTGCACTTCCTTGACGAAGACTCCCTGCCCGCCGATCGCGTGCAAGGCGACGTCGCGCCGGACGTCGCCGGTCGTCTCCACCAACACGAGTTCGACGGAGATCCCCGGGTGCTGCGCGGCGAGCAACCCGGCGACGTGGCGCGCCTGCCACTGCGCGAGCGGGCTGCTGCGCGTCGCCAGCCGCAGCCGGCTGCCGCTCACGGCAGGTCGAACAGGTCGCGCAAGGCGGCCGAGTTGCGCTCGCCCCGCGGCGTGCCCGCGTCGGACTTCAACCGGACCGACGGCTCGTGCAGCAGCTTGGCGACGATCGCCCGGGTGAGCGCGTCGACGGCGTCCTCCTGCTCGCCGGACAACCCGGAGACGCGGACCCTGCCGAGCTCCGCGGTGCGGATCGTCTCGGCCCGCGCATGGAGCGCGGCGACGAGCGGGGCGACCTCACGCGCCGACGCGTCGTCGAGGTAGCGCTCGACCTCGCCGGCGACGAGGTGGCGGACCTGTTCGGCCTCGGCGGAGCGTGCGGCGAGCCCCCGGTCGGCCCAGTCGCGCAGGTCGTCCAAGTCGAGGAGCGTGACACCGACCACGTCGCCAGCCGAGTGCTCCACGTCGCGCGGGACGGCGACGTCGACGACGAGGAGCGGCCGGCCGCGCCGGGCGCGCATCGCCGTCTCGACGAGCTCGGCCTCGACGACGGGATGCCCGGCAGTCGTGCAGGTCAGGAAGAGATCCGTGGCGACGAGCTCCTCGAGCAGGTCGGGGAGGGCCGCCACCCGCCCACCCGCGCGTGACGCCAGCGCGGCAGCGCGTTGGTGCGACCGGTTCACGACCGCGATGTCGGCGACACCGTTCGCGGCCAGGGCGACGGTCATGCCGACACCGACCTCACCCGCGCCGAGCACGAGCACCCGTGCGCCGGACAGGGTGCCGAGGCGCTCCCGGGCCATCTCCACCGCGGCGTGCGAGACAGACGCGGTCCCGCGACCGATCGCGGTCTCGGTGCGCGCCCGCTTGCCCGTCTCGAGCGCCCGGCGGAACAGGAGATGCAGCGAGGCGCGGGCCGTGCCCTCGCACTGCGCCAGCTCCCACGCGGCGCGGACCTGGCCGAGGATCTCACTCTCGCCGAGGACCGCCGACCGCAGTCCCGACGCGACCTCGAAGAGGTGGCGCACCGCCTCGGCATCGTGGAACGAGAGCAGATGATCGTGCAGGTCCTCCGGGGGCAGCCCGGCGAGCGAGCAGAAGAAGTCGCGGATGTCCGCGTAGGCGCCGTGGAAGCGCTCGGTCGCGGCGTACACCTCGGTGCGGTTGCACGTGGCGAGAACGACCGCTTCGGAGATGTTGCCTCGCTGGCCGAGGTCGTGCAGCGCCTTCGGCAGCTGATCGGGGACGATCGCGACGCGTTCGAGGAGGTCGATCGGAGCCGTGCGGTGGTTCACCCCGATCACGACGATCGCCACGGCGAATCCTCCTCTCCTGCTCCCGGTCCGGCGCCCGGCCATCCTAGAGAGGCGCGACCGGCACGCATCGCCCGATCCGCGTGAGGCGGCCTGCTCATGCCGTGACCGGGACGTCGCCGCCGGGGGGCACGATGACGTCCGGGAGGACCCCCGAGGTGCGCCGGCGCTCGTAGAAGCTGAGGATCTGCAGCTCGACGGCCAGGTCGACCTTGCGCAACGAGACGCCGCGCGGCACGGTCAGCACGGCGGGAGCGAAGTTGAGGATCGCGGTCACGCCGGCGGCGACGAGCTTGTCGGCGACCTCCTGGGCCGCGGCCGGAGGGGTGGCGATGACGCCGATCGAACCCCCCGGGCGCACGAGCTCGGGCAGGGCGTCGACGTGGCGGACCTCGATGCCGTTGACCAGCTTGCCGATCTTGTCGGCGGCCACGTCGACGATCGCCGAGACCGGGAAGCCACGCTCGTCGAACCCGGCGTAGTTCGCCAGTGCCTGGCCGAGGTTCCCCGCACCGACCACGACCACCGGCCAGTCGTCCGTCAAGCCGAGCTCCCGGCTCATCTGGTGGGTGAGGAAGTCGACCTCGTAGCCCACGCCACGCGTGCCGTACGAGCCGAGGTACGAGAGGTCCTTGCGGACCTTGGCGGCGTTCACCCCGGCCAGCGACGCCAGGTTTTCTGAGGACACGCTGGCGATCCGCTTCTCGGCCAGCTCGCACAGGATGCGCAGGTAGACCGGCAGCCGAGCCACCGTCGCTTCGGGGATCCGCCGTCCACTCTCCGTCACGCGCTCCACGGTAGGCGC
>DASZOG010000157.1:0-9000 GCA_035550895.1 Acidimicrobiales bacterium
CCTCCGCGTACCTCGCCGCGGTACGCGGTCAGGATTTCGATCGACTGCTCACCCTCCTCCATCCCGACGTCCTGCTACGCGCCGACGCGCTGGTGGGACGGACCGCGCGACCTGTCCACGTGCGCGGCGCGACGGCTGTCGCCACACGCGCGATGGCCGCCGTGGCCAGGGCGGTGGTTGCGGCGCCGGCGCTCGTCAACGGCACGGTCGGCCTGGTCGCGACCAGCCGCGGGCAGCTGGCGATCGCGCTGGTGATGACCTACGACCACGCCACGATCACGCGCATCGACGTCGTCGCAGAGCCGCAGCATCTCGCGGCCCTCGACGTCGGAGTGCTCGCGTGAGGAAACGTGCGCCCGCGTGAGAGCGCTCAGGCCAGCACGTCGCGCTCGAGCGTGGCGATCGTGCGCGTGGCGACGTCCGCGCCACGCCACCCCCGCTCGCCGGCGAGGTGCCGGTGGCCTTCGTCGTGCCCCGCGACGCGGGCACGTTCGACCCGCAGGCGGTGGCGGCGTGGCTCGGCGAGCGTGTGGCGCCATACAAGCGTCTCGCCGCGATCCACGTCGTGGAGTCCCTGCCCAGAACGCCGTCGGGGAAGCTGCTCCGCCGGCAGTTGGCCGACAGCCTCGCCGCCGCCTGAATTCTGGCGCGGGGTTCGGGCCGCACGCCCATAGCGTGCTGCGCTCGTGGGTGCGATCGACGTGTCGGCGGTGGACTACCGGCTGCCCGGTGGGCGGCCGCTCCTCGACGACGTGAGCTTCCGCGTCGGCGACGGCGAACACGTTGCGCTGATCGGCGCCAACGGCACGGGGAAGACGACCTTGCTCCGGCTCGTGGCCGGCGAGCTGGTGCCGCGGGAGGGGCGCATCCACGTCGACGGGCATCTCCTGGCGATGCGCCAGCTGATGGGGTCGACGCGCCACGACACGACCGTGCGCGACCTGCTCCTGTCCCTCGCGCCGCGCGCCGTGCAGGACGCGGCGGCAGACGTCGAAGCGGCGGACCAGTTGGCCCGCGCCGACGCATCCGAGCGCAACGGGATGTTGCTCGCCGCAGCACACACGCGCTGGGGCGACGCCGGCGGGTGGGACGCCGAAGTGCTGTGGGACGCGTGCGCGACCGAGGCACTCGGCCGGCCGTTCACCGCCGTTGCGGATCGGCGGCTGTCGGCGCTGTCGGGCGGCGAGCAGAAGCGCCTCGCGCTCGAGTACCTGCTCCACTCGGACGCCGACGTGTTGCTGCTCGACGAGCCCGACAACTTCCTCGACGTTCCCGGGAAGGAGTGGCTCGAGCAGCAGCTGCGGGCGTGCCGGAAGACGATCCTGTTCGTCAGCCACGACCGGGAGCTGTTGGCGCGGGTGCCCGACAAGCTGGTCACGCTCGAAGCGCGTGGCGCGTGGACCCACGGCGGGTCGTTCGCCGGCTACCACGACGCCCGCGCCGCGCGGCACGCGCGCCTCGAGGAGGAGCATCGCCGGTTCGCGGAGCGCAAGGACCAGCTCGAGGCGGCGCTCGGTGAGTTCCGTCGGCGGGCGCAGATGAGCGACACGTTCGCGTCGCGCATCCGGTCTACGAAGCACAAGCTGGAGCGTCTCGAACGTGACGCGCCACCGCTGCGCGCTCGCGCCCAACGGATCTCGATGCGTCTCGGTGGCGACCGGACCGGGAAGCAGGCCGTCGTCTGCGAACACCTCGCGCTGGCCGGCCTCACGGATCCGTTCGACACGGAGATCCGCTTCGGCGAGCGGGTCGGGATCATCGGGCACAACGGCACGGGCAAGAGCCACTTCCTCCGGCTCCTCGCCGGGGAGGACGTCGAGCACGCCGGGCTGTGGCGACTCGGCGCACGGGTCCTGCCCGGGTACTTCTCCCAGGTCCACGAGCGACCCGAGCTGGTCGGGCGGACCCTGCTCGATGTGCTCGCCACGCCGCCGGCGGGACGCGCCGGGCTCGAGCGTGGACAGGCGATGGCCGCGCTGCGCCGGTACGAGCTGCACGAGGCGTGGCAGCAACCGTTCGACACGCTGTCCGGCGGCCAGCAGGCGCGCTTCCAGATCCTGCTCCTCGAGCTCTCCGGGGCGACGCTGCTGCTGCTCGACGAACCGACGGACAACCTCGACCTGGCATCGGCCGAAGCGCTCGAGGATGCGCTGTCGACCTACACCGGGACGGTCCTGGTCGTCACGCACGACCGGTGGTTGATGCGCAGCTGCGACCGGTTCCTGATCTTCGGCAGCGACTGCACGGTGACCGAATCCTTCGACCCCCTCTACCACTGACCGGGCCGCCCGGGTCGCTTCTGCAGCTGCAGTCCGCGGGTACCGTTCGGCTGTGGTGAACGTGCCGCGCAGCCGGCGGGCGCGTTCTGCCCGGCGGCGCAGGAAGCGGCTGGCACGGGTCGAGCATGACCTCACCGCAGCGCAGTGGACCGCCCTCCTGGCCGAGTGGGGCGGATGTGCCTACTGCGGAGTGACCGGGCGCGCCATGCAGCGCGACTGCGTCCTTCCGATCGGCCGCGGTGGTCGCTACACGCTCGACAACGTGGTGCCGGCGTGCCGGTCCTGCAACGCGAGCAAGTGCAGCAACGAGGTCACCGGCTGGCTGCGGCGCAGGCGACTGGACGAGCGCGCCTTTCTGCTGCGTCACGCGCAGGTACGTGCGGCGCTCGCACTGCGGTTCGGCACGGATCCGACCTGACAGAGAGCCGCAACCCTGTCCCACCCATCTGTCATCGTCGTCGGCGTGATCGGGCAGCGGGTGTCGGTCGGGGACGTGAGGTCGCAGGAGCGATCCCTCGCCGCGTTCTGCGCCGCATTCGACCCTGCGGCGATCCCGCTCTCCGACGCCGCCGAGGTGTACGAGTCCCTCGCCCGGATGGAGCGCCTCCTTGCCGGCGTCAAGGTGCGGATGGCACCTCGGGTCAGCGAGTCCGGCGTGTGGCGCAGCCGAGGCCATCGCAGCGCCGCCGACTGCCTGGCGCGCCTCGCCGGTGTCTCGACCGGCGCCGCACAGCAGGAGCTCGCCACCGCGGAGCACCTGGAGTCGGCTCCAGCGACGCGTGAAGCAGTACGCCGCGGTGAGCTGTCCGTACCCCAGGCGGCCGCGCTCGCTGAGGCCGCGGCGGCCGATCCGGCTGCCGAGACTCGTCTGTTGAACACCGCGAAGAAGGGCTCGCTGCGCGAGCTGCGCGACGAGTGTGCCCGCGTGAAGGCGGCTGCGGACCCGGACGCCGACGCTCGCTACGCACGGATCCGGCGCGAGCGCTCGTTGCGCACGTTCTGCGACCGCGATGGAGCGTGGAACCTGCACGCCCGCGGTCCGGCCGATGCCGGCGCTCGCGTGCTCGCCAGGTTGGAGACGGTGATCGACGAGCTGTTCGTCAGGGCGCGTACCGACGGGTGTCGTGGACCGCGTGAGGCCTACGCCTTCGATGCCCTCGTGGCGTTGGCGGATCGCTGGGCATCGTCCCTGCCACCGGGCGAGGCGCCGCGGTCGAAGCCGAGGTTCCACGGGTTGTTGCGCGTCGACGTGACGGCGCTCACCCGGGGCCACGTCGAGGGCGACGAGCTGTGCGAGATCACCGGTGTCGGGCCTGTTCCCATCCGAGTGGCGCAGGAGCTGCTCGGCGAGGCGATGCTCGATCTCGTCATCACCCGTGGGACTGACGTGGCCACCGCCGTCCATCTCGGGCGCCAGCCGACTGCGGCGCAGAAGGCCGCGTTGCTGTGGACGCAGCCGACGTGCAGCCGGCTGGGCTGCGATCAGACCTGGACCCATGCGCAGATCGATCACCGCACTCCCTGGGCCGAGACCCACGAGACGTCACTCGCCGAGCTCGACCGACTGTGTCCCCACGACCATCGTCTCAAGACCCACGCAGGCTGGGCGCTCGTCCCAGGCACCGGCAAGCGCCTGATGGTCCCACCCGATCACCTGCTCCATCCGGCGAACGCTCCGCCGAACGCCCCGCCGAACGGCGCGGGTTCACCAGGCGGAGCGCGCGACGGCGACCCGCCATAGCTGCTCGAGGTCGGCCGGAGTCGGACGTCGTCACGAGTCGCCGTGGTCGGCGAAGGTGCGGGACAGGTTGGCGAGCGCTGTCTCGCTGTAGCGGTGATCGCCGGTGGCGAGGCCGAAGGCGAGGTCCTCGAGCAACGCGCAGCGGGCGTAGAACGCGGCGCGCGCGACAAGGGTGTCCGGATCGTCGGTGAGGCGGCGGGCGATCCGGGACGCAACGCGCGGTCCGAAGTCGCGATGGAGCCGGCCGAGGTCGACGGCTGGGTCGGCGCGGGCGGCGTCGGCCCAGTCGATCACTCCGGTGAGCGTGAGCCGGTCGGGCGTCGCGAGGAGGTGCTCCGCACCGAGGTCGTTGTGGCTCAGCACGCGCTCAGGGACGGGTGGCGGCGGATCGGCAGCGACGAAGCGCTCGACGAGCCGCCGCTGCGGCGGGTCACGGACGTGGGCAACTCGGGAGAAGATCTCGCCGGCCTCGGCGAAGTACGCCGCCGGCGGGTCCGCCTCCGTGTCGACGAGCCCGTCGAGCGTCGCGTCAGGGATCGACCGCAGCACAGCGAGGAAGCCGGCCAGCGGATCGGCGAGCCGCTCGGGCGCCGGGCACGGCTCGTCGAGCAGCGAGACGCCCGGGAGCTTGGTGGCGACGGCGACTCCCGTCGCAGCGTCGTACGCCACCATGGTCGGCACCGGGATCGGGGAGACGCCGGCGACGACCTCGAGCAGCCGTGCTTCCCTGACCAGCGCACCGGCGTCGCCGGCAGGAGCAATCGGGACACGCGCCACCAGATCGCCGCCGATGTCGAACACCGCGTGATCGACGCCGTGGCCCAGGAGGCGCATCGAGTCGATGGTGCGCCCGAGGAGCTGCTCGACGCGCTCGACCAACTGTGGCCCGGGCGTCACCAACGGATCGTCATCGTGATCGACAGGGGTTCGGCGGGGCGGACGAGCTCGGGGGCGAGGTTCGGGCCGTCGGGTGGGCCGGTCTGCGGCTCGACGCAAACCGCATGGTCCGGGGTGAAGATCACCCAGTGATCGGCGTCGGACTCGACGGTCACCGTCGGCCCGCCGTCGAACGCGAGCTCCGGCGCGGTGTCGAGGCCGACGAAGCAGTCGTCCCACGGGGGAGCGGGCGGAGGGACGAGCTCGCCGGTCGGGATGCCGTCCTCATCGCGCCGGTACATCGCCGCCGGGCGGACGCGCAGTTCGACCGGACGGGCGAACCACGGATGGAACCCGGCGGTCGCCGGGAACGGCTCGTCCTCGGCGTGCACCTCCAGGGTGCACGTCAGCGCCTCTGCCCGAAGCGAGAAGCGCTGGCGGGCGAAGCCACCGAACGGCCACCTCGGCCCGAGCGGGCAGGACAGCGCGCCGTCGGCATCGACGATCCAGGGCCGGTCGAACACGGTGCCGTGGATCGCGTGCGGTCCGAGGTTCACCGGCAACCGGTGCTCGCGTCCGCCAGACCGCAGGACGCCGCGCCGGATCCGCCCGGCGTACGGCGCCATCGGGAACGCGCCCCATTGCATCGGGTCACCGCCGCCGTCGGTCACCAGCAACTCGCGCCCGCCGACGACGAGCGAGGCGAGGCGCCCGCCGTCGCGCGGCGACACCACGGCGGTGACACGGTCGGCGGTGAGCACCAGCGGCTCGGGCTTCGACGGCACGGCGCTCACAGGCAGCCATCATGTCCGCCATGAGAGCGGTCGTGCAGCGGGTGTCCCGCGCCGAGGTGCGCGTCGACGGCGAGAGGGCAGGTTCGATCGGGCCGGGTCTGTGCGTCCTCGTCGGCGTGACGCACAGCGACACGGTGGCCGAGGCCGCCAAGCTGGCCGCGAAGGTGTGGCACCTGCGGGTGATGGACGACGAGAACGGCGTGATGAACCGCTCCGTCGCGGACACGACGCGCCAGCTCCTCGTCGTGAGCCAGTTCACGCTGTACGGCGACACCAGCGGCGGTCGCCGGCCGAGCTGGCTCGCTGCCGCCCGTCCCGATCAGGCGGAGCCGTTGGTCCAGGCCGTCGTGGACGAGCTGAGTGCGCTCGGCGCGACGGTGGCGACAGGACGGTTCCGCACGGAGATGCAGGTCGAGCTGGTCAACGACGGCCCGGTCACGCTGGTGCTGGAGGTCGACGGTCCCGGCGGGTGAGGAGCAGCGCGCCACTGAGCACGAGCGCGAAGACGGCGACCCACGGCAGCTCGCCGAGACGGACGTACCACGTCCGTCCGGTGCGCATGGGCACGTCGCGGCGGATCACCTCCTGCTCGGTGATCGTCGTGCGATGATGCACGTCGCCGCTCGGGCTGACGAACGCGCTGAACCCGGTCGGGGAGACCTGGGCCACCCAGCGGCCGGTCTCGAGCGCCCGCAGCCGGCTGGCCGCGACCTGCTGGGTCTGGACGATCGTGCCCTCGTAGCTGGCGCCGTTCGTCGGGTTGGTGACGATCTCGCCACCGGCCTCGACGCCGTCGCGCACGCGCCCGCCGAAGAAGATCTCCCACGAGATGGCCACACCGAGGCGCGTGCCGTCGGGCAGTTCCAGGACGGCGGGACCGGTGCCTGCAACGGCGTCGCGCCCGAGCTGGTCGATGCCGGGCGCGTTGATCGCTTCCAGGAGCCCGCGCAGCGGGAGGTACTCGCCGAACGGCACCCGGCGGACCTTCTCGTAGCGATCCGTGATCTCGCCGTCAGGAGCGATGACGACCTGGGCGTTGAGGAACCGGTCTCCGACGTCCTCGGTGACGCCGACGAGGATCGGCGCCTGCAGCCGCGCCGCCTCGGCGGCGATGGCCTCCCGCTCGGCGCTCTCGGCGAACAACAGGTCATTGACGTCGACGATGTTCTCCGGCCACACGACGACGTCGACCGGGTCCTCGATCGTCGCCGTCGCGGCGAGGTGCCGTTGGAAGACCAGTTCGGGGGGCACCTCGAGGGCGCTCGTGCCCTGCTCGCCGCCTCCCTGCACGAGCGCCATCCGGATCGTTCGGCCCGTGTCCTCCCCGCTCGGCGCGATGGCGGCGGCGAGCAGCGCGGTGAGCATCAGGCCGGCGGCGACCGCGGCTGGGAGCAGGCGTCGTTCGAACAATGCCGACAGGCCGCAGCCGATCTGGAACGTGAGCCACGTGATCAGCAGGACGCCGCCGAGACGTGCCGGTGTCGCCAGCGGACCGGCCACCTGTGCAATCCCGAGTGATGCCAGCGGGACGCCGCCGAACGGGAAGCAGAATCGCAGCGCCTCGGCGAGGGTCAGCGCCGCGGGCAAGCCGAGCCACCGCCACCGCCCGGCCGGGGCGATCGCTGTTGCCGCGGCGAGGTAGCCGGCGTAGACCGCGATCGCCGCCAAGTAGCCGGGGATCGTGAAGCTCAGCATCCAGACCATGCCGGCGGCGAACCAGCCGAGACCGAAGAGGAACGCCCGCGTGGCCCGCGACCGCCGGCTCCGGCCGGCGACGAGCCGGTCGAGGATGGCGATGCCGGCGAACGCCAGCGGCCACCAGCCCCACGGCGGCATCGATGCGGCGACGAGCAGACCCGCCCCGACGGCTCCGGCGCCGGCCGCGAGATCCCGCCGCGGCCGTTCCACCGCGACGGTGTCCGGCGCGGTGTCGGTCGTGGTCAGACGGGTTCCTTCAACGTCGCGTGGACGACGATCCGCTGCCTCGTCGATCCGGGCGGGTGGCAGGCGAACAGCGTTGCGGTGTGGGCGGGTTGCTGGTCGACGATCCACATCGCATCGGGCTCGACGATCTGTGATCCCGTCACCACGTACGTCGCCGGCACACCGAACGCGTTGGAGATGATGATCTCGTCGCCGGCGGCCAGGTGGTCGACGTGGCGGAACACACCGTGCTCGCTCACGCGGTGACCGGCGACGACGACGTTGCCCAGTTGGCCAGGGAGCGCGGTCCCCGGCCAGTGGCCGGGACCGAGGTCGAGCGTGGCGTCGGTGACGCCCTCGAACATCGGCATCGAGACGCCGATCTTGGGGATCGAGACGTGGCCGACCTGGAGGACCGGTTCGCGCGTCTCCGGATCGGGAACCGGCGCGGGGACGGGCAATGCCACGAGTGCGGTCGTGGCCGGCGCCGCGGTGGTCGTCGGCGCGACCGTGGTGCGTTCAGGAGCGCGGGTCGTCGCCGGTGCGTCGGTCGATGTCGCCGGGGCTGCGGACGCGGTGGTCGGCGCGGCAGGTGCGGCGTCGTCGCCGGCGTCGCCTCCGCCAGCGCCGCACGCGCCGACCGCGACGAGAAGGGACGCCGCCAATCCGATCCGTGCCCACCGCACGCTCCGCATCCCGCCGAGGCTAGTTGCGCGCCGATGCCCGCCGGCAGGCGGCGGCCGCGTGGTGGGCGCTGCGGATGCAGGCGGGGATGCCGATGCCGCGGTACGCCGCGCCGGCCAGGACGACGCCGGGCGCCGCGTCGGCCAGCTGCCGGTCGAGCGCGGTCATCCGGTCGAGGTGCCCAGGCGGGTACTGCGGCATGCTCGCCGGCCAGCGGGTGATCCGCACCTCGGTCGGGTCGGCCCGGACGCCTGCCTGCATCGACAGGTCGGCCAGCACACCGTCGAGCAGCTCGTCGTCGTCCAGGTCGGCGGCGGCCTCGGCCCCGGATCGGCCGACCGAGACGCGCACGAGCACCTGGCCGGGGCGGTGCCAGTGCGCCCACTTCGTCGACGCCCAGGAGCACGCAGTGATCGTGCGCTGCGCCGCCCGAGGGACGAGGTACCCGCTCCCACCCGGCGGGGGGACCTGCGCGGCGTCGAACGCGAGCGTGACCATCGTGACCGACACGGCTTCGAGCGCGGCCAGCTCCGCTGCGACTGCAGGAGCCGCTGCGCGCACCAGGTGGGCCGCCGCCCGGGCCGGCGTGGCGACGATCACCGCGTCGGCTTCGTGGTCGCCGCTGCGCCAGCTGGCGCCGGCACGCTCCAATGGCGCTGCTGCATGGCCGATGATCACGCGGACACCGGCCACGTCGAGCGCC
>DASZOG010000158.1:0-9615 GCA_035550895.1 Acidimicrobiales bacterium
CGAACAGCCGGCCAGCGCGTTGCGTGGCGGCGAACGGAGAGACATCCCACGCCTCGAGGTCGCCTGTCGGCACGACGTCGATGTGGCCGTTGAGCATCAGCGTCGGTCCGTCGCCGGCTCCGGTCAGGCGGCCGACCAGACCCCACGCCTCACGCCGCTCGACCTCCATCCCGGGGAAGTCCGGGTGCCGCTGGAGCTCCTCCAGGTCGATCCGCCAGTGGTCCACCTCGAGGCCGGTGCGGCGCAGGCGATCGGCGAGCAGCTGCTGGGCGTCGTTCTCCGCATCGCTGCCGCTCACGCTCGGTACCTGCACGAGCCCGGCGATCTCGGCGACCATCGCCGCCGCTCCGCCCTCGACCGCCTGCAGCACCCGACCCGCGACGTCGTCCACGGTCGCAGGATCCCACGGCGCTGAAGGCCGTGCCCGCGTCCTACTTGACCAGGGTTCCGGCGTCGACCGGGAGCACGATGCCCGTCACGTAGCGCGCCTCGTCCGATGCGAGCCAGACCACGGCTTCGGTGACGTCGGCCGGTTCGATCCACGGCACGGGCAGAACGTTGAGGGAGGCGAAGACGTCGAGGACGTCGTCGCGACCAGGCGCCGGCAGGTCCGGACGGAACACCTGGTACGCCTGCGGAAAGTGGATCATCGTCGTGTCGACCGTGGTCGGCGCAACGCAGTTCACGCGGATCCCCACCGGCCCGAGTTCGGCGGCCAGCGAGCGCATCAGCCCGATCACGCCGCTCTTCGAGGCCGCATAGTGGGCCATGTGCGGCGGACCCTTCAGTCCGGCCGCCGAGCTGATGATGACGATCGCGCCCTGCTGGCGCTCGATCATCGACGGCAGGACGGGTGCGATCGTGTGCCACACGCCGGTCAGGTTGACGGCGATCACGCTCGCCCAGTCAGCAGCGGAGATGTCAGTAGCCGGTTTGAGCTGGATCACACCGGCGTTCGCGCAGACGACGTCGATCTGCCCCAGCTCCTCGAGCGCGCGCTCCACCCCGGCGGCCATCGCGGCCGCGTCGCGCACGTCGGCGACGATCGCGAGGCAGCGCCGCCCGGCCTTCTCGACGGCGCGGGCCGTCTCCTCCAGGTCGGCGGGCCCCGGTAGCGCGTACGGGACGAACGGGAGGTCGGCGCACACGTCGACAGCGACGACGTCGGCCCCGAGCTCCGCCATGCGCACCGCGTGCGAGCGCCCCTGGCCGCGTGCCGCGCCCGTGATCAGCGCGACCTTCCCCTCGAAGTCGGGCACCGTCGTCCTCCCACGCATATAGTGTTTCCGTTGCGCTCGTCACGAGAGTAACGCGGACGGGCTGCGCCGGCCAGCGACGCCAACGAGGAGACGCAACGTGGGAGCCAGGACGGGCAAGGAGTTCCTCGACGGGCTGAGGGATGGGCGCGAGATCTGGCTCGACGGCGAGCGCGTCGACGACGTCACCGCGCATCCGGCGCTGGCCGGCGCAGCGCGGACGATGGCCGGCCTCTACGACCTGCAGCACGAGGACCCGGACACGCTCCTGGCGGTCGACTCGGAGACAGGCGAACGGATCGCCGTCACCCACGTCATCCCCCGCTCGGCAGACGACCTCGCCCGCCGGCACGCGGCGATCGAGCGCGTCGCCCGGGCCACGCTCGGCCTCCTCGGCCGTAGCCCGGATTACCTCAACGTGACGATGGCAGGTTTCGCCGGGCGGGCCGACGTGTGGGCGTTGAACGGGAACGAGGAGGGGGCGGAGAACCTCGTCCGGTACCAGCAGGCGGTGCGGCGCAACGACTGGGCGATGACCCACGCGATCGTGAACCCGACGATCGACAAGTCGATGGCGGAGGTCGACGCGGGCGACGGCGAGGTCGTCGTGCACAAGGTCGCCGACACCGCCGACGGCATCGTCGTCCGCGGGGCGCGCGCCCTGGCGACGCTGGCTCCGTATGCCGACGAGATGCTCGTCTACCCCGGCCAGCCGATCCCGCGCGAGGCCACTGCCTACGCGCTGTCGTTCGCGGTGCCGATGTCGACGCCAGGATTGCGCTTCCTCTGCCGAGACGCCTACGCCGCCACCGGTGATCCGGCGGACCATCCGCTGTCGTCCCGGTTCGACGAGCAGGACGCGGTCGTGATCTTCGACGACGTGGAGGTGCCGCGCGAGCGGGTCTTCCTCGACGGCGACCCCGAGGTCTACGCCAAGGCGATGACCACCGGATGGGTGGCGAACATCATGCAGCAGACCACGATCCGGGCGCAGACGAAGCTGCAGTTCATGTGGGAGCTGGCGTCCGCGATGGCGCGCGCGGTCAACGCCGACACCCCGCAGACGGGCGAGATGCTCGGGGAGCTGTGGACCTACGCGGAGCTGACGCGCAGCGCCGTGGTCGCCGCCGAGGCTGGCGCGCACGAGTGGGGCAACGGCACCTGGTTCTGCGACGAGCGCCCGTTCCGAGCCATCCGCCCCACGCTGCCGCGCTGGTTCCCGAGGGCGAACGAGATCGTCAAGTTGCTCGGGGCGCACAGCCTGCTGGCGACACCTCACCGCGCCGAACTGGACAACCCGGAGCTGCGGTCGTTGATCGATCGGTACTACCCCGGCGCAGCGGGGATGCCGGCCGAGGAGCGCGTGCAGATCTTCCGCACGGCGTGGGATCTCGTTGGCTCCGGGCTCGGTGGGCGCAACGAGCTGTACGAACGCTTCTACCTGGCGTCGTCCGCCCGCATGTACCAGGTGGCGCAGATGGTCTCGGCCAGAGAAGCGGACAACGCACTGCTCGACAGCGTGCTGAGCGGCACCCTGTGATGTCGTTGCCGGTCTGAACGGCGTCCTGTGCCGGTCACGCGCCGCCGGAAGCGTGGCGATGTGCCGGCCCGACCACCGTGGCGACGAAGTCGAACGCCGTCTCCTCGAGCCGCGAGCGCAGTTCGTGGAAGATCGTTGCCGCGACGCGCCCGGGCCAGGGTTGCGGGAGCAGCTCGACCGGCAGGCCGGGATCGAGGTACGGGAACTTGCGCCACTCGTGCAGGGCGAGCGTGTAGACGACGAACGCCCGCTCCGGCTCGATCGGGCGCCGGCTCCGGCGGAGCTGGTCGAGCCGCGGCCGGTGTTGCGCGACGAACTCGGAGTACAGCGCCGACAGTTCCGGCAGGTCCCAGGATCGGCGGACCAGCTCGGCCACGTTGCCCATGCCCTCGTACGACGCGGAGAAGACGTCGACGAACTCCTCGAACCTCAGCGCCTTCACGACCGCGACCGCATCGGGGAGGATCCGCCGCGGGCCGATCCACAGACCACTCGACAGGTTGCCCATCCCGAGCCACATCAGCTTCGACCGCAGCACGTGGCGCTTGTCCCGCTCCGCCTCCGGCATCGAGAACGACAGCACCGTCCACCCGTCCTCCAGGCGGGCCGGCTCCACCGAGGTGTAGATGTGGCGGTCGCCGTCGGCGAAGAGCTCGTCCGCCTCTGATGTCGTCGCGTAGCCGCGCACCCCGTCTCGGATGTCCGGCCGGAGGAGCCCGCGCCGCGTCATCCGGCTGACCGCGGAGCGGACGGCTTGCTCGTCAACGCCGAGGAGGCCCATCAGGGCGACGACATTGGACACGGCGATCCACCCGTGGACCTGCGCCGCGTAACGGCCGTAGAGGTCGAGGATCAGCGTCTTCGGCCGGCGCGCCCCGCCGAAGCCACTGATACTCACCGGCTCATGCTCGCATACCGCTCCCGTGCGGTCAGGTGGTGCAGCCGACGCCCACCCGGACCGGGGTGGTCCCCGACCACCCACCTGTGATGGACCCTGACAAGGTGCGGAGCAGAGGAGAGCAGAGATGACAGACACAGGCCAGGGCTGGTCTCCCTCCATCGCCCGGCGCGGGGCGGGCTGGTTGACGTTCGCCGGCACGCTGTTGATCATCAGCGGCGCGTTCAAGATCCTCGACGCGCTGTGGGCCTTCAAGTACGACGACGAGGTGGAGGAAGAGGTCCAGACGGTCCTCTTCGAGCGTGACCTCGCGGCTTGGGGTTGGATCTGGCTGATCGTCGGGATCGTGCTCGTCGCGGCCGGCATCGCGGTCGTCGGCGGAGCCGAGTGGGCCAGGTGGGTCGGCATCGTGGCGGCCGGCGTCGCCGTGATCACGTTCCTGCCGTGGGTCTACTTCCAGCCGCTGTGGACGATCCTCAGCGTCAGCCTCGGCGTGCTGGTGATCTATGGCTTGGCGGCGTATGGCGGCCGGTCGGCGCGTGGCTGGAGCGATGATGGCTGACCGTGGCCCTCGGCTGCCCCGGACGGTGTCGCGCTGGGCGACCTGAGCGTTCTCGGTGAACCCGCCTGACGCTCCGGCGGAGCGCATCGAGCGCTCGCCGGCAGATGTGCTGCGGCTCGTCGTCGCCGCGATCACGCTCGTCCTGGCCTTGCTGCTGGGGTGGTGGTTCGAAGACGAGCTGGTGGCCTTCGGCACCGAGCTGCTGCAGGGGTTCGATGCGGTCCCGCAGTGGATCGTCGACGTCGTCGTCATCGGCACGCGCCTCCTGGCCGTAGTCGTGCTTGCCGGAGGTCTGGTGGCCGCCGTCATCCGCGGGCGGTGGCGCATGCTGGTCACCGCATGCGTGGCAGTCGGCCTCGCCGTCGCGATGGCGGCGGTCCTCGACGCGATTGACCGCGAGGAGGGCGGAACGTCCGCGAGCGTCAGCTCGGAGCTCGGCCCGTTCAGCAACGAGGGGTTCCCGGGCGCGCTCGGCCTCGCCGCGGCCGCCGCGGCGCTGACCGCTGCGGCGCCGTGGCTGAGCCGGCGTTGGCGGCGCCTCGCGTGGGTTCTCGTCGCTGGGCTCGTCGTCAGCCGGATGCTCACCGCACCGGTCTCGTTCGATGGCCCGATCGCTGCGTTCGCCGGCTGGCTCTGCGGCGCCGCGGTGCTCGTGGCACTCGGTGCCCCCTCCCGGCGGCCGACTCCCGACGCCGTCGTCGGCGGCCTGCGCGCCGTCGGGCTGGATGTCGCGCAGCTCGAACCCGCGAGCGTCGATGCGCGGGGCTCGACGCCGTACTTCGGCGCCACGACCGACGGCACGCGGCTGTTCGTCAAGTGCCTCGGCCGCGACGAGCGCAGCGCAGACCTCCTGTTCCGCCTGTACCGGGCCGTCCAGCCACGCACGTTCGGTGACGAGCGCCCCTTCGAGTCGTTGCGGCGCGCCGTGGAGCACGAGGCGCTGGTCGCGCTGGCTGCCGCGTCCTCTGGCGTGCGCACCCCGCGGGTGCTGGCCTTCGCGAACGCGGAGCCGAACGGCTACGTCCTGGCCTACGAGGGCATCGGCGGCCGGTCGCTCGACAAGGTCCCCGCCGACCATGTCGACGATGAGTTGCTCACGTCGGTGTGGCGGCTGGTCGGCCAGCTGCGCGAGCGCCGCATCGCCCACCGCGACCTGCGGCTGGCGAACATCTTCCTCGACGACGCCCGGACGGTGTGGCTGATCGACTTCGGCTTCAGCGAGCTGGCGGCGTCGGATCTGCTCTTGGCGAACGACGTCGCCGAGCTTCTCGCGTCGTCCTCCCTGGTGGTCGGCGCGCAGGCGGCGGTGGCCCACGCACGGGCGCACGTCGATCCGGCGACACTCGCACGCGCCCGGGCGCGCCTGCGGCCGTGGGCGCTCAGCGGCGCCACCCGCACCGCCCTCGCTCAGCGACCCGCCTTGCTCGACGAGCTCCGCGACGGGCTGGCCAGCGCGGCGACCGCGCCGGCTGCGGCGCCGTCGGCGAGCGGCGCATGAACTGGTGGTGGCTCCTGGCGACAGCCTGTGGAGTGCCCGTGCTCGCCGGCTCGCTGTTCGCTGCCCGTCGAGAGGAAATCAGCCCCACCGAGCGGCGCGTCTTCCAGGCACTGAACGGCCTGCCGGGATGGCTGCTGCCGGTGCTGTGGCCGCCGATGCAACTCGGCAACCTCGTCGTCGGGACCGCAGCGGGGCTGATCGTGGCGCTGGTCGACGGCGACCTCGCCGTGGCGATCGGCGTCGTGCTGGCCGCGCTGCTGAAGCTCGTGGTGGAGCGGGTGATCCGCAGGGAGATGGCCAAGTACCTGGTGGTACGACAGCGGCCGGGGACGAGCCAGCCGGGCGCGGTGCTCCGCGGCAGCGACGTTCCCCGGTCCGGTCCGAGCTTCCCTTCCGGCCACGTCATGCTGGTGGCGGCCGTGGGGACGGTGGTCGCGC
Organism: Acidimicrobiales bacterium; assembly: GCA_035550895.1. Taxonomy (GTDB): domain Bacteria; phylum Actinomycetota; class Acidimicrobiia; order Acidimicrobiales; family Ilumatobacteraceae; genus DASZOG01. Next base: position 6,193 of record DASZOG010000158.1, read on the forward strand.
CGAACCTGCCCGTCGCTTGGTGGTGGATCCCGCTGCTGCTGATGGGCCTGGTCGCGCTGGGGCGGGTATACGTCGGCGCCCACAATCCGCTCGACGTGACCGCCGGCCTCGGGGCGGGGCTCGCACTCGGCGGGGTGCTGGGAGTGTTCGTGGACTGATCCGCGTCTGGCTGCTCGCGGCCGCCCCTCCGTCGCTCTCCTCACGTGATGGAGCCTCGTCCCACGACGCCCGTATCTGTTGAAGAGACGAGCCGGCGCAGTGCCTGCCGCAGCCGGGCGTAGAGGGAGTGGACCCGGTCGGACCAGGACGAAGGGCGTCCGAGTCGAGCGGCGTACACGTCCGCTACGGCGTCGGCGATCTTGTCCCAGTGCTTCGTGCGGGCCGGGAGGCTCTGCTCGATCTGGACGCCGTTCTGCCCATTGGCCGTGATCCGGTTGACGATGTTGCACGGGTCGTCACCGTTGAACGGCTCGTCCGGCGTGGCGACGCGGACCACGATCTCGGGATCCGCGATCGCATCGGCGATCGCCGAGCGGATCGCGTCGCGGAGCTCGATGGGCGCCCGGCCACCCACGAGGACGAGCGGTTCGTCGAACCCGTGGAAGCTCACCGCATCCGAAAAGCCCCTCGCCGCCACCGAGTTGAGCAGCGGAAAGCTCTTCGGTTCGATGTCGTCGGAGGTGATGTGCCAGCTGCGGAAGGGGTTCCCGTCCGGCTTGTAGCCCTTGCAGATCCATGAGCTCGCGCCGAGCCCGGCGAGACGGGTGGCGACCCGTTCCGCCTGCTCATCCGTGTGCGGCTCGATGCCACCGCCGTGTGGCCCGAGGGCGATGAGCGTCGAGCTGTGTCCGTCGCGCAGCCGCTCGACGAACTCGCCGAGCTCCGCCGCTTGGGCATCCGTCAGCGTCGGATGCGGCACCTGGGAGTCGATGACGCCTTCGAACTCACCCGCCGTGCCGAGCCGTTCGCGGCCGCTCTGGCCCATACGGACGATGCCGTCGGGATCCTCGTCCACGACCTCGCTCACGGTGTAGAGCACGTGGTCGTCGACGCTTCCCATGATGCGGACCTGGTGCCCGAGATCCGAGCCGATCTCGAGCAGCTTGCGCGGGTCGGCCGAGCAGTGCTCCCGACGCCGGCGGAGATCCTCCTGGGAGGGCAGCGTCTTCCGGATCGATGCGCGGTGAGCGACCATGACGAACCTCCGTCGCTCTCCATACCACCCGCGAAGGGGCCGCTGATCACTCGATCGGTCGCCGCGCCGGTCCCGTCGGCTCGCCGCCGGTGAGGAGCCAGCCGGCGGCCGCCGCCGCGAGGGGCAGCCCGACGGCGACGGCGACCGGGTCGAGCGCGGGCAGCGGCAGCAGGTTCGGTACCGCGCCGAGGCTCAGGGCGAGGTGCGCACCGGCGATCCCCAGCCCGGCGCCGAGCGCGCCGAGTGCGGCGGACGTGCTCGCCGTGATGTTGCGGCGGGTCGCGCTGCGGGCGTGATGTGGGCGAACATGCTGCGCGCGTTCCAGGTCGGGAAGGCGCGTACGAGCCACGACGGACCGTCGAGCCGGATGCGGGAGTCGCGGCAGGCGTCGGTCCAGGTGAGCTGGCCGGCGTGCCATTTGACGAACGCTTCGGCGTCGGCCGTGATGTAGAGGTCTTCGTCGAGGCCGGAGTACGTCTTGCAGATCTCGGTCTCGCCCTGCTCGAGCAGGAGCCAGTAGCGCTCGTGGCGCCGCAAGCCCGTGAATTCGAACCGGATGACCACGCGCCGGTCGGGGAGCCGCTCTCGGCGGAGCGCGTTGCACATCGACCAGAGCGCGACGAATGGGTCGAGGTTCTCGGGCGCGATCTCGAGCCACCGGGCTCCCCACTCGCCGAGCGTCTCGCAGACCTTGAACAGGTCGTGGCCTGAGTCGGTGAGCCGGTAGCGCCGCCCGCGCCCGTGAGGTTTGGGTGCGGACTCGATGATGCCCATGCGTTCGAGCTGCTCGAGCCGCTGCGTGAGCACGGTGCGCGAGAGCCCGGGCGCGCCCTCGAGGATCGCGCCGAACGTCTCGCAGCCGAGATGCAGGTTGCGGATGATCAGCGGGGTCCACCGCTCGGCGAAGATCTCCGCACCGCGAGCGATCGGGCAGTACTGCCCATAGGTCCTCACGCTTGCAGTGTCGCGGGCCTCCCGCCTCACGTGAAGTCCGGATTCCGTGCTTCCAAGTCCAGATCGCTGCCTTCCCGGCGACGTCCACCGATGTTGCGATGGATCCGTCCACGAGAAGGAGGACCGATGACAGCAACGACGGCTGAACGAATCAACAGGCCGAGCGACACGGGGAGTAGCGAGATCCCTGGGTTCCGGGGCGAGGTGATCGCCGCCGACAACGCCGACTACGACGACGCCCGAGCCGTGTGGAACGGCTTGGTCGACCGTCGACCGCGACTGATCGCCCGCTGCACCGGCGCCGCCGATGTGGCCGCCGCGGTGCGCTTCGCCCGGGAGCACGACCTGGAGATCGCAGTGCGCGGCGGCGGCCACAACGTGGCCGGCACCGCAGTGTGCGACGGCGGGATCGTCATCGACCTGTCGGCGATGCGCGCCGTGACGGTCGACCCCATCGAACGCGTGGCGCAGGTACAGGGGGGCGCTCTGTGGGGCGACGTCGACCACGAGACCCAGGCCCACGGCCTGGCCACGACCGGAGGCATCATCGGCCACACCGGCGTCGGCGGCGTCTGCCTTGGCGGCGGCATCGGTTGGCTGATGCGCAAGCACGGGCTGACCGTCGACAACCTCCTCGAGGCGGAGATGGTCACCGCTGAGGGCGACATCGTCCGCGCCTCCGCCCACGATCACCCGGACCTGTTCTGGGCGCTGCGCGGCGGCGGAGGGAACTTCGGCGTGGTCAGCGCGTTCCGGTTCGCGCTGCACCCGGTCGGTCCCACGGTCACCGCCGGTCCGGTCCTCTGGGCGGCCGAGGACACCGCCGAGGTGATCCGCTTCTACAGGGAGTTCGTCGCTGACGCGCCCGAGGAGCTCGGGACCGTCATCCGGCTCGGCACCGTCCCGCCGCTGCCGGTCATCGACCACGAGTTGCACTTCCGGCCGGCGATCGCGGTCGCCTGCTGCTACGCCGGACCCGTCGAGGATGGCGAACGCGTCCTGCGTGTGCTGCGCCGGTTCGGGACGCCGCTCGTGGATCTGGTCGGACCGACGCGCTACGTCGATCACCAGAGCGGCCTCGACGAGACCGTCCCGCACGGATGGCACTACTACTGGAAGGCCACGAACCTCACCGGCCTGCCCGACGCGGTCATCGACGTCGTCGCCGACCACGCCTATCGCGCCACGTCGCCGAGGTCGTACGCGGCGATGTTCCACATGGGTGGCGCTGTCGCCCGCGTCCCAGGCGCCGCCACGGCGTACGCGGCCCGTGA
>DASZOG010000159.1:0-16586 GCA_035550895.1 Acidimicrobiales bacterium
TCGACGAACCCGCCAGCTCTCTTGCGCACGCTGACGAGCGGCACTTATCCAGCTGTCGACATCGAGAAGGGCGTCTTCCGCGTCGCGCTCAACTCATGGGTGCAGATCTACGACTCGCCCACCAACGCTCACTTCGGGGCCCCCGACAACGACTTCGTGCCTGGCGGCGCGCCCACGAACGCCGGCACCTGGCTGGCGAGCGTGTTCACCACGGACTGCAAGCTCACCGTCGGCGGGACGCTGTCGTACCTCGGTCACCGGGACGCCTGGACCGGAGCGAGTGTCGACCCGATCGCGGCCGGCTACACGAACGGGGCCTACCTTGTCGGTCTGGACCTGCTCGTTGGCACGTACAAGCTCACGTCGCCCCCTAGCGGCACGGCGAAGTACGAGATCTTCACCGACTACTCGCAGATCAGCGAGTGCTCGACTCCGGCGGGCGTCGCGTCCGACTGCACGACGCCGTCCGGCAAGGTCGAGATGGCGTTCACGGGCGAGCGGACGTTCGACCTCACGAGCGGTGACTACATCCTCCATTACGCGGGGAACCTGACGAAGGTCGCCTAGCGAATTCGTTCCTCGAGCCCGGACGGCGCCCGAATGGGCGCCGTCGGCGCGTTTCGGGGTACACCTGCGGCCATGAGTGAGCAGACCGTGACGAGCACCGATCTCGAGCCGGTGTCTCCCGACCGCAAGGGTGAGGATCGGGAGGCAGCCGCCGTCGTCCGGGCGGCGGTCGACGCGGTCAGCCGCACCGGCCGCTTCTCCGCTTCCGCCGTCGCCTCGGCGGTGGAGGGAGCGGCCCGGGCGCTCGCCCGGCGGGTCATTGCCTCGGCGCTGCGCGATCCGAACCGCGTCGCCGCAGAGGACGTCCTGGCGGACGAGCTCGCCGCCCCGGTGCAACCGCCGGCCGCGGTGAGCAAGGCGACCGTCGCCCTGCTCGCGGCCCGCTTCGCCCGCCGATTCGGCCCGTTGCGCGCCGTGTTCGCCCGGACCCCGACCTGGATGCTCGCTGCAGCGATCCCTGCGCTCTACGCCTCGGTCGTCCACGGCGCGGGCGAGCTGCGCCTCGTCGCCTCGCACCTCGTGCTCCGGGCCCGCGCCGCCGGCTTCGAGCCCGATCCGGATCGTGTCCGGCGCATCGCCGTGCAGGTGCTGCGCGGCGACCCGATCGATCCGATCGCCGAACCGCGCCATGGCCCGCTCGCCGTCCGCTGGCTGCGTCGCGCCGGATGGGCCGCGCTGCCGTTCACGAAGGGCGTCTCCACCCGCGATCCCGACGGCATGGCGGCGGTCGCCGCCTCGGTACCGCCGTCGCTCCTCAGAGCCTGAACGACCGCGCGCGCGTAACGTGCGGCGGGGATGAGTGGCTCCGACGTCGACACGATCCGCGTTCCGTCGCCCCTGCAGGGAACGGTCGTCGCCATCGACGTGGCCGCCGGGGACCTCGTGCAGCCCGGCCAGCAACTGCTCGTCCTCGAGGCGATGAAGATGCACCATGTGGTCCTCACGCCTGCCGGAGGGCGGGTCGTCGCGCTGCTGGTGGCGGAGGGCGAGACGGTGATGGCAGGGCAGGGACTCGTCGCCGTCGCGCACGACGCGCCGACCGGTGCGGCGGCACCCTCGTCCACCGGAACGGCCGACGTCGATCTCGACCGCGTCCGCCCCGACCTGGCAGAGGTGGTTGAGCGCCACACCACCGGGCTCGACGCGGCCCGCGGCGATGCCGTCGCCCGCCGGCGCGCCACCGGTCAGCGCACGGCGCGGGAGAACGTCGCCGACCTGTGCGACCCGGACTCGTTCGTCGAGTACGGACCGCTCGTCATCGCCGCCCAGCGCCGGCGCCGCGCGCTCGACGACCTCATCGCCCGCACGCCGGCCGACGGTCTCGTCGGCGGCATCGGCACGGTCAACGGGGACCTGTTCGGCGCGGAGGACGCCCGCTGCGTCGTGATGTCCTACGACTACACGGTGCTCGCCGGCACGCAGGGACACATGAACCACCGCAAGAAGGACCGCCTGTTCGAGCTCGCCGAGAAGTGGCGCCTGCCGGTGGTCTTCCTCGCCGAAGGTGGTGGTGGCCGCCCGGGCGACACCGACGCACTCGGCGTGTCCGGCCTGGACTGCCTGGCCTTCGCGCTGTGGGGCGGTCTGTCCGGGCTCGTCCCGCTCGTCGGCATCACGTCCGGGCGCTGCTTCGCCGGCAACGCGGCGATCCTCGGATGCTGCGACGTGATCATCGCCACGGCGGACTCGACGATCGGCATGGGCGGCCCGGCGATGATCGAGGGCGGTGGGCTCGGGGTCTTCGAGCCCGACGAGGTCGGCCCGATGTCGGTGATGGTCCCCAACGGCGTGGTCGACGTCGCCGTGGAAGACGAGGCCGAGGCCGTCGCCGTCGCGAAGCGGTACCTCTCGTACTTCCAGGGGCCGCTGCCGGCGGGGGAGTGCACCGACCAACGCCTGCTGCGTTCGCTCGTACCGGAGGACCGGCTGCGCGTCTACGACGTGCGCCGCGTCGTCGAGACGATCGCCGACACGGGTTCCGTGCTCGAGTTGCGCCGCGGGTTCGGTGCCGGAATGGTCACGGCGCTCGCCCGCGTCGAGGGACGCCCGATCGGCATCGTGGCCAACGATCCGGCCCACCTCGGCGGCGCGATCGACAGCGACGGCGCGGACAAGGCGGCGCGGTTCATGCAGCTGTGCGACGCGTTCGACCTGCCGCTGCTGTTCCTCTGCGACACGCCAGGGATGATGGTCGGCCCGGAGGTCGAGAAGACCGGGCTCGTCCGCCACTGCAGCCGGATGTTCGTCGTCGGTGCCAGCCTGACGGTGCCGTTCTTCACGATCGTGCTGCGCAAGATGTACGGCCTCGGTGGGCAGGCGATGGCTGGTGGCAGCACGAGGTCCCCGATGCTCACCGTCGCCTGGCCGACCGGCGAGTTCGGCGGGATGGGATTGGAGGGCTCCGTGCGCCTCGGCTTCCGCAGGGAGCTCGAAGCGGTGGACGACCCGGACGAGCGGGAGGCACTGTTCCGCCAGATGGTCGCTCGGGCCTACGAGCACGGCAAGGCGCTGAACGCCGCGTCGTACTTCGAGATCGACGACGTGATCGATTCTGCCGACTCCCGCCGCTGGATCAGCCGCGCGCTCACGTCGGTTCCCTCGCCACCGCCGCGCACCGGCAAGAAGCGCTCCTGCGTCGACACGTGGTGAGCACGCTCGGCGAGCAGGACCGGCCCGAGCGTCGTAACGTCCGTTCCATGGGGTTCCACCACGTCGCCTACGCGTGCCGTGACGTCGAGGCCACGCGCCACTTCTACGAGGACCTGCTCGGCTTCCCGCTGGTCCATACCGAGGTGGACAAGGTGAAGAAGGGCCGCTTCCGGCACGTGTTCTTCGACCTGGGCGACGGCAGCAGCATCGCCTTCTTCGACATCGAAGGTGTCGGCGAGAAGCCGGACTGGCGCGCGGACATCTCCACCGGCAACGGCCTGCCCGTGTGGGTGAACCACGTCGCGTTCGACGCCACCGCGGAGCGCCAGGACGAGGTCCGGGCCCGGATGGCCGAGGCGGGGATCGAGCCGATGATGGAGGTCGACCACGGCTGGTGCCACTCGCTCTACTTCGCGGATCCGAACGGGATCATGGTCGAGCTGTGCCGCAACACGCCAGGCGTCCCGGTGGACGTGGACAAGGCGCACGCCCTGATCGCCGACTGACGGCGCGCCACCGCACCGCACCACGCCGGCTCAGGCGAGCAGCGACTCCGGGATGTCCACCCACTTGGCGCGCAAGTACTCACCGAGGCCCTTCGCCTGGCCGTCCTGGCGGGTCGACGCGGCCACGCCCTCCTCGAGCAGGCCGACGACGACGAAGTTCAGCGACCAGAGGTTGGCCAGCTCGTAGCGTTCCACCGCCAGATCACGCGCCTCCATGACGAGCTCGCGGAAGCGCTCGACGGTCAACTCCTGACGCAACCAGGCGAACGCCTCCGCCGAACGTGTGAAGACGCCGACGTTCGCGTTGCCGCCCTTGTCACCGGAGCGGGCGCCGGCAACCAGCCCGAGCGGCGCCCGCCGGGTCGGCCCGTTGGGAACCGGCTGCAGCGCGACTGCCGCAGGGACGACTTCGATGGGATCGAACGGCCCGAGCGTGTTGTCGACCACCGTCGTCTCGCCGCCGAGCACGACGACCTCCTGCGGCACCAGATCGGCCGGGATCGTCGCCGGCCAGTAGACACCGAACGGCTGCCCCGGCCCGGGAGCGCCGCTGATCCCGAAGAACCCGGGGATGCTCGTCAGCGCCAGCTCCACCGCGCGATCGGCGAAGGCCCGTCCGACCTTGCGCTCGTCGCGGTCCTTGACCGTGACGCGCAGCAGGGCGACCGCTTCCTCGTTCGTCGGCGGGTCGTCCTTGTCCGTCCGCACCAGCTGCACCGACGCCTGCTCGATCGCGGCGAGCGCGGGCGCGATCTGGCGGCGGATCAGCGCGGCCTTCCCCTCCACGTCGAGGCCGGTGATGGCGAACGCGAACGAGTTGCGGAACCCGCCCTGGAAGTTGATCGCCACCTTCAGCGTGTCCGGCGGCGGCTCGCCACGGGTGCCGGTGATCCGCACCCGGTCCGGCGCCTCCTCCGTGAGCCGGATCGTGTCGAAGCGTGAGATGACGTCCGGGTTGAGATAGCGCGGGCCACCGATCTCGTAGAGCAGCTGCGACGTGACCGTGCCCACCGACACCTGACCGCCGTCGCCGGGATGCTTGGTGATCACGGACGACCCGTCCGGCTCGATCTCGGCGATCGGGAAGCCGACGCGCGCGATGCCAGGGACCTCGGAGAAGAACGAGTAGTTGCCGCCCGTGGCCTGCCCGCCGCACTCGATGACGTGCCCGGCGACGATCGCCCCGGCGAGCTGGTCCCAGTCAGTGCGCTTCCAGCGGAAGCGCCACGCCGCCGGCGCGGCGACGACCGCGGCGTCCGTCACGCGACCGGTGATGACGATGTCGGCGCCGCGCTCCAGCGCCTCGACGATGCCCCACACACCGAGGTAGGCGTTCGCCGTGACGACGTCGACACCCCGGTCGGCCAGCGTCTCGCCGGTGTCGAGGTTCGGGAACGTGTGGCCGGCGGCGGTGAGCTCGTCCCACCGGGGTACGAGGTCGTCACCGGCGACGTAGGCGATGCGCGGTGACAGGCCGAGGCGTTCGGCGACCTCCGCCACGGCCTCCGCGCAGCCAGCCGGGTTCAGCCCCCCGGCGTTGCTGACGACGGTGATGCCGCGGTCGAGGCAGTCGCCCATCACTTGCTCCATCTGCGCGATGAACGTGCGGGCGTAGCCGGCCGCCGGCGCCTTGGCCCGCAGCCGGCTGAGGATGAGCATCGTCAGCTCGGCCAGCCAATCGCCGGTGAGGACGTCGATCGGGCCGCCGTCGACCATCTCCCGCGCCGCCGAGACGCGGTCCCCGTAGAAGCCGCTGCAGTTGGCGATCCGGAGCGCATCCATCACCGGCGAGTCTGCCAGCCGACGCCGCGCGGCAGACTTGGGGCATGGCTGTGGAGCTGAACCACACGATCGTCGCCTCCCGTGATCCCGCCGCTTCGGCGACCTGGTTCGCCGAGATGTTCGGCTTCGACTCGCCCGAGCACCTGCCGCCGTTCTGGCAGGTGACCACGAGCAACGGGGTCAACCTCGACTTCGACCGGTTCGACGGCGAGGAGCTGCGCGCGCAGCACTACGCGTTCCTCGTCAGCGAGGACGAGTTCGACGCGATCTTCGGCCGGGTGGTCGAACGCGGCATCCCGTACTACGCCGATCCGATGGGTCGTCAGAAGGGGCAGATCAACCACCACGACGGCGGCCGGGGCGTCTACTTCCCGGACCCGGACGGACACTGGCTGGAGATCATCACCCGTCCGTACGGCAGCGGGAGCTGACCGGCTCGGAGAGGGCTCCGCCCGTACACTCGCCGCCATGTCAGGCTTCTGGCCGACGGCGGAGCACTGGTCCGTCGGCATCCCCCGCGAGACCCCGCACCACCGCCTCGACGTGCTGGCCCCGACCGGTGTGGTCGCGCTCACCGACGCGTCGTTCACCGTCCCCGCGGCGGAGTACGAGTCGCTGGAGTACATGGACTGGAAGAGCGGCGGCGACACGAACTTCGCCCCGATCGCCAGCGCCGACGGCGAGCTCGACTGTCGCGGCTTCTGGGACAAGGGCAAGGCCGACAGGGACGCCATCTTCACGTCGAACGCGACGATCTGCCCGACGATCCGCGAGTACGTGTCGAGCGTCGGCGCCAACTTCGGGCGGGTGCGCACGATCAAGCTCGAGCCGCAGGACCGGGAGACCGCGCTGCGCAGCCTGCACCGCGACGACAACAACCGGTTCAACCCGGACGCCGCCGGGTGGGTCGTCCGTGCGTGGCTGGAGCTGACCGACAACCCGGACAGCTACATGCTGCTCATGGACAGCGGGCCGGACGGGCTGCCCGACCCGGCGACGGAGACGCGCGTCCCGCTGCACCGCGGCGCCCGCTTCGTCGTGGACACGCAGCGCCTGTGGCACGTCGTCGTCCACAACGGCGACACCCCGCGGTACGCGCTGATCTGCAGCTTCGAGAGCGGTCCGGCGCTGGAGCGCTGGATCGACGCCAACCGCGCCCCGGTCGCTGTCACTCGCTGAGCCGGGCCCGAGGTGACCCGGGCGTCGTGGACGACGCCGGTAGCCTCTAGCACTCGTGCGGCACCTGTTGCGCCTGGCGGCGATCTTCCTCGTCGGCTCCATCGGCGCGACCGCGGTCCTGGCTGCCACGGTGCCGCAGATCGCCAAGCTGGCGACGTCCCACGACGAGGAGCCGCTGCCGGTCCCGAAGCTGGCCACCGAGCCCCGCCGCTCGATCATGTACAACAACCTCGGCGGGCCGATCGACGTCCTGAAGGTCGAGGACCGCGAGCCGTTCCCCCTGGCGAACGTGCCCCCTGACGTCGTCGCGGCCGTCCTCGCCGTCGAGGACGCGGACTTCTGGAACCACCACGGGGCCAACGGCCGCAGTGTGCTGCGCGCCCTGCGGGCGAACGTGTCCGCCGGCACGACGGAGCAAGGCGGCTCGACCATCACCCAACAGGTCGTGAAGAACCTGATCTTCCCGACGCTGCCGCGCGACGTCCAGACGAAGGCCCTCGAAGCCGTGACCGCGGTGCGGCTCGAGAAGGAGATCGGCAAGGAAGCGGTCCTCGAGCGGTACCTGAACACGGTGTTCCTGGGCAACAACGCGTACGGGCTGCAGGCGGGCGCGGAGCGGTACTTCGGGAAGAACGTCACCGACCTGACGCTCGTCGAGGGCGCGTACCTCGCCGGGCTGATCCGGAACCCGACCGAGTACGACCCCTTCGTCCGCCCCGAGCGCTCGCAGTTCCGCTTCCGCCAGGTGCTCGACCGCCTCGTCGCCGTCGAGCGGCTGACCGACACGGAGGCGGCGGAGATCCAGAGCACGTTCGTCGTGCCGTCCAGCGCGAAGGCGTCGCCGGAGCTCGCCGTGTCCCGCTCGTACTTCTCCGACGCGGTGAAGGAGTTCCTCCTCAACGAGTCGACGATCCTCGGCGAGACGCGCACCGAGCGGTTCAACGCGCTGTTCCGCGGCGGGTTGCGGATCTACACCACGATCAACCCGTTCCTGCAGGCCTTCGCCGAGAACGCGACCACCATCCTGCCGCGCAACGCGCAAGGCTTCGACGCCGCGTTGCTGGCGCTCGACACGAAGACGGGCGCCGTGCTGGCGATGCGCGGGGGACCCGGCTTCAACCAGTCGCAGGTCAACCTGACCACGCAGGCGAAGCGCCAGACGGGATCGGCGGTGAAGTACTTCATCCTCGCCGCCGCCCTCGCCGCCGGCGCGCAGCCGAACGACGTGCTCGATGGTCGCAGCCCGTGCACATTGCCGAACCCGGGCAACCCGACGGAGCCGTTCGAGATCCGGGACGCCGTCAGCCGCGGCGTCGTCCCCCTCGAGCAGCACACGTGGGCATCGATCAACTGCGCCTATGCCCGCCTGGCGCAGATCATCGGTCTGAACCGCGTCGTCGACACGATGTACCGGATGGGCGTGAAGACCGAGCTGCTCGCCATTCCGTCCCTCGCCACCGGGAACAACGAGATGACCGTGATGGACATGGTCACGGGGTTCCAGACGCTCGCCAACCAGGGCGCGCACATGACGCCGTACTACGTCGAGCGGATCGAGGGTCCTGACGGGACCGTCATCTACCAGCACGCGGATCCGGGCACGCCGGTCTTCTTCCCGGTCACGGCGAACACCGCGATCGACATCTTGAAGGGCGTGCTCACGCGGGGCACCGGCCGGCGCGGTCCGCTTGCCGGTGGTCGGCCCGCGGCGGGCAAGACCGGTACGCAGTTCCGCAACACGAACGCGTGGTTCGTGGGCGCCACGCCGCAGATCACCGCCGGGGTCTGGGTCGGCGACCCCAAGGGGCAGACGCCGATGAACGGCATCCCCGAGTTCGAGTTCCCGCGCATCCAAGGCGGCACCTATCCGGTGCTGATCTGGAAGGCGTTCATGGACGCCGCCCACCAGAACCTGCCGTTCGAGGACTGGCCACCGCCGCCCGAGCCGGGTCGGCCGCCGCGCCGGCTGTTCCTGCCCGGGGACGAGTGCGTATACCGCACGTCCGTCGTGGTCGCCCCGCAGGCGCCGACCCCACCGGTGGTCGACCCGGCCGCGCCGGTCACGGCGCCGCCCGTCCAGTACCGGTCGAGCCTGGACATCGGGGCGACGGGCCTGCCGGTGCCCGCGGACGTCGTCGATCCCTTCTACCCGCTTCCGTCGGCGGCGCTGGGCACCGGTGTGCACAACTGCCGCAGTGGCCCGCCTCCGCCTCCTGCGCCTCCGCCTCCTGCGCCTCCGCCTCCCGCGGCGCCCGTCCAGCCGGCCGCAGCCACGGATGCGGGCGGCGAGGACGGCGGTGGGGGCGAGGGCGGCGGTGGTGGCGGTGGCAACGGGGGAGGCGGTGGCAGGGGGAACGACGGCGGCGGACCACCGACGGCGTCGCCGTGACGGAGCCCGATCCGGCGGCCGCGGCTCCGCAGCCGGCCGAGCAGGCACCCCAGCCGGACGAGCAGCACCGCCTCCTTGCCATCCAGGATCTCGACACGCTCGCCGACCAGCTGGCCGTCCGCCGCCGATCGCTGCCCGAACGGGCGGCCGCGAACGCCGTCGAGGCCCGCGTCGCCGAACTCGAGGCGGCGATCGCCGGGCGTGACGCCACGCGCCGCGAGGTTCTCGTCGAGCAGCAGCGACTGGAGGCCGATCTCGCCGTCGCGGACGCCCGCCACGCCGACCTGTCCGCCAAGCTGAAGTCGATCTTCGTTCCCCGCGAGGCGGAGGCCGTGATGGCCGAGCAGCGGACGCTGGCGGCCAAGCGGAGCGAGCTGGAGGACGAGATCCTGGAGCGGATGGGGGCCATCGCCGAGCTCGACGACCTCGACGCGGCGGACGCAAAGGCGATCGGCGAGCTCGCCGGCGACGTCACCGCGGCACGAGACGCGCTCGCCGTCGCCGAGCAGGCGGTGGACGACGAGCTGGCCACGGTCGCGGCCCGGCGGGCGGAAACGGTGCCGATGGTGCCCGAAGCGCTGCTCGCCCGCTACGAGCGCCTGCGGCGCAACCTCGGCGGCGTGGCCGTCGCCCGGCTGGAGGGCGGCAGGTGCCTGGGGTGCCATCTCACGCTGTCCACGAGCGAGCTCGACCGGATCCGCCACGAACCGCCGGACGCACTCGTCGAGTGCGAGCACTGCGGGCGGCTCCTCGTCCGCTGACGGATCCGGGCCCGGCATGATCCTCTGGTTCCTCGGCGGCGCGTTCCTCATCGTCTGGCTGGTGTTCCGCGATCCCGCCTTCGACTACCGCCTGCTGTTCGCCGGTGTGCTCCTCCCGGACGCCGTCGACGCGCTGTTCGGCGGGGCGCGCGTGCTCCACTCGCTGACCTTCAGCGTCGTGCTCCTGGCCGCCGTGATGCTGGCCACCGTCGGGCGGCGAGCACTGCGCCGCCGACTGATCGCCCTGCCGATCGGCACGTTCCTCCATCTCGTCCTCGACGGCGCGTTCGCCGACACCGACGTGTTCTGGTGGCCGTTCAGCGGTGCGGAGTTCGCCGGCGACCCGCCGCTACCCACCGTCGAGCGCGGGCTGTGGAACATCGCGCTGGAGATCATCGGGTTGGCGATCCTCGTGTGGGCCTGGCAGCGGTTCGGGATGTCCGACGCCGACCGTCGCCGGCGGTTCGTGCGCACCGGTCGCCTCGATCGGGATGTCGTCGACCGCGGTGGCCGATGACGGTCGTCCTCGGGGGCGGCCGGCGAGCGCCCGGTGTGCTCAACTTCCGCCATGCTGATTCTCGTCCGCCATGGGCGGACGGCTGCGAACGCGGCGGGACTGCTTCAGGGGCGATTGGACCATCCGCTCGACCAGCACGGCCGCTGGCAGGCCGAGTGCATCGCCGCCGCCCTGCCCAACGTGGACCGGGTCGTCTCCAGCCCGCTCCTGCGCGCCACGCAGACCGCGCGGGCGCTCGGCCGCTCGGTCGAGGTCGACGAGCGGTGGATCGAGCTCGACTACGGCAACCTCGACGGGTGTCGTCTGGCAGAGGTCGCCGCCGAGGTCTGGGAGCGGTGGCGGTGGGATCTCGACTTCGTGCCCGCCGGAGGAGAGTCCCAGCGCGAGCTCGGCGCGCGAGTCCACGAGGCCTGTGAGGAGCTCCTCGCCAAGGCGCTCGAGGTCGACATCGTCGTCGTCAGCCACGTCTCGCCGATCAAGGCCGCAGTGGCGTGGGCGCTCGGCGCCGGTGTGGAGAGCGCGTGGCGCTCGTACCTCGACCAGGGATCGATCAGCCGGATCGCCGGCGTGCCCTCGCGGCCGATGCTGCGCAGCTTCAACGAGACGTGGCACCTGACCGGCCCCGCGACGCCGGCCCCGGCATGAGGCCGCCCACCGCCCCAGGCGGGCCGTGACGACGAGGAGCTCGAAGTGACGTTTCGTGACGCGCTGTCCGCAGGCGAGTGGGTGGTGACCGCGGAGCTCGGGCCACCAGCGAACCCCGACGCGGACGAGGTCCGGCGCACCGCCCGCGCGCTTGCCCCGGTGGTCCATGCGGCCAACATCACGGACAACCAGGCGGCGACGGTGAAGGTGTCCCCGGTCGCCGGAGCGGTGTGGATGCTCGAGGAGGGTGTGGAGCCGATCCTCCAGCTGACGACGCGGGATCGGAACCTGCTCGCGCTGCAGTCCGAGCTGCTCGGGGCGTGGGCGCTCGGCGTCCACAGCCTGCTGACGCTGTCCGGGGACCCGTTGAAGGTCGGCGCCTATGACGGGATCGCCAAACCTGTCTCCGACATCGACTCCACGGGCCTGGTGCGGCTGGTCGCGCAGATGAACGCCGGTCGCCTGGCCGCCGGCGAGGAGCTGCGCATGTCGACCGACTTCGCCATCGGGAGCGCGATGAACCCGCTGCTCGACAGCATCGAGAAGATCGAGCAGAAGATCGAGGCGGGCGTGCACTTCTTCCAGACGAACATCGTCTTCGACGTCGACCGGTTCGCCGAGTGGTACGCGGCGGTCGTGGCGGCGGGTGTGCCCGCGCGGGCGCCGGTGCTGGTCGGCGTCACACCGCCGCGCAGCAGTCGCGCCCTCCACCACATGCACGACAACATCCCGGGCGTGGAAGTCGACGCGGCGACGTTTGCCGCGCTGGACGGGTTGCAGGGTGCCGAGGCGAAGGCGGCGGGACTGGCGGTCGCGGCGGGCGTCGTCCGCCGGTTGCGGGACGTGTCCGGCGTCGCCGGGGTCCACCTGATGGCGCCGGGGTGGGAAGCCGAGGCGGTGCCCCGCCTGGTGGCCGACGCCGGCCTCAGCCCCGGCGGAGATCGCGCAGGTTGACCACCAGCGTGGCGACCGCCGCCGCCCCGAACACCGCTGCGAGCACCGTCTGCCAACGCCCGAACACCTCCTGCGCCACGAGGACCGCCAACCCGACCGCCAGCACGGCGAGCACGATCGTCATCGCGTAGGCGAGGAACCGGCGGCGGGCGATCGCCTCGACGCCGAGGAAGACCACGGCGAAGACGACGAGGCCGGTGATGACGGCGACGTTCTGGTCGAAGAAGAGAAAGGCCACCGCCGCGAACAGCAGGGGAGTGCTCAGAGTCGACCAGATGCGCAGGAACCGGGAGCGAGTGTCCGTCTCCGCCTCGACGGGGAGCGCCTTCTTCCGCAGGTGCGCCTGCGGCGGCGGGGGAGACGGTGGGTTCTCGAGGGCTTCGGCGTGCGCCGATCGTTCGGCGAGCAGTTGCGCCCGGCGGATCGAGAGGGCGTGGAGATCGCGCTCCTGCTGTCGCAGCTGCGCGCGGCGTTCCGCGGCGACGCCGGCCAGGCCCTGCCGGTGGCCGAGCGACGTGGCCTCGGCAGTCGCGCTGCGCAGCGTCGTCCGTCCGGCGTCGATCTGCGCGCTGAGGCCGCCGATCTCGGCGTCGATGGCACCGACGCGGGCGCGCAACAGCGCCGCGGTCTCGGTCGCGGATGCCGGCACCTTCTGCAACCCGGCCCACCCGAGCGGATCGGACCACGACTGGCGCACGACGCCACCGCGCTCGTAGCGCGGACCGGCCGGGGCCCGCTCGCCACCGAAGCGGTCGCGGGTGTCGAGGCCCCACAGTCCCCGGTACTGCTGGACCCACGGCGTGTCGTCGCTGATGACGACGGGGGACCACGTCCGGTCGTGGCCCGGACCGATCGTCGTGCCGTCGCCGCGGTGGTAGTCGATGAACGGGATGCCGATGCCTTGGGCGATCTCGCCCCGCGTCCACGGCGTGAAGATGCGCGCCAGGCGGCGCAGCCCGCCGAGGAGACGATGCAGGACTCCCGGCGGATCGACAGCGGTCACGTAGTCGCCGGGGACCACGACGCCCGAATGGGAGCCGGCGCCCGGGAACACGACCGGATGGTCACCCTCCCGGACGAGCTCCGGGTCGTCCCACCGCCGGCGCAGGTCGTCGCCCACCTCGTCGTGCGCAGAGAGCGCGACCCATGCGGGCTGCAACGTCCCGTCAGGCTGTTCGGCCAGATACACCGTCACCTGCTCCCAGTCGGCTTCGTGGTCGTTCGCCCCGCCGAACGAGGAGCGCCAGTCGTTCATCGCGTAGAAGAACCAGTACTGGAGGGCGACGTATCCGCCTTCGCGCGTCACGTGTGCGTAGTACGGGTGGTGCTGGGGAGCGAGGTGCGTTCGGTACGCGACCTCTGCGGCTGCCGCCAGCCCGCCCGGCACGCGGCCGCGCAGCAGCAGCGAGGACCGGAACAGGATGTCGATCACTCGCGCCAGGAGCCCGACCTTGGTGAAGCGACCACCCGAGCGGAACACCGGCCGGCCCGGTCGGCGCCGCCACTCGCGGTACTGCTTGCGGTCGAAGCGTGCTGCGACGAACCGCAGCGAGAGCTCCACGTCCGGTCGTGCCGCGGCCTCCTTGCACAGGCGATCGACGTCGAGCGAGCCAGCGGCGACAACCTGCTGCGCGCCGCCGCCCGGCTCGAGCTCCCACAACGAGGCGATGCGCACGTACGCCTCGACCGCTGTCGGGAAGAACAGCTCCCCGGCGGTGAACCGCAGCACCGGCTCGTACTCCTGCAGCAGCTCCAGGTCACTGCCGACACCGCCAGCCACATTCTCCACGCCCAGAGAATGGCACCGATCGCTGCGCCGGGCCGGCGGACGAACGGCCCTACTGCGCTCGACGCGTGGGACGGGACGACGGACGGATCGAGAACCGCGTCCCCATCACCGTGGCGCCGCGGAGGCGACGGCGAGGACCACGGTCGGGGGTGACCTCCGCCCGGCAAGGTGGGACTTTGGGCTCTCGTTGTCACCGCTCACCTGCGAGACGCTGTGGGCGGTGAGCGTGGTCTCGGTCGAACCGGTGAACGCGCCGCCGGAGCCGCCCAGCGGCCGTCCCCGGCGGAGGCGGTGGCGTCGACGCGTCGGGGCGGTGGTGGGTGCTCTGGCGGTGGTCGCGGGAGCGGTGGCGATGATGAATCGTGACCTCATCGGCGCCTATCTCACCCATCGCGTCGGGGAGCCGTCGCAGACCTGGGACGTGGTTCCCCTTCCAGCGGAGGCGCAACCGTGGCTGCGAGTGGCGCTCCTCGGCGACATCGGTGACGGTGGGGACCGCGAACACGAGACGGCTGCCGCCGTCGCCGAGCAATCCCGCTTCGACCCCTACGACATCCTGATGCTGCTCGGCGACAACGTGTACCCCGCCGGTGACCCCGACCGGATCCAGGCAACCGTCTTCGAACCGTTCGGCCCGCTGCTCGACGCGGGTACCGAGTTGTTCGCCATCCTCGGCAACCACGATGTCGCCAGCGGAGCCGGCGATGCACAGCTCGCTGCGCTCGGCATGCCGGGACGCTGGTACGCCGTCGAACGCGGCGACCTGCTCGGCATCGCACTCGACAGCACCGACCCGACGAACCCCGATCAGCTCGCCTGGCTGGAAGCCACGCTCGCCGCCAGCGACGCCACGTGGAAGCTCGTCGGCCTGCACCACCCGCCGTACTCGAGTGGGTTCCACGGCTCTCACCGGGAGGTGCGCGAGGCGTTCGTCCCGCTGTTCGAACGCTACGGAGTGCAGATCGTGTTCTCCGGCCACGAGCACGACTACCAGCGCAGCAACCCGGTCAACGGGGTCACCTACATCGTCACCGGCGCTGCTTCACGCACCCGTCCCACTGGCACCGCCGAGTACACCGCCGTCGCCTACTCCACCCACCACTTCATCGACCTGAACATCTACGACGACCACATCCTGTTGCGGGCCGTCGATCAGGACGGCGAGCAGTTCGACGAAGCCGTCATCCCCCCGACGATTACCGTCGAGCCGTTGCCTGCTCGGATGCCGCCGGATTCCTGAAGACCCGCGGGTCAGGGTCGGGTGGCCACCCCGTATCCGCCCCAGGACAGTCGCTCCAGACGCGCTCGGAAGCCGAGCGACTCGAGGAGCGGGACCACCTCCTCGTAGTGATCCACGATCTCGACCTTGAGCGACCTGACGTTGTGCGTCCACTCACCGTGTCGGAGCAGCTCGTACCACGCCGACTCGATGTTGATGAAGCTGAAATCGACCGGTCGGCCGCCGGTGAACTCGTCGAGCAGCGCGCCCGCCTCGATCGCCTTGACGAAGTGCGTGCCTTCGGCGCGCTCCTCGGCGGTGACGTTGCGGGCGAGGTTGAAGCCCCAGGCGTCCTCGGTCCAAATGAGCTCGAGCTCGGCGTCCTCGTGCCAGACGGCGGTTTCGACGAACGTGCAGCGATCGCCGAGCGGCGCCAGGTTCCGGCGGGCGACAGCCGCGTTCTGCGCGTACGGCTCCACGGCGAGAAGGCGGGCCTCGGGGAA
The DNA here is from genome assembly GCA_035550895.1 of Acidimicrobiales bacterium. GTDB lineage: Bacteria > Actinomycetota > Acidimicrobiia > Acidimicrobiales > Ilumatobacteraceae > DASZOG01. Next base: position 15,461 of record DASZOG010000159.1, read on the forward strand.
GCGGGCCGCGAGGTCGACGAGCACGATGCCGATGTTCGCCCCGAACACGGCGATGTGGTCGAACGGGGGGTCGATCTCCGGCGGGAGGTGGTACCGCTCTTCGACGAAGTCGAACGCGGCCAGGTCGGTCGACCGCGGCCTCAGCCAGAGATCCTGGCCGTAGCGGGCATCGTGAACCGCGATCGCCGTGCGGGCCAGGGGCTGCTCCACGTCCGGGAGGGCGCAGGACTCCGCCACGAGCCGAACGACGCGGGCCTTGCTGGACAGACCGCTGACGCTCCGGAGACAACGCCGACCACGTCGCAGGTTCCAGAAGGTCCGACGCGCTCTGGCATAGATCCACCGCAGGATGTTCCGCACCATCGGGCCAGCACCGCTCCTTCCGGCTCACCGCCCGATGAGCATCCGCAGGCCGACCTTACGTACCCACCCCGGCGAGCGCCGGTCGCGACGGTGAGTGCGTCGGTGACGGTGAGTCGACCTGTAGGCGGGATCCTGTCCAGCGCCTTGCGGCGCCTGGGTGACCATCCATCTACGCGGCCTACCCGGGGGCTGCCCCTCGCGGGGCGGACGGGCCGCCCGTGCCCCCTGCTCGGCCTTGCTCCGGGTGGGGTTTGTCGAGCCGCCCGGATCGCTCCGGACGCTGGTGCGCTCTTACCGCACCGTTTCACCCTTGCCTGTTCCGGCCGGTCGGGCCGGCCGGCCATCGGCGGTCTGCTCTCTGTGACACTAGTCCGTCAGGTCGCCCCGACCTGGCTCACGCCAGCACCGTGCCCTGTGGAGTCCCGACCTTCCTCAGCGCGTTGCCGCACCGCGACCACCCGGCCGGCTCACCGTCACCCCGCAGTCTACGGGCCAGACCCGGAGGGCGTCAGTAGATGTACGAGTTCGGGCCGGGGGAGTTGATCGTCAGCTCTTCGCCCCCCAGGACCACGCTCACGGCGCTCAACGACCCGAACGCGCCCGGCACCTGCGCCACGGGCGCCGGGACGGCGCCCCCCTCGGCTGCGGCGGCCGTCGTGGTGGTCTCCTCCGCGGTGGTCGCCGGCTGCGCGACGGAGGTCGGTGGCAGCACCGTCGTCCCCTCGAGGAACGTGGACAGCACCGTGGCGTGGCGTGCCTCGAC
>DASZOG010000160.1:0-1626 GCA_035550895.1 Acidimicrobiales bacterium
AGCGAGATCGCGATCAGCACCGCGGCCCACAGCGCGACCTGCGGCCAGGCGGCCGCGTCGTCGAACCACCCCTGCTCGAGCGCGTCCGCCGAGGACGTCCCCGATGCGCTGGCGGCGGTGGTCGGCGGGACCGGCGCCGGCGTCGTCGCCGGTGACGCTGCGGTCGTGCCCGGATCGTCGGCCACGGTCGACTCCGCCGGCTCCGTCGGAGGTGCGGTCGAGGCCACCGTCGCCGGATTCGAGGCGGCGGACCCGGCGTATCCGGGCATCGCCGGCGCAAGAACTCCATCGGACGCTTCCGCGTCGAACAACGCCTGGACGATGATCCGCTCCCGGGCCGAGTACTTCGGGTGGCACGACGTCAGCGTCAGCACGGGGAACGGTGTCGGGTCGAGGACCGACGCGTCGGTGGGGGGCACGATCCGCTGGCCGGACATCCGGTACACGAAGCGCCCCGTGAACGTGGTCAGCACGATCTCGTCGCCGGGCTCGAGCTCGTTGATCTCGGCGAAGGGAGCGCCGTACGTCGTCCGGTGGCCGGCGATGGCGACGTTGCCCTCCTGGCCGGGGAGCGGCGTGTCCGGGTAGTGGCCGGGCCCGCGCTGCAGGTCCTCGACGCGCACGCCGGCGACGACGATCCAGTCGACGCCGATCGCCGGGATCTCCAGTCGGGCCAGCGGGTCGCCCTCCTGCACCGTTGGTGCGGGCGGGACCGTCGTCGCCGGTGCGGTCGTCGCTGGTGCGGTGGACGGCACCGTCGATCCGCCGGTCGAGTCGGTCGACGGCGGCGCATCCGTCGCCGGCGTGGTCGGCGGCACGGTCGTACTCGCTGCGGCGAGCGCCTCCTCGAACTCGTCCTCCAGGTCCCGCTGGGCTTGCGCCGCCTGGATGCCGGTGCCCCACAACTGGTACGCGACGAACGCGAGGACGAGGAGTCCCGTGCACAGGAGCACCTTGCCGAGCGTCCCGACGTAGAACCGCCAGTCCCGGAAGCGCCGGTACGGCTCGGGCTGCGCGTCGGCGACGTCGGGCTCCGCCGCCACGCTCTCGTGCACGTCGGCCCACGGTACCGGCGGACCTCCGGCAGCGGCGGGCGGCCGCCCACCGCGCGTTGGTCCGACATGCAGGCGGTCAGTACCGTTGGCCGTGCCCATGGAGCCGGTGATCCACCTCCGCGACGCCGTCGTCCTGCTCGGTCGGTTCCCGGCGCTGGCGGGAGGCGAGCTGCGCGTCGAGCGAGGTGAGATCGTCCTGCTCCGCGGGCCGAACGGCGCAGGGAAGACCACGCTGCTGCGCCTCTGCGCCGGGCTGGTGCCGCTCGCCCGCGGTACAGCGCGCGTCCTCGGCGTCGACCTCGCCGCCGACCGCCGTGCGGTACGCGCCAAGGTGGGCCTCCTCGGCCACGCCAATGGCCTCTACGACGACCTGACCGTCACCGAGAACGTCCGCTTCTGGGGCCGCACCGCCGGCGCGACCGACGACGAGATCGCCGCCGCACTCCTGCGTCTCGAGCTCGGCGGGCGCCTCGCCGACCTCCCTGTCGCCCGCCTGTCCGCAGGGCAGCGCCGGCGCACGGCACTCGCCGCGCTCGTCGCCCGCCGGCCCGAGCTGTGGCTGCTCGACGAA
>DASZOG010000161.1:0-13624 GCA_035550895.1 Acidimicrobiales bacterium
CCACCGCGTCGGGCCCCAATCCAGGTTGTCCCGGAGCAACGGGGAGACGGCGGGCGTCTGCTGCGCCCCCTCCATCCCGGAGTCTCGCACGCAGCGCTGATCACACGCATATCCGGCGAAGTCGAGCGCCCGACGTGCCCGAGGATGCGCCGAACGTTCACAAGTCGATGGCGAGGTCGGGTCCGGTGTGTTCGAGATCGTGACCGACGTGGTCTCGAGTCGATGGTCCTCGCTGCTCCAACACCGCGGTGGCGGGTTCGAGAAGCTCGGACCAGCGCGGCCTGTCGATCTCGCCATCCGAGTCGTGACTGGCGGTGCCTGTCGGGCGACGTCGTGCAGGAGGGACACGGCGTCGGCCAGCACCGCCGTCGGGACTGGCCGTCCGTTGGCCCAGGTGGTCCAGGTGTCGATCGCCTCGGCCGTCTGGTCGAGGGCCTGAAGCACCGAGCCCAGCCTCGATGTGGCGGGTCGCCCACTCGTACTGCTCCCGCGCCTTCTGGCTCACGTCGGTGCGCGAGGCCACCCATCGACGCACGAGCCAACTGACGGAGTCCCTGGCGCCGACCCGCTCCTGTGCCGCGATCGACCGGGCTGCAGCCTGCGCCGAACGTTGCGACGCGTACGTACCGAGCTGTCGAGGCCGGTGCTTGCCCGTCTCGGTGTCGATGCCATCCACGCGCACGACCCAGCGCCCGCGCTGGCGCCGAACGGTCGGCATCCCAATCGCCTTCCACCCCATCGCCCGCTCCTTTGATACCTGTCTGATACACGGCCTCAAGGGCGAGGATGGTGCGACCCCATCACACCTGGTAGATACGGTGGAGACGATGGGACTCGAACCCACGACTTCCTGCTTGCAAAGCAGGCGCTCTGGCCAACTGAGCTACGTCCCCGAGCGGCTCCAGCGTATCGGCCGAGTGCCGCGCTGAAGTCTGAGAGGTACACCGTGGCGGTATCCACCACCCGCGGGGCCACTCAGGAGTAGGAAGACCCGAGCGACCTCCGGGAGGCGAGTCCCGTGACCACGAGCGACGTCCACCGAGGGCTCATCGGCTGCGAGGTCGACGTCGCGTGCAGCGACGGGGCACGCCAGCGGGGACTGCTCCACGCGCTCAACCGTCGCAGCCTGTGGCTGATCACCGGCGGTGACGAGGACCGCTTCATCCCCTGGGCCGAGGTCGCCGAGCTCAACGCTGCGTCGTAGCACCTCCCGGGGAACCACTACCTGCCATTGAGCGTCGAACGGTCATGCGAGCACGCGCACGGCGAACGGTGGCGGCCATCGCGGCTCTGGCGTGCACGCCGGTCGCCTTCGCCGCGTGCGGTGACGACGACGGTGCACCGGCATTCGACGAGGGTCAGCTCGTGGCCATCGAGGATGTGGCCGAGGCCGACACCGACGTCAGCGTGAGGGTCCGCGGTCCCGCGTTCCGTGTGGACGGGACGACGCGGATCTGTTCGGCGATCCTCGAGTCGTTCCCGCCCCAATGCGGCGAACCCTCGCTCGTGGTCGAGGGCTGGGACATCGACAGCGACGAGCGTGCGCAGACCGAAGGCAGCGTCACGTGGGTCGAGGACGTCGAGCTGGCCGGCCCGATCCACGACGGCGTCCTCGCCGCCGCCGCTGCCGGCTGACGACTTCGATCCACGACGGCGTCCTCACCGCCACTGCCGGCTGACGACGCCCGAGCCGCCCGGCGCCCGGATCGGTCAGTCGTCCTTCAACGCGACGGCGTTGGGCGTCACGTTCATCTTCGGCTCGTACTCGGCCGCCTCCACCACCCGGCCGGCCCCCGCGTAGCGGGCGCGCAGCTCACCCCGGCAGGACTCGCACGGGCCGTAGAACTGCGCCGACGCGTGGGCGGCGCAGCGCGGGCAGTCGAACTCGAGCACGAGTCGACCGTACTCAGCGCCGCTCGCCGCGCGACGGACGCTCCCATTCGCAGCAGGAGGTCCCCCGATACAGTCCGCCCGCGTGATCGTGCTGGTCCTCGGCGGGACGCGCTCCGGCAAGTCCGAGGTCGCGGAGCGGCTCGCCAAGGAGTTGCCCCAGCCGGTCACCTACGTGGCCACGGGCTGGGCCGACCCCGACGCGGAGTTCACGGCGCGCATCGCCGCCCACCAGGCCCGCCGTCCCGACGCATGGCTGACGATCGAGTCCGGCGCCGATCTCACCGGCGCGCTGCGGACCTACGGCGACGGCAGCGCGCTCGTCGACTCGCTCGGCACGTGGGTCGCCGGCCACCCGGACCTGGCAGTCGACGTCCAGGCGCTCGTCGCCGCACTGCAGGAGCGGTCCGGCGACACGGTCGTCGTCTCGGAGGAGGTCGGCCTCAGCGTCCATCCGACCTCGGAGGCCGGCCGGCGGTTCGTGGACGTGCTCGGCGAGGTGAACCGCGCCGTCGCCGGTGTCGCGGACCGGGTGCTGTTCGTCGTCGCCGGGCGAGTCGTGCCCCTCGAGCGCGACATGTGATCGGCGCGCTCACGTTCCTCACCGTCGTCGGCCGATCCCGGCCGCCACGGTCGGCAGACCTCGCCTGGTTCCCCGCCGTCGGCATGTTCCTCGGCGCCGTCCTCGGCTGCGCGTGGTGGATTGGGGAGCAGGTCTGGCCGCCGGCGGTAGCAGCCGCGCTTGTCGTCGCCGCCGACCTGGCGCTGACCGGGCTGCTCCACGTCGACGGCCTCGCCGACAGCGCCGACGGTCTCCTGCCGCACCTCGATCGCGAGCAGCGGTTGGCGGTGATGGCGGCGCCGGACGTCGGCGCCTTCGGCGTCGCGACCACAGCGGCCACGTTGCTCGTGCGGTGGTCCGCACTGGCGGCACTGCCGGTCGGTGGGTGGCGGGCGGTCGTCCTGCTCGCCGCTGTATGGGCAACGGCTCGTGCCGGCATGGTCCTGGTGATGGCGACACAGCCCTACGCCCGCGGCGCTGGAGGGCTGGCTTCCCCGTTCGTCTCGACGCCATCAGCGTCAGGGCCCGCCACCCGATCCGCCCCGCGGGCGGCCTCGTTCACCGCCATCGCCACGCTCGTCCTCGCCACGGTGGTGAGCGCTGTCGTCACCGCGTCCACAGGTGGGCTCTCTGCCATCACCGGCGCAGCCGGCATCGTCGTCGGCGTCGGTGCCGGTGTGGTCGTTGCCCTCCTCGCCCGGCGCCGCATCGGTGGCTACACCGGGGACGTCCTCGGAGCGCTCGGCATGGTCGTCGAGACCGTCGCCCTGGTGGTGCTCGTGGGGGACGCGTAGCACGGACCGCCCACGGACAACACGACCACCAACCCGAGCACGGGGCGCTTACGCAGGTCGGGAGTAGCCTCGACGCCATGGCCGGCGACCTGATCTACGCCTATCGGGTGCTGCGCCTCCCGCTTCTCGACGTCGAGGGATCGACGATCGGGAAGCTCGACGACATCGTTCTCCTGCCCCCGATCGGCGCCGCCGCGCCGCAGGTCGTCGGCTTCGTCGCGCTCAGCCAGCGGCGGCGGATCTTCGTCAACGCCGCGCGCGTCGGCGAGTTGGACAACCTCGGTGCGCGGCTGCGTTCCTGGGACCTCGACGTCAACCCGTTCCACAAGCGGCCCGGCGAACTCCTCGTCAGCGACCTGCTCGACAGGCGGATCGGCGCCGAAACGGTGAGTGACCTCGCCCTGCGGCCCGTCGCGAGCCGGGTGAACTCGTGGGAGGTCGCCAAGGTCCGCCTCGCCCGCCGCCGCCCCCTGCGCCGCCGCGCGGCATATCGCATCGTCGACTGGGACATGGTCGCGTCGCTGTTCGCGACGACGGAATCCGCCGTACAGGCCGCCTCACTGCGTGACATGCACCCGGCCGACGTCGCGGCGACGCTGCGCGCCGTCCCGCTCGCGCAGCGGCGCCAGATCGCCGAGATGATGGAGGACGACCGGCTCGCGGACCTCCTCGAGGAGCTGCCGGAGGAGGAGCAGCTGCGGATCATCGAAGGGCTGGACGTCGAACGTCTCCTCGACGTGTTCGAGGAGATGGAGTACGACGACCTCGCCGACCTGCTCGCCGAGATGCCCGGCGACCAGCGCAACCGCGTCCTCGACGCGATGGATCTCGACGAGGCGGCCATCGTCCGCCGCCTGCTCTCCTACGCCGAGGGCACCGCCGGTTCGCTGCTCACTCCCGACGTGATCATCCTCGGCCCGACGGCCACGGTGGCGGACGCGCTGGCGAACGTCCGCGACCCGGACTGGCTCGTCTCCATCGCGGCACAGGTCTTCGTCACCCAGCCGCCGTTCGTCGCCCCCACCGGGAGGTATCTCGGCGTCGTCCACTTCCAGCGGCTCCTGCGCGAGCCGCCTTCGATGGAGCTCGGCCGCATCCTCGAGGAGGAGCCGACGATCGCTCCGGACCTCCCCGAGGCGGAAGTGGCGGCGAAGCTGGCGACGTACAACCTCTTGTCGATCGCGGTCTGCGACGAGCAGCAGAGACTGCTCGGCGCGATCACCGTCGACGACGTGCTCGACCGTCTGCTGCCGCGGGATTGGCGCGAGGCGACGTCGCAGGAGGCGAGCGCGTGAGGCGCCGGGGCGCGGACCTGACCAGGCCGCGCGAGGTGCGGCGCAGCCTCGGCGTCCACTACGACCCGGACGCGTTCGGGCAGTTCTCCGAAACGATCGCCCGCACTTTCGGTACGGCCCGCTTCCTGGTGATCCAGACGGTGATCGTCGTCGTCTGGATCGTCGTCAACATCTCGTGGATCGCGCTGCGCTGGGACCCCTACCCGTTCATCCTCCTCAACCTCGCATTCTCCACGCAGGCGGCGTACGCGGCGCCGCTGATCCTCCTGGCGCAGAACCGGCAGGAGGAACGGGACCGCCGTCAGGCGGAGATCGATCGCGACGTGGCAGCTCGCACCCAGGCCGACACAGAGTTCCTCGCCCGCGAGCTGGCGGCCGTGCGGCTCGCGCTCGGTGACGTCGTCACCAACGAGGATCTGCGCGAGCACCTCGACGCGATCAGCCGGCAGCTCGATGTGATGCGAGAGGAGATGACGAGCCGGCCCGAGCAGCCACGCGGTCGACGAGCTGTCGGGTGATCCGGCCGAACTGCTCCGGGTGTGCGTACGGCGAGAGGTGATCGCCGGCCAGCTCGACGACGTCGGCGCGCAACGCAGCGGCGAGCGCGCGCTGCTTGCGCGGCTTCACGAGGCGGTCACCGGTGGTCAGCAGCACCGCGGCAGGGACGTCGACGTCCCCGGCCCATGCCCGTGCGTCGTGCCGGGACAGCGCGTGGCCGGCCTCGGCGATCATCCGCGGGTTGTTCCGTGAGGACTCGGCCTCGATCCACGGCACGAACGGCTTGACCGTCGGGCTCGCATCCGTCAGCCGGGTGAGCATCCTTCGGCCCAGCCGCTCGGTGAGGCGCGAGCGGAAGAGGAACTCCATCAGCCGCAGCATCGTCCACCAGCCGAGCCGTTCGAGGCGCGTCTCCCGCCACTCCAGCGCGGTCGCTTCGAGCACCAACCCGGCGACGATGTCCGGATGCCGGCGCCACGTGTGCATGGCGATCGGCCCGCCCATGGAGTACCCGACGACGATCACCGGTCCGACGCGGAGGTCACGCACGAGCGCAGCCGCGTCGTCGGCGCAGGCCTCGAGGGTGAACGGCTCGGACGTGCGGATGCCGCGCCCGTGCCCGCGATGGTCGAGCGCGACGAACGAGTACGCGTCACTCAGCGCCCGGTACGCGGTGAAGAACTGCAGGTCGGCGCTCGCGGTCCATCCGTGGAGCAGGAGCAGCGTCGGCGCGCCGGGTGGGCCGACGTGCTGGCGGTAGAACAGTTCGCCGCGGCCGGCGACCGTGCGGACGTAGCCCGGCGGGATACCCGGCGGCGCCACGAGAGGCGCCCGTTCGTTGCGCGTCGGAGCTCTCATGCGCGACTCATCCGCAGGCCGCGCAACGGCCGACGAGGTCGAGGCGGTGATGGTCGATGGCGAATCCCTCCACCGATGCGAGGTCGCCGAGGGATCGAGCGAGTGATCGTTCGAGCGCAGCGGGGACCGTCACGTCCCGCACGGTTCCACAGGACGCGCAGATCAGGTGGTGGTGATGGTCGGTGAGCTGCTCGGCGAGCTCGAAGCGGGACCACTCGCCCGTCGCGACCACGCGCTGCACGGCGCCGGCCCGCTCGAGCACGGCCAGGTTCCGGTACACGGAGCTCTGTGACAGATCGCCGTCCCGTTCGAGGATCTCGGGAATGGTCAGCGGCTGCGCGGCGACGGCAAGGACCTCGACGACGCGCCTGCGGCCCGTCGTGTAGCGCTGTCCGTCGGCTGCCAGGAGCCGGTCGACCTCGGCGTGCAGCTCGCTCGCCACCCGCTGCACGTTATCGGCGGGGTGGTGGAGGCGGCGGGCCGCCCGGCAGACGTGCCGACCGAGAGCCGTACTGGCGCTACCAGGCCGTCCGGGCGCCCGTCCCCTCGAACCGTTCGAGCCGCAGCCCCCGGTCGGCGAGTGCTCCGAGGAGTGCGTTCGTCGGGACCTCGGCATCGGCCAGCGTCACGACGCCCGGCGGCATCGCCCCACCGGCGACCTGGCGGGCGGTCTCCGCCGCGACGAGCGCGGCCAGGCCGGCCAGGGGCTGGGCCGCTCCGAGCACGACGACCTCGCGGGCAGTACCCGCCGCGCCGCGCAGCTCGACGCGGACAGCCCCGACGAGCCCCTCGGGGTGTGGATCGCGCAGCATCGGCAACCGAGCGGTGAGCCGGTCGCGGCGGGTCGCCGCGACCCGGGCCGTGATCCGGTCGGCTTCCGGGAACGCCCGGTGCAGCAGCACGGGATCAGCGAGCTCGGCCCGGTAGCAGTCGTGCGCGCCGACCGGCTCCGGGAACCAGCACAGCTCCCGTCCGGTGCCAGCGGGTCGCTCCTGCCAGGCGCCGTCGTGCCAGCCGAGGCTCGTCCCTCCGAGCGCGCGGTGGTGCTGGATGGCGCACGTCGGCCCGCCCGTGCCGACGGACTGCACGTGGATCTCGTCGAGCTGCGTGAGGAACGTCGCTCCGTGACGCGCCAGCAGCCCGGAGAGGCCAGGGGCCGCGGCGGCGGCCACGACCAGACGCTGCTCGTCCGGCGGCCGGACGAGCAGCAGCGCGTCGACGTCGTCCAGGTCGTCGCTCGTGGACACGACGTGCGCGCCGCTCGCGAGCGCCCGCGTGGCGAGCTCGTGTTGCGGACTCGGCGTGGCGAGGACGACGACCTCGGCTGGCGGCCACTGGTCATGGCGGCCGACTCCCATCACGTCCTCGCCCTCCCCGAGGTGCTCGACCACACGGCGGCCGATCGCGCCGACGCCGACGACGAGGTAGGAGGTCATGCCCGGCCGGTCATGCGGGTGGTGCCTCGCCGTCCACGCGCAGCTCGGTCCACCCGCCCTTCTGCGGTGGGACTCCGCCCCGTCCGCGGATGCGCAACACCGCGGCGATGATCCCCGCCGAACCGACCGCGAGCAGGGCGCGCCGGAACACCTTCACGACCCCATCATGACCGAGCGGGGCGGGCGCTCGAGATAGGTCTCGTCCGCCGGGCGGAAGCCGAACCGCTCGTACAGCCCGTGCGCGTCACGGGTGTGCAGCATCCAGCGCCAATGGGGTCCCGTCTCGGCGAGCAGCATCGTCCTGAGTAGCTCCACCCCGAGTCCGTGACCGCGAGCACGCGCCTCGACGTAGACGTCGGCGATGTATGCCAGCGCGACACCGTCGGAGATCGCCCGCGCGAAGCCGACCATGCCGCCGGCGTCGTAGGCAGCGACGATGCGCCACGCCGAGCGGAGCTGGGCATCGACATCGGTCCGCCGGCGCCAGCGTGCCCAGTACGCCTGAGTCGACAGGAACGCCCACAGCGCGTCCGGGTCGACGCGCGCCGGATCGTCGTCGAGCTCGTACACGCGCCCGCCGCCGGCATAGGTGTGCTGCACGTTCCCGGACGCTACGGGAGCCGGCGGACCTGTGCTCCTTCCGCGAGGCGCTCGACGATCGCGACAACGCGGACGCCGTGGCTCCCTCGGGGGGCAACGTGTCGCAGAAGTGGTCGGATTCCAACCGGTTCTTCGTCGCGTCGCAACGGAGTGGCTCGCTCCTCCAGGAGTTCCGGCGCGCGCGACTCAACGGTCGAGGAGTGGGCCAGGCTCAGGTCGACTGACGGGCGCGCTCCCAGGCGTTGCGCACGGCACGCTCCAGGACGTCCTGGTCGACGTCGCTGAGCCGCTTGATGTAGAGGCAGCTCTTGCCCGTGGTGTGCGGGCCGAGCTCCTCGAGGAGCGGATCCGCCGGTCCATACGCGTCGAAGATCCCGTAGATCGTCATCGCCGCCTTCCGCGGCGAGAAGCCGACGACGAACCAATCGTTCGTCCCCATTGTGTTCGTGTACGCCTGCGTGCCGAACCCGACGATCGAGGGACCCCACATCGTGGCTGGCGTCCCGGTGACGCGCTCCATGAGCGCCCGTATGGCGTGGCCCTCCGCGCGACGGCGTTCGTCCGGCACGGAATCGAGGAACGCCGTGACGTCCTCTCCCGTCGGCCGCGTCTTGATCGTCGCCACCAACACCAGTCTCTCATCGTGCCGGCCCACCCCCGGTCTGCGGGCGACCGACGCGCTACTCGCGGCTCATCGCGAATCGGACGATCTGTACTTGCCCGCCCACTCGTCGCAGGGTGCAGCGAAGCGGGGCGGACACCGAAGCGCCGCCGTCGGGGGCAAAGACCAGCCGCTCACCAGGGACGTTGGTGGTGGGGCTAGCTGGAATCGAACCAGCGACCTCATCCTTATCAGGGATGCGCTCTAACCGACTGAGCTATAGCCCCGGGGAAGAGAGATGTTACCGCGGTCCGTTGAGAGTCGGATCGGTCGTTGGTGGCTCGCCGCCGGGCGGGCCGCTGGAGGCGGCTGACGCGGCGGCCGCCCGGCGGATCGCTGCCCGGCGGGCCGCTCCCCCGCGCACCTTGCGGGCGCCGGGCGGCGGCGAGGCGATCACCTCGCGCTCGAGCACGGTCACCTTCACGCCGCCTGTCAGGTCGCTGATCAGGTTGAACAGCGTGGCCGCGAGAACGGCCAGCCCGGTAGCGGCGATGACGAACAGGCCAGCGAGGATCACGACGGCCCGGAACATCGCCGAGCCGTCGAACGCGAACGTCTCGTAGGCCAACCAGTCCTCGACGACTCCTTCGACGTTGTCGATCACGTCGGTCGAGTACGCCAGGTTCCAGAGCAGCACCGACGCGGTGACCATCACGGCGGCGACGACGGCGTTGAGCAGTAGCGCCACCTTGAAGACGCTCCAGGCGTCGATGTAGCGCACGATGCGGGTGACCTTGCGCACCCGCGGGCGCGTTCGCCGCCTGCGCGGCGGGGGTGGCACGGCCGGCCGGGCGACGGGCGCCTCCACCGCCGGCTGATCCGTCTCCACGGGTGCCGGCATCAGCGCCGGGACGGCGACAGTCGCCGGCGGATCGGCGAAGTCGACCGGTTCGGTCAGCGGCTCGACGAGCGCGGCCGGCGCCGTGCGCGCGTCGATGTCCTCCGCGACCGAACCCGACGGATCGGCCACGGCGACGAGCGCTTCGGTCGCACCGAACGGCTCGTCGTCGGCGACAGAGGTGCCGGCGGACGGAATGCCGTCCGCAGCTCGGCCGTCGACAGTGCGCTCGTCGTCAGCGACAGAGGTGCCGGCGGACGGAATGCCGTCCGCAGCTCGGCTGTCGACAGTGCGCTCGCCGACCTCGTCGGCGACGAGGTCGGCGTCGTCGTCGATGTCGGTGGGCGTGCTGCCGTTGCCGCCGCTGCCGTTGCCGTGGTAGTCGGCGAGGTCGTCCTCGAAGTCGACGTCGTCGTGGGTGCGTGTCCACGTGCCGTTGCCCGTCTGCCGCTCGGCCGACTCGCGCTCGTACGTCGTGTCCATCGGCGGACCGGCCAGTAGCGGGTCGACGGGCACGCTCAGCGGCGGGGCCAGCGAGCCGTTCGGGCGGGGGCCGAACAACGGACTGCCCTCTCGGCTCAGGAGCCGGCGCAGCGTGCCACCGGAGGGGGTTTCGCCTCCGCTGACCTCGACGTCGGCCTCGTCGGGTGCGGCCACGGAGGCGACTGTACCGGACATCCTCCGCAGCGACTCGGCGCGCGGCATGGACCCCGGCGAGGGCTGCGCTCGGCAGGTCAGGGAGAGCTGACCGGTGCCAGTTCGGCACGTGCGGCGGCGCGGGCCTCACCGACGGCGACGACCGCCACCACGCTCGGCCCGTAGGGGCCCCCACCCACGGCCGAGAACTGCACCAGCCGCCCGCCGTTCGCTGCCGCCAGCCGCTCCGCCTCACCGCGCTCGCCCCACGCACCGGCGAGCGCGGCAGCGTCCGCGGCCGTCCGGGCGCGAGCAGCGTCGCCCGCCGCGCCCGCCAGCGTGCCGAGCGCGATCCGCCCGGAGACGAACAATGCGAGGACGGCCGCGATCACAGCCGCCGCCTGCCCCGCGCTCCCTCGAGCGCGCGCGGATCTCCTGGGCACGAGCGCTACTCGGTGTTGGCGAGGATCGGAGCCACCGAGGCAACCGTGGCGTCGGCGTCGAGGCTCATGATCCGCACACCAGTGGCGTCACGCCCTTGCGAGGAGATCTGGCGCACCGGCATGCGGATCGTGACGCCGTTCGACGCGATGGCGACGATCTCGTCGTCGAGGCCGACCATGAAGGCGGCGATCACCCGGCCCTTGGCGCGGGTCAGGCGGATGCCGATCACACCCTGACCGCCGCGGCCCTGGCGGTTGAACTTGTCGAGCTGGGTGCGCTTGCCGAACCCGCCGTCGGTGACGATCAGGATCGCCGCGTCGTCCCGCGCCACGTCGACGGACACGACCTCGTCGCCGGATCGCAGCCGCATGCCGCGCACGCCGGCTGCGGCACGGCCCATCGGGCGGACTTCGTCCTCGGCGAAGCGGATCGTCGTCCCCGAGCGGCTGACCATGAAGATGTCGTCGCCGCCGGTCGTCTCGATCACCCGCACCAGTTCGTCGCCGTCGCGCAGGTTCAGCGCGATCAACCCGTCGCGTCGGGACGAGTCGTACTCGTGGAAGCCTGTCTTCTTCACCTGGCCCTGCCGCGTGGCGAAGAACAGGTAGCGGTCACCGGCGAACGTCCGCGTGTCGATGATCGCCTGGATCGTCTCGCCCGGCTGCAGCGGCAGCAGGTTGACGATCGGCATGCCCTTCGCGGTCCGCTCCCGCTCGGGGATGTCCATCGCTCGCAGCCGGTACACCTTGCCGCGATTCGAGAAGAACAGCAGGTGGGCGTGCGCCGTGGTGAAGATCACGTGGCTGACGAGGTCCTCGGCCTTGAGCTTGGCGCCGCTCACGCCTCGCCCACCGCGGCCCTGGGTCTTGAAGGCACCGGCCTCGATCGTCTTCACGTAACCCGCCTGGGTCATCACGACGACGAGCTCCTTGTCGTCGACCAGGTCCTCGACCGACATCTCACCCGGATCGAGCGTCACCTGGCTGCGACGCGGCTCGGCGAAGCGCTCCTCGACGGCGAGCAGCTCGTCCTTGATCACCTGCCGCAGGCGGGCGTCGCTGGCGAGGATCGCCTCCAGCTCGGCGATCTCGGCCCGCTTCTCCGACAACTCGGTCTCGAGGTCGATGCGCGCCAGGCGGGTCAGCTGGCCGAGACGCATGTCGAGGATGTGGGTCGCCTGCTCCTCGCTGAACGAGAACGGAGCGGCCATCAGCCCGTCGCGCGCCGCGTTGCGGTCCTCGCTGGCGCGGATCAGGGCGATGATCTCGTCGATCACGTCGACGGCGCGGATCAACCCCTCGAGGATGTGCGCCCGAGCCGCGGCCCGTTCGAGCCGGAACTGGCTCCGTCGGGTGACGACCTCGACCTGGTGGTCGACGTAGCCCTGCAGCGCCTGGACGAGGTTCAGCGTGCGCGGCACCCCGTCGTCGAGAGCGACGATGTTCGCGCCGAAGCTCGTCTGCAGCTGGGTCTGGCGGAACAGGTTGTTCAGGATCACGTTCGCGTTCGCGTCGCGCTTGAGCGAGATCACGAACCGAGTGCCCGTCTTCTCGCTCGTCTCGTCGTTGACGTCGTCGATCCCGGACAGGTCGCCGCTGGCGACGAGGTCCTTGATCCGCCCGGCGACCGCGTTCGGGCTGACCTGGTACGGCATCTCTGTGACGACGATCTGCAGCCGGTCGCCGCGCTTGCCGACCTCTTCGATCTCCGCCTTGGCGCGGACCTTCACGCTGCCCCGCCCGGTGCGGTACATCTCGATGATCCCTGCCCGGCCGAGGATCAGCCCGCCGGTCGGGAAGTCCGGGCCCTTGACGTGCTCCATCAGCTGATCGGGAGTCGCGTCCGGATGATCGATGAGGTGCACGGTGGCGTCGACGACCTCGCCCAGGTTGTGCGGCGGGATGTTCGTCGCCATGCCGACGGCGATGCCCTGGCTGCCGTTGACGAGCAGGTTCGGGAACCGGCCCGGTAGGACGGTCGGCTCGAGGTGGCGCCCGTCGTAGTTCGGCACCATGTCGACAGTGTTCTCGTCGATCCCGTCGAGCAGCTGCATCGCCAGGGGATGCAACCGGCATTCGGTGTACCGCGCCGCCGCCGGACCGCTGTCGGGCGAGCCGTAGTTGCCCTTGAAGTCGATCAGTGGATGACGGACGGAGAACGGCTGCGCCATGCGGACGAGCGCGTCGTACACCGCCTCGGGCGAGTGCGGGTGGAACTTGGCGATCACGTCGCCGCTGACGTTGGCGCTCTTCACCCGGCCGCGGTCGGGGCGGAAGCCCTGGACCTCCATGTCCCACAGGATCCGGCGGTGCACCGGCTTCAACCCGTCGCGCAGATCGGGCAGGGCGCGGGCGATGATGACCGACATCGCGTACTCGAGGAAGGATCGCTCCATCTCCTCGTTGATCTCGATCGGCTCGACGGCCAGGGCCAGCCCGTCGCCGTTGCCGTTGGTGCCGTTCGGCGGAATGTCACTCATGGGTCAACTGCTCAGATGTCGAGGAAGCGGACGTCCTTGGCGTTCGCCTGGATGAAGTGCTTGCGCAGCTCGACGTCGTCGCCCATCAGCACGCTCGTGACCTGGTCGGCCAGCGCCGCCTCTTCGACGCTGACCTGCAGCAGCGTGCGCCGGTCGGGGTCCATCGTCGTGTCGCGCAGCTCGTGGGCGTCCATCTCGCCGAGGCCCTTCAGGCGCTGGAAGTCCTTCTTGTGGTTCGGGTGCTCGGCGAGGAACGCCGCCTTCGCCGCGTCGTCCTTCAGGTACAGCGTCTCCTTGCCGACCTCGGTCGAGTACAGCGGCGGCTGCGCGATGTAGACGTGGCCCGCTTCGACGAGGGCCTCCATCTGGCGGAAGAAGAACGTCAGCAGCAGCGTGCGGATGTGGCTGCCGTCGACGTCGGCGTCCGCCATGATGATCACCTTGTGGTAGCGGACCTTGGCGACGTCGAACTCGTCGCCGACGTTGCCACCGATCGCCGTGATCAGCGACTGGACCTCGTTGTTCTTCAACATCCGGTCGAGGCGGGCCCGCTCGACGTTGAGGATCTTGCCCCGGATCGGCAGGATGGCCTGGGTGCGGGGATCCCGCGCGTCGACGGCGGTGCCGCCGGCC
>DASZOG010000162.1:0-6993 GCA_035550895.1 Acidimicrobiales bacterium
TCGCCCGCATCTTCTCGAAAGCCACGGCGCGGGGCAGGTACTTCAGCCCGCAGTCCGGGCCGACGACGACTCGGTCAGCGGGGACGTGCGGCAGGGCGCGGCGGATGCGTTCGGCGACCAGCTCGGCCGTCTCCACCTCATGTGTGCTGAGATCGAGCACGCCGAGGATGATCGTCTTGTCCGGCAGCGTCGTCAGGACCGTCGTATCCAACCCTGACTGCGCGGTCTCGATCGACACCTGATCGACCGTCGTGCCGGCCAGCTCGGGGAGGAACGAGTAGCCCTCGGGTCGCTCGTGGATGATCGCCGCGTAGCCGAAGCAGATGTGCACCGCCGTCGTGCCGGACGCACCGTCCAAGGCGCGGGCCAATGCGGCGAGCCCGTACCGGCGGGCCTTCTCGGGGCGGGCCTGCATGTACGGCTCGTCGATCTGGACGATGTCGGCCCCGGCGGCGAACAGGTCGCGGATCTCCTCGTTGACCGCGGCGGCGTAGTCGAGCGCCAATTCCTCCTCCGACTCGTAGAAGTCGTTCTGCGCCTGTTGGGACATGGTGAACGGCCCGGGAACCGTCATCTTCACCGTGCGCTCGGTGTTCGCCTTGAGGAACTCCAGGTCGCGCACCTCGACCGGCTCACGGCGGTGGATCCGGCCAACGACCCGCGGCACCGGGTTCGGATGGCCGCTGCGATCGAGCGCCGTGCCGGGGTTGTCGATGTCCACGCCGTCGAGCGCGGTGGCGAAGCGGTTCGAGTAGCTCTCGCGGCGCATCTCGCCGTCGGTGATGATGTCCAGCCCGGCGCGCTCCTGGTCCCGGATGGCGAGGATCGTGGCGTCGTCCTGCGCCTCCTGCAGCCACTGTGGATCGACGCGCCAGAGCTCCGTGGCGCGGACGCGTGGTGGGAAGCGCGCCGCCAATCGGGCGCGGTCGATCAGCCAGTCGGGTTGCGCGTACGAGCCGACGAGCGAGGTGGGAAAGAGCTGCTGCACGAGCCCAAGTTGAGCACGCCTGCGGTGCTACAAGCCGAGCTTGCGCGCCCGGACGACCAGGGCCGCCGGCGCCAGCGCTGAGGGGCGGTCGGTCGGGGCCGGCTCGAGCATCGTCTCCACGCGGAAGTTGGCCCGGGCCAGGGCCATCACGTAGCCGCTCACCGTGCGCCCCGCCGACCCGTAGGCCCGTTGCACGCCGTTGTCCCCGATGATGTCCGCGACAGGGTGCGGCACGGTGAAGACGAACGGGGCGTCGGGCTTCAGCACGCGGTGCACCTGGCGAAGGACGCGATCGACGTCATCGACCGCGGCGAGCGCCCACACCGCGACGACCAGGTCGACCGACCCGCTCGTGGCGAAGCCGAGATCGCCGATCTCGGCGGTGTGGAACTCGACCCGCACCTCCTCCGCCTCCGCCAGCGACCGCCCGGTGGCCACGTCGGCGGCGGAGGGCGTGACGGCGATCGCCTTCGCGCCCGCGACCGCGTAGGCCACGGCATTGCGCACGCCGCCGAGCTCGATGACGCGCTTGCCGGTGACATCGCCCGAGAGCCGCAGCTCGACCTCGCCCGGAACACCTGGGCCGTACGCCAGCCCGTTCACCGTCGCCACACCTCCAGTGTGCTCTGCCGCCCTCGGTGCGGGGTGGATGGCAGACCGGCGCGGCGGGTGCGCGCGGCGCGGCGCTACCCTCCGGGGGATGTCGTTCGGGACCGGTGCGCTGCGGGGAGCAGGCAGTGGTCTGCGCGGCGTGGTCGACCACCGGCTCGCCCGGCGGGCGTTGATCGCCGAGTACCGCAAGGGCCGCCTCGCCCGCCACCAGGTCTGCGACGCGCACCCGGAGCTGGTGCGCGCGGCGCGCCAGATCGGCCGGCAGACCGACGCCAGCTGCCCGATCTGCGAGACGGCCAAGCTGGTCCTCGTCACCTATGTCTTCGGGCCGCGCCTGCCGGCGCACGGGCGATGCGTGACGACGGCGCGGGAGATGCACCAGCTGAACCGGCGCGCCGAGCAGCTCGCCGCCTATGTGGTCGAGGTGTGCGTCGCCTGCACGTGGCACCACTTGCTGCGTGTCCTGCCGGTCGGCGGCCGTGCGCCGGGCCGGTCGTCCGGCGTCGCCGGCTCGTGACGGCACCTGTACCGCCGGCGGGTGTGGAGCACGAACAGACGGACGGTATCGACCCGCACGTCTACGAGCAACGGTGGGTGATCCTCGGCGTCCTCTGCCTGAGCCTCGTCCTGGTGGTCATCTCGGTCAGCTCGCTGAACCTCGCCCTGCCGACGATCCAGCGTTCGTTGGACGCCAGCGGCACAGAGCTCCAGTGGATCCTCGACGCGTACGCGCTCGTGTTCGCCGGCTTCCTCCTGCCGGCGGGAGCACTCGGCGATCGCTTCGGGCGGAAGGGCGCGCTGCAGATCGGCCTGCTCGTGTTCGGCCTCGGCGCGCTCGCCGGCACGCTCTCGACCACCCCCGAGATGCTCATCGCCTGCCGCGCCGGGATGGGTATCGGCGCGGCACTGATCATGCCGGCCACGTTGTCGATCATCGTCAACTGCTTCCCGATGCGCGAACGGCCGAAGGCCGTCGCCGTGTGGGCCGGCTTCGCCGGCGTCGGCGGTGCGCTCGGGCCGATCACGAGCGGGTTCCTCCTCGAGCACTTCTGGTGGGGGTCGGTGTTCCTGATCAATCTCCCCGTCGTCGCGCTGCTGCTCGTGCTCAGCGCGGCGCTCGTGCCGACGTCGAAGGACCCCGACGGGCATCCGCTCGACCCGATCGGCGCGCTGTTGAGCGTGATCGGGCTCGTCGCGCTGGTGTTCGGTGTGATCGAGGGCCCGGAGCTCGGCTGGACCCACTGGGCGACCCTTGCCGGCTTCGCCGTCGCCGCCGTGGCGCTCTCGGCGTTCGTCGGTTGGGAGCTGCGGATGCGCTACCCGACGCTCGACCCGCGCCTGTTCCGCAACCGGGCGTTCGCCTCGGGCTCGGCGGCCGTGACGGTCGCCTTCTTCGCCATGTTCGGGATGTTCTTCCTGCTCACGCTGTACCTGCAGTTCGTGAAGGGGTACTCGCCGCTCGAGGCCGGTGTCCGCGTCATCCCGAACGCCCTCTCGCTCATGCTCGTCGCGCCGCGCGGCCCGGCGCTGGTGGCCCGCTTCGGCGTGAAGCGGGTCGTCCGCGCCGGCTTCCTGCTCGTGGCGGCGGGGTTCACGACGCTCTCGTTCTGCACCGCGAGCACGCCCTACGCCCTCATCGCCGTCGCGCTGGTGTGCTGTGGGACGGGCATGGCGATCGTCATGCCGCCCGCCAGCCAGCAGATCGTCGGGTCGCTGCCCCTGGCGAAGGCGGGTGTCGGGTCGGCGATGAACGACGTCACGCGCGAGGTCGGCGGAGCGCTGGGTATCGCCGTCGCCGGTTCGATCGTCGCTTCGATCTACGGCGCGCGCGCTGGCTTCACCGACGTCATCCCGGACGAGGCGGCCCGGGAGGCGGCGACCGAGTCGATCGGCCAGGCGATCGCCGTCGCCGACCGGGGTGTGGAGGCTGGCCTGGTCGACGCCCGGCAGTACGACGCGTTCGTCGGCGCGGCGCGAGAGGCGTTCACGGACGGGACGCGCGTCGCGTTCCTCACCCTGGCGGTGCTCGCGGTCGGCGCGTCGTTCCTGATCGCCCGGCTGATGCCGGACCGCTTGCCGACGCGGACGGTGCCGTTCACCCGCTCGGCCGGCGCTGATGCGCCGCTGGAGTCCACTCCGGGTCAGGCCGCCGGCTCGCGGGGGTAGTACCGCCGGTACCGTCGTCGACCGTGAGGTTCCGATGGTGCCTGCTGGGCGGGGCGCTCATCGCCGGCGGGGGGTGCGGCGGCGGGGACGACGCTTCGGCACCCGCAACCACCGCAGCGGGGGTAGGGGCGACGATCGCCGCGTCCGTCGCCGACGGCGTCCTGCCGACCGGTTTCGAGACCGTGTCCGTCACTGTCGTCGGCCCCGACGGGACCGAGCGAGGACTCTGCCTGTACCTCGCCGATCAGCCGGAGCTGCGGGCGCGGGGGCTGATGGGCGTCACCGATCTCGGCGGGCGCGACGGGATGCTGTTCCGCTACGACGCACCGCACGACGGGCGGTTCTGGATGAAGGACACCGTGCTGCCGCTGTCGATCGCCTTCTACGTCGAGGACGGAGGGTTCGTGTCGGCGACCGACATGGACCCGTGCCCGTCCGGCACCGAGTGCCCGCGGTACGCCGCCGCAGGGCCGTTCACTGCCGCCGTCGAGGTGCCGCAAGGGGATTTGCCGGACCTCGGGCTCGTGGAGGGCAGCACGCTGGCGATCGGCGCCGCACCCTGCGGTTAGCCGCGAGTCCCGTCAGAACGGGCTCAGGCCGAGGCGGTTGCGCACCGAGATCATCTCGCCCAGATGACCTTGCCGGTGGCCGATCGACTCCCACCGGACGAACCAGTCCACCGGCTTGTCCTGCCACATCGCGTGGAGCCACGGCACCGCGGCCGTCGTGACGCCGGCGAGCTCCTCGATCCGGGTCGACGCCGGGGGCACGTCGTCGAGCGCTGCCGGCTCGACGCTGGAGAGCCACTCGTCGACGTCGCGGTGGACGGCTCCGCCGAACGCGACGAGCGCGTCCAGGTCGACCGCTCCCGTGACCGCAACGTCCTCTGCTTCTCCGAGCCCGGCGTGTGCCGGGAACGACGAGAGCCCCAGATCACTCTGCCAGCGGACCCGGTGCGGCGGCGTCCCGCGCACCGCGGTCGAGACGGCGAGGTCCTCGTGCAGCGCGGTGTGCAGCAGGAGCCAGGCAATCGAGGAGCCGCCGCCGTCCGCCTGCTCGCGCCACCGCGCGGGAGGCACGATGCGGCCGATCGACTGGTCGAAGCGCTCGGCCAGGCCGGCGTGGTCGGCGAGCATCCAGGCGCGCAGGTCCACGGCGAGATTCTGCCGCGGAACCATGTCCCACCCACCTGCGACCATCTCCCCGGCGGCAGGGACTCCAGCCGGGATCGGCGATTGGTGAACGGGCACCCCACCCGTAGACTCGTCCGGTCCTGACAACAGACCCTGCCCCGCCACGCACGACGGGGCCCCGGCCAGGCGCCGGGTCCAGAGGGAGGTGTTCGCTCGCATGCGGGCCTACGAACTCGGCATCATCATCGACGGCGGCCTCGACGAGCCCGACGCCAGGGCGTGGGTCACCACCGTCACCGACCAGATCACGGCCGCCGGCGGCTCCGTCGCCGGAACGCCCGACTGGTGGGGGCGGCGGCGCTACGCCTATCCGATCAACCGCAAGCAGGAGGGCTATTACGTCTTCCTGAACGTGCTCGCCGAGGGCGGTGCCCTCGACACGCTCGAGCGCAACCTGCGCATCGCGGACGACATCGTCCGCCACAAGCTGATCCGGCTCCCCGACCACGAAGCTGCCCGCCGCGGCATGGTCGACGCCGGCACGGCGGCCTGAGCGCCGCACAGGGAAGGACGTCATCATGGCTGACAACACGGTCACGCTCATCGGCAACCTCACTCGTGAGCCCGAGATCCGCTTCACCAACAACGGCAGGGCGATCACCACCTTCGGGTTGGCGGTCAGCCGCCGGTACCAGGTCAACGGCGAATGGCAGGAGAACACGTCGTTCTTCAACGTCGTCGCCTGGGGCCAGATCGGGGAGAACGCCGCCCACTCGCTGCACAAGGGAGCGCGGGTGATCGTCGCCGGTCGGCTCGAGCAGCGCAGCTACGAGACCCAGAACGGCGAGAAGCGCAACGTCGTCGAGGTGATCGCCGACGAGATCGGCCCCAGCCTGCGTTGGGCCACCGCCGTCGTCGAGCGCACGGACCGCCGCTCGGCCGACGAGAGCGGCGGCTTCCGCGGCGAGCCTGCGGAGCGCAGCGGCCAGAGCGCCGGCGGGTTCGAGGACAGCGGCGAAGAGCCGTTCTGAGGAGGACGACAGACGTGGCACCGAGGCAACGGACCCGGTCGAAGGACCAGAACCCGAAGAAGGTCAAGAAGAAGGTCAGCGTCCTCACCCAGGAGCGGGTGGAGTACGTCGACTACAAGGACGTCAACCTGCTGCAGCGGTTCATGTCCGACCGCTCCAAGATCCGGGCACGGCGGGTGAGCGGCAACGACACCCAGCAGCAGCGCGAGGTCGCCGTGGCGATCAAGAACGCCCGGGAGATGGCGTTGCTGCCGTACACGAAGCGGGTGGCGACGCAGCGCGGACCGAAGGGCGAGCGCGGAGATGGGGACCGGCGCGGACCGCGCGACAGCGAGCGCGTCGAGGAAGTCGACGTGGCGGGCGCGGCGGACGGCGCCGACCTCGAAGCCACCCAGGTCGACACGACCGAGGACACCGGCGAGGCGACGGAAGAGCCGCCCACCGGCGAGTCCGAGGAGGGCTGAGCGATGCAGGTCATCCTGCGGGCCGACGTCTCGAGCCTCGGCAAGCGGGGCGACATCTGCGATGTCGCCGACGGCTACGCCCGCAACTTCCTGCTGCCCCGCGGGTTGGCGATGAAGGCCACGCCCGGTGCCGTCGAGCAGGCTGCGGCGATGCGCCGCAGTCGTGACGTGCGCGACGCGCACGACAGGGCCGAAGCCGAGCAGGCGATCCAGGGGTTGATCGGCCGGACGTTCACGGTGACGGCCCGCGCCGGTGCCGAAGGGAAGCTGTACGGCTCGGTCGGCCCCGCCGAGATCGCCGACCTGATCCAGGCCCAGGCCGGCTTGACGATCGACCGCCGCCAGGTCGAGCTCGACGAGCCGATCAAGCAGGTCGGTGACCACGAGGTCGCGCTGCGGTTCCACCCTGACGTGCAGGGGCGGATCACCGTCTCCGTCGTCGCCGGCTGAGCGGCACGAGGAATCGAGATGGTCACGAGGTTCACCGCGCGCGCCCCGGCGGCGGTGACCATCCGCGGCGGCGCCAGTCGCACATCGGACAATGGCGCCATGCCTCACACGTCGTCCACAGCGGCGACCGGTGATTCCACAGGTGGCAC
>DASZOG010000163.1:0-54327 GCA_035550895.1 Acidimicrobiales bacterium
CCCACGTCGCCAGGGTGGTCGGGTCGGTGACCCGGTCCACGAACAGCCTCCCGTCGAGGTGGTCGATCTCGTGCTGGAACGTCCCCGCGGTGAGCCCGCGGCGGACCTCGTCGTGCTCCCGGCCCTCCCGATCGAGATACCGGACGCGCACGTTCACATGGCGGAGCACGTTGCCGCGCAGGTCCGGCACCGACAGGCAGCCTTCGTTGTTCTCGAACAGCTCGTCGTCCACCGGTTCCCATGAAGGGTTCACGAGGACGGTCAGCGGGATCGGCGGCTTGTACGGGTAGCGCGGGTTCTGGCCGACCTCGATCACGGCGACGCGCACCGGCTCGAACACCTGGTTGGCCGCGAGCCCGGCGCCGTTCGCGTCGCGCATCGTCTCGATCATGTCGTCGATCAGGCGCTGCACCTCGGGCGAGGCCAGATCCCCCGGCGTGAGGTCGCGGGCGCGCCGCCGGAGCACCGGATGACCGATCGTCGCGATCTTGCGGATCGTCACAGCGTCACGACGCTACCGCCCGACCAGCGTCGGCGCGCGAGAACCCGGGACGGTCCACACGGCCGGGGTGACCGGGACCGTCCCAGGTTCTGAGCCCGCCAGGGGCGCGCTACGGGCCGGTGTAGGGCGGCGTCGTGTCCGGGTCCGGAGCCGGTGTCGTGTCCGGAGCGGGCGTCGTGTCCGGAGCCGGTGTCGTGTCCGGAGCGGACGTGTCCGGCGGAAGCGGACCAGGCGTGATCGGCTCGACCACCTCGAGCAGCTGGCCGCGGATCGCGCCGGCCTGGAACGCGGACGAGTGGACGTTCACGTAGTACTCCGCCGGGAAGCCGGAGATGTCACTGAGCAGCGTCTTGTCCTCGACGGGGACGCAACCGCGTCCACCTGTCGCCAGGAGCGGCACCAAGTCGACGACGATCGGCCCGTTCTGGCCCGCCACGCCGCTGTGGATGTGGAACGCGACCACGTCGCCGTCGATGCCGCCATAGCGCAGGTCGAGTACGCAGACCTCACGCGCTTCACGGTCGACTTCCACGACCGCGTAGCCGGCCGCGTCGAGATCGCCGACGTTCGGGTTGCCGGCGTCGTCGACTTCGTTCGTGCCGTTCAGCAGCGCCACCAACGACCCGGAACCGGTCGCTTCAGGCGTGTCCGGGTGGCCACCGGCATTCGCCGCCCCGACGGCGATCACGGTCGCTGACGCGACCGCGGCGCCGATGGCCGCCAAGTACTTCGTCGTGGTCCTCATCAGACCCCCCATCTCGTGGACGCGCGTGAGGCCCGCCCAGTTGCAGGTACGTCCGGTACGTACCGGTCGGTTCTGTGCCCTCCGGAGCACCGGTGCAAACGCCTACCGTACGACGTTCGCGAGGAGTCCGTGACCAAATCGTCAAAAAAGTGAAAAACGACGGTCAGTGCTCCTGCATCGGCACCCGCACGCCGCGCGCCGCGGCGACCTCACCGGCGCGGTCGTATCCGGCATCGACGTGGCGGATGACGCCCATCGCCGGGTCGTTGCTCAGCACCCGGGCGAGCTTCTCGGCGGCGAGGCGTGTCCCGTCTGCAACCGTCACCTGCCCGGCGTGGATCGACCGGCCGATGCCGACGCCGCCCCCATGGTGGATGCTGACCCATGCCGCGCCGGAGGCGACGTTGACCATCGCGTTCAGCAGTGGCCAGTCGGCGATGGCGTCGGAGCCGTCCAGCATCGCCTCCGTCTCGCGGAACGGCGACGCCACCGACCCGCAGTCGAGGTGGTCGCGCCCGATCACGATCGGCGCCTGCACCCGGCCGGAGGCGACGAGGTCGTTGAACCTCTGGCCGGCGCGATCGCGCTCGCGGTACCCGAGCCAGCAGATGCGCGCCGGTAGGCCTTGGAACGCGACGCGTTCCCCGGCAGCGCGGATCCAGCGCGCCAGCGGCTCGTTCTCGGGAAACTCCTCGAGTACCGCCGCATCGGTCGCCGCGATGTCCGCCGGCTCGCCGGAGAGCGCGACCCAGCGGAACGGGCCCTTGCCTTCGCAGAACAACGGGCGGATGTACGCCGGCACGAAGCCCGGGTAGTCCATCGCTCGGTCGAACCCGCCGAGCAGCGCCTCGGCGCGCAGGCTGTTGCCGTAGTCGAACACCTCCGCGCCCGCGTCGAGGAAGCCGACCATCGCCGCGCAGTGCTCGACGATGCTCGCCCGCGCGCGACGGACGTACTCGTCCGGATCTCGCGCCCGCAGCTCCGCGGCCTCCGCCAGCGTGACACCCTGCGGGACGTACGACAGAGGGTCGTGGGCGCTGGTCTGGTCGGTGACGACATCGATCGGCGCGCCGGCGGCGAGGAGCCGCGGGTAGATGTCGGCGCAGTTGCCGACCACGCCGACCGAGAGCGCCCGGCCTTCCTCCTTGGCCTGGACGGCGAGGCGCAACGCCTCGTCGGCGTCACGGGCGATCGTGTCGAGGTAGCGCGTCTGCACCCGCCGTTCCAGGCGACTCGGGTCGACGTCCGGGCAGATCACGGCGCCGCCGTTCAACGTCACGGCCAACGGCTGCGCGCCGCCCATCCCGCCCACGCCGCCGGTCAACGTCAGCGTGCCGGCGAGCGTGCCGTCGAAGCGCTTCGCCGCGATAGCGGCAAACGTCTCGTACGTGCCTTGCAGGATGCCTTGCGTACCGATGTAGATCCACGAGCCGGCGGTCATCTGGCCGTACATCGTCAGCCCCTCGGCCTCGAGCCGGCGGAACTCGTCCCACGTCGCCCACTGCGGGACGAGATTCGAGTTGGCGATCAGGACGCGCGGTGCCCACTCGTGCGTGCGCAGGACGCCGACGGGCCGGCCGGACTGGACGAGCAGCGTCTCGTCGTCGGCGAGGGTCGTCAGCGTCCGGCAGATCGCCTCGAAGCTCGACCAGTCGCGCGCCGCACGGCCGGTGCCGCCGTAGACGATGAGCTCATCCGGATGTTCGGCGACCTCGGGGTCGAGGTTGTTCTGCAGCATGCGCAGCGCGGCCTCCTGCGGCCAGGCGCGGCAGGACAGCGACGACCCGCGCGGCGCGCGGACGATGCGGCGAGCCACGCCCGGACGTTACGTGGTCGCCGGGAGGGTCACGGGAGGGCGCCGGCGAAACCGAGCGCGAGGCGCACCAGGCGGTCGTGGCCGCCGGTCATCTCGGCCCGGACCGCGGTGCTGACCGCCTCCAGCGGCGTGACCCAGGCGACGTCGAGGGCCGACTGCGATGGCGCGCACTCCCCCGCGATCGGCACGAGGAACGCCAAGCTCACCGCGTGCTGCCGCGGGTCGTGAAAGCCGCTCACCGTCGGATCGGGGAAGTACTCGACGACGGTGAACGGCGCCGGCTGAGGCGGCAGCTGCGGCCGACACACCGGGCCGAGGTCCTTGGCGATGTGGCGCAGCAGCGCCCGTCGGACCGTCTCGCCGTAGAGGATGCGGCCGCTGACCACGGCGCGGCTGATCGTGCCATCGGCCATCGCCCGCAGGAGCAGCCCGACGTGGGAGACCTGGCCGGCACCGTCGACGCGCACCGGCACCGCGTCGACGTAGACCATCGGCACCCGGCCGCGCACCAACTCCAGGTCCTCCGGAGCGAGCCAGCTGGTGTCGGTCTCCACGATGTCCACGCGCGCCAGTCTGACGGAAAGCCGCGCGCGGGACCGGAATCGCATCGCGGATGTGGAGGAGCTGTGGACGATGAGTGGAGAACGCGACCGATTCTGGGGATGGCCGAGAAATCCTGCGGATAACCCTGTGTATAGGCAAAATACTGCTTGACCAGGCACTTCGCGTCGTTCAGAGTGTCCGTCAGCCGGAAGGTACGAGCGGTTCGGCGACGAGGAGGAGGCATTCGGGTCCACCGGCCCGAGCGCCCGATCCGGCGAGTCGGCCGGGAGTACCGGAAGGCAGGGTACGAGCCACCGGGTGGGGCTCCTTCGGGGGTTCTCACCGCTGGCATCGGGAGAGGTCTTCGGGCTTCGAGCGATGCCGGAGACCTCGGGGGCTGCCGGGGCGACCCGGGAGTTCTCGGGAGAAAAGGGCTCGCCCGCCGGAGTTTCGGCTCCGACGGGCGAGGGTGATCGATGCGAAGGCTACCAGCCGGGAGATCGATCGTGGTGGCATACGACCAGACGGGCTGCCCCGAGCAGCGGTCCGGCTCCGGCCGGGCTCGCCGCTCGGGGCGCTCTTCGTTTTGTGGGGGAAGCGCAACGGAGCGCTGACCGCGTCTTCCGGAGCGCGTCGCGGTGTGCCGGGTCCACCACCCTCGGGACACCGCGACTGCGCCGGTCACCAGACCTCCCCGGCCCGCCAGTCGCACGTGATGCCCGCGGTGAGATCGAGCTCGCCGGTGCGCGCGGTGCGCAACACCATCACTCCGCCGTCGTCCTCCGGCGTCCGCGTCCGACCCCCCGGCGCATCCACGAACGTCGGGCCGAGCCAGTGCTCCCAACCGAGGCGGGCGTAGAGCTCGGGCACGTCGGCCGACAGCGCGCCCAGCGCGTGCTCGGCCCGGATCGCCTCCCCGGCGGCCTGCATCACCCGGCTGGCGTACCCCCGGCCACGGGCCGCTGGTCGTGTCGCGACGCCCTCCACGTAGCCGGTCGCCAACCGCCGCTCGCCGACGACCAACTGGCGCGGGACGATCGCGGCGTGAGCCACCAGCTCACCGCCGTCGCACGCCAGGACGTGGAGACCGCCGACGGTGTGCTCCCAGTCCGTGCCGTCGAACCGGCCCGCGAAGGCCACCTCCAGCACGTGGCGGATCTCGGTCAGTGCCCCTTCCGCCAGCTCCCGTGTGGGAACGACGGAAACGACGGCCATGCGGCCAGCTTCGCGCCGGTCAGGTGACGATGCCGGCGCCAACCGTGGCGTGTGCCGGGGGCCTCGCGGTCAGGGTCGCACGTCCCACTCCACCGTGCCGGCATACGCGCAGAACGTTCCGGTGCGCACGTTCTGGTCGAGGTGCTCGCCGAGCACCGGGTGGTGCTCCCCGATCCGGCGGATCGCCGTCCGGAGCGCCTTCGTCACGGCGAAGCGGGCCCGCTCGGCGGCGCCCGGCGTCTTGCGGTCGCGCCCCCCGAGCCCTGTGGCCCGGGACAGCTCGGCGAGCAGCGCGTCGAGCTCTGCCTGCGCTCGCGCAGCGCGTGCCGTGTCGTTCCACTCCGTCGCCTCGTCGAGCTCGGTCTGCAGCTCCTGGACCCGCGCCCGGTAGGCCGCCTTGGCCGACGCGTCGAGCAGCGGCGCGCCGGCGGCCTCGACGAGCGCCGCCCGCCCGCCGCCGGCCAAGTCGAGGACGTGCACCTCCTCGCCCGGCCGGGCGAGGAGCCTGGCCAGATGACCGATGCCCGTGGTGTGCCGGACGCGCACCGTCGCGCCGTCGAACGTCAGCGCCCAGACGTCGCCTTCGCGCACCGCCATCGCCGGCGCGGCATGCTCCGGCTCCACGCTCCCGGAGCCGAGCTCGGCCGCGCCATCGCCCGCACCGGCCCGCCGCCAGTCCGCTGCGAGCGGCGCGACGCCGTTCAACGGCAGCTGCACGCCGAAGCGCTCCGCCGCCTCGGCGGCGTTCGCCGCGAGGAGCGCGGCGCGCTCCCCGTCACCCGCGCCTCCGCGCTGCACCAGCGTGCGCGCCAGCGCGTACGCGACGTCCGCCGCGAACACCGGCGCGCCGAGTGCTGCGCAGGTCGCCAACGCCACTTCGTACGCGCCGACGGCGTCGTCGAGCCGGCCGGCGGCCTCCGCCGTGAGCCCGAGCGTGAACCCGACCGGCCCCAGGTTCGCCAGACCTGTGCGGCTGAACGTGACGAACGAGGTGGCGTGAGGGGCCAACAGTTCGCTGGCGGCGGCTGCCAGCTCCTGGTCGCCGACAGCGACGGCTGCCTGCCCGGCGAGCGCGACTCCGGCGACCCACGTGAAGTCGCGCGGCGCGCCCGCGAGACCAGCGACGCCGATGCGGCGGAGCGCAGCGCGGGTGGCAGCCGTCCGTGCCGCGGCAACGGAGGCCAGGGCCATCGCGGCGCGGACCGACATCGTGTCCGGGAACCGCTCCACGGTGCGCTCGAGCTCCGGCACCAGCTCCGCGGCCCGCCCCTGCGCCATCCGCAGGCAACGGCGCGAGATCGCCACCGCGGCTGCACCGGTCGCCTGCCGGGACCGCTGGTACGTCTGCGCGGCACCGTCGAGCAGGCGCTCGGCCTCGGCCCAGTCCCCTGCCAGCGTGGCGAGCGCGGCGCGCTGCATCGGGACGACGCGGGCGAACACCGGCAGGCGGGACACTGCCGCCAGGCGCTCGAACGCGTCGAGCTCGACGCGCAGCGCCGGCCCGTCGGCCAGCTCGACCAGCAGGCCGACGCGCAGGATCCGTCCGTGGAGCCCGAGCCGCCGATCGCCCACCTGCTCGGCAAGCGCGACGACCTCGGTCGCGGCCGCCAGGCGCCGTTCCGCGTTCTCGGCGCGGGAGGCACTGACCTGCTCGGCGAGGACGCGCGCCAGCGTCGAGGGGTCGCCGAGGCGGCGGCTCATCGCCACCGCATCGCGGAACAACGTCTCCTTGCGTCGTTCCTCAGCGGTGAACAGCAGCGCCGTCCCCAGCCCGGCCATCGCCCGTGCCCGCAGTGTGGTGTCGTCAGGGGGGAGGCCGGCGAGCGCGTCCTCGAGGATCGCGACGAGATCGGGGTCGGTCGTCAGCACGACGAACGGCTCGCCGGTCTCGAGTCCGATCTCGACGAGCAGGTCGGCGCGGCCGGCGCGCCGGGCGAGGCGCGCCGCCTCGTCCCGCGCCGCCACGGCGAGCCGCGGCGCGCCGGCGAGGTTCTGCGCCCGGGCCAGCTGGTGGAGGAGCACCGCCCGCTCGGCCGGATGGTCGCCGGTGAGCGCGTCGAGCTCGACAGCCCGCGCGTAGTGCACCGCCGCCTGCTCGTGCGCGAGCTGCTCGAGGGCGTGCTCGGCCGCCCGGACGCACGCGCCGACCGCCCGGGACGGCTCGACGACCGGCACGGCGCGTGTCCAGTGGAACGCGAGCTCGTCGACCCGCGTGTCGAGGCGCTCCCCCACCGATGCCTCGATCCGCCGCGCGTGCCGCGCGTGCAGCTCGGCGCGGCGCGGCCGGGGCACGTCGTCGTACAGGACCTCCGGTACCAGGGCGTGAACGAAGCGGATCGTGTGGCCGTCACTGCGCACGAGGCGCGCCGCGACCGCCGGCTCGAGCCGGTGAAGCGCTTCGACGTCGCCCACGCCGGACAGGGCACCAAGGTCCGCCGCGCTGAACGTGACGCCGACGACGCTCGCCATCTCCAGCGCGTCGACGGTCGCCGCGGGGAGCCGGGCGACCCGGTCGCGCACCACCTGGCGGACGTTGTGCGGCAGTTCGGCATCGCGCGCCCCGTCGCCGCTGGCGAGCAGCCGCACCAGCTCCCGCACGAAGAACGGGTTCCCCCCGGAGTCACGGGCGACCTGCTCGACCAGGGTGTCAGGGGCGTCCGGGCTGGACGAGCGGAGCATCGCCTCGACGTCGTCGGCGTCGAGCCCGCGCAGCTGGAGGTGCTCGATGTGGGCCGCCGGCCGGCCGACGAGCATCCGCAGAGGGTGCTCCGGCTCGAGCTCGACGTCCCGGTAGGTGCCGAGGAACAGCACGGGCGCCCCATGGAGCTGCTGGGCGGCGAAGTCGAGCAGCTCGATCGACGGCGGGTCGGCCCAGTGGAGGTCGTCGAGGACGATGCACAGTGGCGTCTCCCCCGCCAGCACACCCAGCCCCTGGGCGAGCGCATCGAAGACCCGGAAGCGGTCGGTGTCACCGGTGGCCGGGGCGCCGCCCATGACCTCCCGCCCGAGCGGGCCGAGGTCGGCCTGCACGGGGAGGAACGCGTCGGCCACCTGCTCCGCCGGGAGGGTGCGCCGCACGTGGCGCAGCACCTGCAGCCACGGCCAGAACGCCGGTGTTCCCGGTCCCTGCCAGCACGTCGCCCACACGGTGGCCAGCTGCTCCGCAGCGGCGACCGCGACGGCGTCGGCCGCCAAGCTCGACTTGCCGATCCCGGGCTCGCCGGCGATCAACACCAGGCAGCCCGGTCCCCGCGCCGACCGCCGGACCAGCTCCCGGAGGTGGCCGCGTTCGGCGTCACGCCCGAGGAGGTCACCGCGCGGGACGCCCGGCACGACGGACGTCGACGGCTCGCTCACCACCCTCCTTCCTCCGCGACGTGACCATCGTCGCATGCTCGGGTCACGCCCGTGACCCCGAAAGTCACGCCAAGGAGATGGCGCGACCAAACGGAGCACACGATGCCGACTGCCACTGCTGACCTGACCGCCACGACTGCCCCGCCGAGTGCCGGCCCGGACGGCGAGGACCTCTTGGCCTCGGTCGCCGCGAGCGAGGAAGGGGCGATGCACGCCCTGTGGAGCCGATACGCCCGGCCGGTGCGCCGGCTGGCGACGCAACTGTCCGGCGGGGACGCTCGCGACGCCGACGACGTCGTGCAGGAGACGATGTCCCGGGTGTGGCGGCACGCCGGGAGCTTCGACCCGGCGCAGGGGACGGAGGCGACGTTCGTGTTCACGATCGCCCGGCGGGTGATCATCGACCGCTGGCGCAGGGCCAGCCGGCGCGTCGACGAGGCCGAGCTGGCCTACCACCCGCTGCTGGACAGCGGCGCCGGCCACGCCTTCGACGCCGTACTGGCGAGGACGGTCGTGCGCGCCGCCGTCGCCAAGCTGGCCCCTCGGCACCGCGAGGTGATCGAGCTGGCCTACTTCCGCGGGCTGACGCAGGCCGAGATCGCCGAGCGCCTGGCGACGCCGCTCGGCACGGTGAAGACGCGCACGTTCAGCGCCCTGCGGGTGCTGCGGGCCGAGGTCGGCGACGTCGGGCTCGTCGCCTGACGATGACCACGGCAGAGAGGCCGGACGATGGACCGACGGATGCGGCGTGGCACCACGTGGCCGGCGGTGTCGACCTGCCCGGGTACCTGGGCGGCCGGCTCCCGATCGGCGACCAGCGGGCGGTCGAGGACCACCTACGTGCGTGCGCCGATTGCACCGCGGCCGTGACGAGCCTGCGCGCCGTCGACCTGCTCCTCTCGTTCGCCGCCGAGCCCGACCGCCACGGCTGACGCCCGCCGTCGCGGGGAACAACGGGGGCATGACGCTTGTCCAGCGCGTCCTGCCCCAGGCGCCGATCCCTGATCTCCGGCGATACGAGGACGAAGGCGGTGGACTCGGTCTCGGCGCGGCGGCGCAGATGACGTCCGCGGAGCTGATCTCCCTCGTCGAGGCGTCAGGGCTGCGCGGCCGCGGCGGGGCCGGGTTCCCGACCGGCCGCAAGTGGCGCACCGTCGCGGCGATGGCCTCGCCGGTGCTGTCCACGACCGTCGTCGTCAACGGCGCGGAGGGCGAGCCCGGCACGTTCAAGGACCGCGCGATCCTGCGCGCCGCTCCGCACCGGGTCGTCGAAGGCGCGCTGATCGCGGCGCGCGCCGTCGGCGCGAACAGCGCCGTCATCGCGGTGAAGGAGTCGTTCACCACAGAGCGGCAGCGCCTGGAGGCCGCGGCCGCGGAGATGGAACGCGCCGGCTGGTTCGGTGATCTGACCGTGTCGGTCTTCGCCGGCCCGGACGAGTACCTCTACGGCGAGGAGACCGGGCTGCTCGAGGCGGTCGCCGGCCGCCCGCCGTTCCCCCGTATCGCGCCGCCGTGGCGGCGGGGCGCGGTCGAGGTCGTCGCCACAGACGACGACGTCGACTCGGAGAGCGGGCTGGCCGCACCCGTCGAGATGGCCGGCACGACCGATGCCCCACCGGCGCTGGTGAACAACGTGGAGACGCTGGCGAACGTGCCCGGGATCGTGGCCAACGGGGCCGACTGGTTCCGCAGCCTCGGCACGCCGGAGTCGCCGGGAACGGTGGTGTGCACGGTGTCCGGTGCCACGGTCCGGGCGGGTGTCGGCGAGGTCGCTCTGGGCACGCCGCTGCGCGAGGTGATCATGGCTGTCGGCGGCGGGCTGGCCGATGGTCGCTCCGTCGGTGCGATCCTGCTCGGCGTCTCGGGCGCCGTGCTGCACGCTGACCAACTCGACGTAGAGCTGTCCTACGAGGCGATGGCGGCCGCCGGCAGCGGCCTCGGCTCGGCGGGCTTCATCGTGCTCGACGACACGGTCGACCTGACGACCGTCGCCGCGGGCGTGGCCCGGTTCCTGGCGATCGAGTCCTGCGGGCAGTGCACGCCGTGCAAGCAGGACGGGCTGGCGATCGCCGGTGCGCTCGCCGACCTGTGCGCCGGCCGCGCCACGGGATCCGCGGCGCAACTCGTCACGGACCGGCTGCGGACGATCACCGACGGCGCCCGCTGCGCGCTGGCGACACAGCAGCAGGTCGTCGTGGGCAGCCTCCTCCGGCTCGATCCGCAGCTGCTCCGCGTCCGGCACGGAGCACCGGACGGCGTCGCGCGCGTCGAACCGTCGCTGGCGCCGATGCTCATCGCCGAGCTGCTCGACATCGAGGACGGCGCGGCGATCGTCGACGCCCGCTTCGCCGGCAAGCAGCCGGACTGGACGTTCGACCCGGAGGACTCCGGCCAGTCGCCGGTGGAACGGCTCACCGATCGCCGCGCCGCGGAATCGATCGAAGGCTGATCCCTGCGGCGCGGGCCGCGCTGGCGTACGCGGCGGCGAGCGAGTCGAGCGTCTCGTGGGCGTTCAACCCGCTCGGATTCGGCAACACCCAGAGCTCGGCGTCCTCCAGCTGCTCCGGCTGGCGGCCAGGGGTCCCGCCGCGCACGCCGAACGCGGCGCGGTAGGCGGTGAGCCCGAGCACGGCGACGACACGTGGCCGGACGCGGCGGACCGTCGCCCGCAACCGGTCGGCGCCGGCGCGCAGCTGGTCCACGCTGAGCTCGTCCGCCCGGGCCGTGGCGGAGTTGACGAGGTTCGTGATCGCCACCCCGCGGACCTGCAGATGGACGACGTCGTCCACGGACAGGCCAGCGGAGGCATCGATCGGGCGCTCGACGATCCCGGCACGGTGGAGCGCCGGCCAGAACCGGTTGCCGGGGCGGGCGAAGTGGGCGTTCACCGCCGCGGTCCACAGGCTCGGGTTGATGCCGACGAACAACAGCCGCGGCGCCGGTCCGATCAGGTCGTCGACCGGGCGCCCGCGGAAGCGCTCCAGGTCGGCCCGCGTGAACCCCACGTCCGAAGCGTCGCAGACGGAACCACGTCCCACCTCTGTCGGAGGATGGGCGTCGCGTTCGATGATGGAACGCGAGGCACGAACACGCGTGCCAAGCGTCGAGAGGAGCACCCGATGGCCGTCCAACCGATCCCCACGGGCTACAACACCGTGATCCCGTACCTCATCGCCGAGGGCGCCGGGAAGCTGATCGACTTCCTCGTCCAGGGCTTCGGCGCCCGGGAGCTGAACCGGATGTCGATGCCGGACGGGTCCGTCGGCCATGCCGAGCTGCAGCTCGGCGACTCGATGATCATGGTCGGGGACGCCGGCGGCGAGTGGCCGCCGACCCGGGCCTCGCTGCACCTCTACGTCGCGGACGTGGACGCCGTGTACCAGGCGGCGCTCGCCGCCGGCGGCACGTCGAAGGCCGAGCCGGAGCTGCAGTTCTACGGCGATCGCCGGGCGATGGTGGTCGACCCGGCGGGCAACGACTGGTCGATCGCCACCCATGTCGAGGACGTCTCCGAGGAGGAGATGGAGCGCCGCCTGGCCGCCCAGCAGAGCTGAACGAGCGCGCCACAGCGGGGGCCGGCCCGTGAAGGTCCGGCCCCCGCCATGGCGTGGCGCTACTCCGCGGCGATCGCCTGCAACACGTCCGCTCGCGCTGCCCGGCGGGCGGGCCCGGTCGCCGCCACGACACCGGCCATGCCGGCGAGGACCCCGATCGTCACCAGCGGGGCGGCGGGAACGATCATCGTCCCGATGCCCTCCTCCTGCAGGGCGTGCACGATGCCCCACGCCCCGAGGACTGCCACGATGCCGCCGAGCACGGTGCCGAGCAGGGAGATCATCACGGCCTCCCACCGCACGGACGTGCGGACCTGGCGGCGGCTCATGCCGATCGCCCGGAGCAGGCCCAGCTCGCGCCGGCGCTCGTGGACGGACAGCGCCAGCGTGTTGGCGATGCCGATCAGGGCGATCACGACCGCCAGTGCCAGCAATCCGTAGATCAGGTTGAGCAGCTGGTCGATCTCGGCCGTGATGCTCTCCTTGAACGAGGCCTGGTCCTGCAGCTCGGCGTTCGGCCATGCGCCCAGAGCCGCCTCGAGCGCGGCATTCGCAGTCGCCGCGTCGACGGTGTCGACGGTGTCGACGAACACCCACCGGTCGTACTGATCGGTGACGTTCGTCTCGAACGTGCCGAGGTCCACGATCCAGTCGCTGTCGACGAGGCGCTCGTCGAAGATCGCGTCGACCGTCAGGTCGACGTCGCCGGTGCGGGCGAACGTCATCGTCACCGTGTCCCCGACTGCCAGTCCGAGGTCCTCGGCCTCGTCGCGGCGGACGGCGATGCCGCCGTCGTGGACATCGGTGATCGCGCCGGACGACACGTCGAGGTCGAAGTGCCGGTCGATGGCGGTCGTGTCGAGCGCGAGGAGGGTCGTCGAG
Organism: Acidimicrobiales bacterium; assembly: GCA_035550895.1. Lineage (GTDB taxonomy): Bacteria > Actinomycetota > Acidimicrobiia > Acidimicrobiales > Ilumatobacteraceae > DASZOG01. The sequence continues at coordinate 12,615 of DASZOG010000163.1, forward strand.
CCGCCGTCGACGCCGACCGGGGTCGACCGCAACGGTGCGACCGAGGCCACCTCGGGCAGCGCCCGCAGCTCCTCCGCCAGCGCCGGGCTGAAGCCGCCTTCCTCCCAGGCGCCGGAGTCGACGACGAAGTCGCCGCGGAACGAGCGGTCCACCGCGTCGGCGATCGACGCCTTCGTCGAGCTGGCGAGGATCGTGATGAACCCGACCAGACCGACGCCGACCATCAACGCCGACGCCGTGGCGGCGGTGCGCTTCGGGTTGCGGCGGGCGTTCTCCCGTGCCAGGCGCCCGGCCGTGCCGGAGATGCGGCGCGCAGGGAATCCGAGGATGCGGATCACGGGACGGGCGACGACCGGACCGAGCACGAACAGCCCGAGGATCGCGGTCAGCGCGCCGAGGCCGAGCAGTTGCACCGCCTCGGTGCCACTGGCCACGGTGCCGGCAGCGAACGTGACGCCGCCTGCTGCCGTCAGGCCGACCCCGACGAGCACCCGCCGCACGGACGTCGTCGTCCGCTCCACGGCCGAGTCGCGCAACGCCGCCATCGGCGCGACGCGGCTCGCCCGCCACGCGGGCGCGATCGCCGAGACGAGCGTCACGGCGAGACCGACGACGAGCGAGGTGACGATCGTCGCGGTCGAGACGACCATGCCGCCGCCGGGGATGTCGAGGCCGACCCCGCCGAGCAGTGCCTTCAGCGCGAACGACATGGCGACGCCCAGCCCGAGGCCGACGGCCGCGGCGACGACGCCGACACCGATCGCCTCACCGATCACCGAGCGGAGCACCTGGCGCCGGCTGGCGCCGATCGCCCGCAGCATGGCCAGGTCCTTCGCCCGCTGGGCGAGGACGATGGAGAAGGTGTTGTAGATGATGAACATCCCGACGAACAGTGCGATGTAGGCGAACGTCATCAGGAACGCGTTGAAGAACTGCAGGTCTTCCTTCATCTGCGCCTGCTTGTCGGCGGTGTCCTGCGCGCCGGTGAGCACCTCGTAGCCACCGCCGTGGAGTGACGTGCCGATCCGCTCCGCCAGCGTGTCGCTGGCGATGCCCGGCGCAGCGGTGACGACGACGCTGTCGTACGCGCCTGGCTCGCCGAACATCTCCTGCGCGGTTGCGTCCTCGACCGCCACCAGGCTCGCTCCTGGAAGACCGTCGACGTCGCCGTACCTGGCTGTGCCGACGAGGGAGAAGTCGCGGGGTCCGCTCTTGCCGAGCACTGTGACCGTGTCACCGATGACCCAGCCCTGGTCGGCTGCTGTCGCGGCGTCCACGACGACCTCTCTCGTGCCAATCGGGGCACGGCCGGAGGCGAGCTGCAACGGGCTCAATCCCTCGGGCAGCCAGTTCGTGCCGATCGTGGCGCCGAAGCCCTCGACGGCGCCCACCTCTCCATCCGCCAGCACGAGCTGGGAGAAGCCCTGCACCGATCCGGCGGCCGCGGACACGCCGGACACGCCGCGGATGTCGTCGACGACGGCCGCCGGGACGCGTTCGCGCGCCTCGGTGAACTCACCGTCGACAGCCACCGGCTGTTGCACGACGACGTCGATGCCGTCGTTGGCGGTCGTGAACAAGCCGTCGAACGTGCGCGACATCGTGTCGGTGAGCACTCTCGTACCGGCCATGAACGCCACGCCGAGCACGACGGCGAGCCCGGTGAGCGCGAAGCGCAGCTTGTGGGCCCACAGGCCCTTCAGCGTGAGACGGAACATCGCCGCTACCTCCCGAGGTGCTTCATGTGATCGAGAACCGACTCCGCGGACGGAGCGTGGATCTCGTCCACGATCCGGCCGTCGGCAAGCAGGACGACCCGGTCGGAGTAGCTCGCCGCGACCGGATCGTGGGTGACCATGACGACGGTCTGGCCGAGCTCGCGCACCGCCATCCGCAGGAACGACAGGATCTCGGCCCCGGTACGGCTGTCGAGGTTGCCGGTCGGCTCGTCGGCGAACACGATCGCCGGCCGCCCGGCGAGTGCGCGGGCGACGGCGACACGCTGCTGCTGGCCACCGGAGAGCTCGCTCGGGCGGTGGTTCAACCGGGTGCCGAGCCCGACGGTGTCGATCACCTGCCGGAGCCAGGCCTTGTCCGGTTTGCGCCCGGCGAGCGCCATCGGCAGGGTGATGTTCTCCCGCGCGGTCAGCGTGGGGACGAGGTTGAACGCCTGGAAGACGAATCCGATGCGGTCCCTCCGCAGGCGCGTCAGGTGCTTGTCGGAGAGGGTGGTCAGATCGGTGTCCCCGACGAACACCCGCCCGCTGGTCAGCTGGTCGAGACCGGCGACGGCGTGGAGCAACGTGGACTTCCCGGAGCCCGAAGGGCCCATGATCGCGGTGAACCGGCCGCGGCCGAAGTCGACGGTGATGCCGTCGAGGGCGTGGACCGCGCTGTCGCCCCGGCCGTAGATCTTCACCGCGTCGACCGCGCGGGCAGCTGGCGCGGCGGTCACGGTCGGGGCGGGCAAGCGCGTGGCCAGGGGATCGGTGAGCATCGTCATGCTCTGCAGCGTGCGCCTCGGGGGGACGACGATCGTCGGCCCAGCGACGGTTCCTCGGTGCACCTCCGGACGTAAGCCTGCGGATGTACGCGGACGTCGGCCTGCGGGCCGATGCGCCCGCCGGAGATGCTCGCTACCGTCCAGGCGTGACGTCGCGGACGATCGCCGGTCGTCTCACGCGCCGGGGCGTGAGTCTGCTCGATCTGGCGATCGCCGCCGGAGCGGTGTTCATCGGGGTCGGCGCCCTGCTCACCGCCGAGGACGATCCGGCGTACCGCGACCCGGACATCCTCGCCGTCGCTCTCGCCGTGGCGACCACCGTCCCCCTCGTGTGGCGCCGGCGCGCCCCACTGCCTGCGCTCGTCGTGTCCACCGCCGCCGTCACCTTGATCTGCTTGCGCGAGTACCCCGTTGATCCGCTCCCGATCGCCGTGCTCTTCCTGACCTACGGCGTCGCTGCGTACGCATCGTTGCGCCGCGCCCAGATCGGCCTGGCGATCGTCGTGGTAGCGCTGCTCGTGATCTGGGCGTCCGATCCGCCCGACTTCGGAGCGGCCGGCCTGAGTCTCAACCTCGCGCTGTTCATCGCGACGTGGCTCGCCGGCCTGGCGATGCGCTCCCGGGCCGCCGCAGCCGCCGCTCGGCTGGCAGAAGCGGAGGAGCGCGCCGAGGCCCACCGCCAGCAGGCGGCGCGCTCGGTGGCGGAGGAACGCCTGCGCATCGCGCAGGACCTGCACGACGTCGTCGCCCACTCGATGTCGGTCATCGCCGTCCAGGCCGGCATGGGCGCGCACGTGATCGACCGTCAACCGGCGGAGGCGAAGCAGGCGCTGGAGTCCATCTCGCGGACGTCGCGCGCCACGTTGCACGAGATGCGCCACCTGCTCGGCGTCCTGCGCGGTGACGACGGCCAGCGGGCCCACGTCCCCGCGCCAGGGCTCGGCGACCTGCCGGCGCTGGTGGAGCAGGTCCGCTCGGCGGGCGTGCCGGTCGAGCTGCAGGTCGACGGGCAGCCGGCCGGTGTGCCGCTCGGCGTGGACCTCTCTGCGTACCGCGTCGTCCAGGAAGGCCTGACGAACGTGATCAAACATGCCGGAGCGGCGACCGCGGCGGTCCACGTGCGCTACGCCCCGGGAGAGATCGTCGTCGAGGTCTCGGACGACGGGCGCGGCGCGGGCGCGACCGCGCGAGACAACGGCGGCGGCCACGGGCTCGCCGGGATGCGCGAGCGCGTCGCGGTGTGGGGCGGCACACTGCACGCCGGCCCGGTGGCGGGCGGCGGTTACCGCGTGCTCGCCCACCTCCCGTACGGGGAGCCGTCGTGACGCGCGTCGTCATCGCCGACGACCAGGCGCTGGTGCGCACCGGCTTTTCGGTGATCGTCGATTCGGCGCCCGACCTCGAGGTCGTCGGCCAAGCGAGCGACGGCGCCGAGGCCGTGGAGGTCGTGCGGACGACCACACCCGACGTGGTGCTGATGGACATCCGGATGCCGGTGATGGACGGCCTCGAGGCGACGAGGCGGATCACCGGCGACCGGGCCACCGCCGCGTCACGCGTCGTGATCCTCACGACGTTCGACCTCGACGAGTACGTGTACGACGCGCTGCGGGCCGGCGCGAGCGGGTTCCTCCTGAAGGACACGTTGCCGGAGGATCTCCTCGCGGCGATCCGCGTCGTCGGCGCCGGGGATGCGCTGATCGCCCCGGCGATCACCCGCCGGCTGATCGAGGAGTTCGCGCACCGTCCCGAGCCGAGCGAGGCGTCGCGCAAGCCGATCGCCGAGCTGACCGATCGTGAGCTCGAGGTGCTCGGGATGGTCGCCCGCGGATTGTCGAACAGCGAGTTGGCGGCGGAGCTGTTCATGAGCCCGGCCACCGCCAAGACACACGTCAGCCGCCTGCTGACCAAGCTGCACGCCCGCGATCGCGCGCAGCTGGTGATGATCGCCTACGAGACCGGCATCGCCGTACCGCGCCGCTCGTGACGGCGCCCGCGCCTCGCACATGAGGTCGGGCGCGGCGGCGTACCATCGGCCGGTTGCGCGCGACGGAGGACGATACGGCGCGGCGTTCGGGAACGTTCCGTGCGGCGCTCCGCCAGCGCAGCTACCGGCTCGTGCTCGCCGCCTACGGCATCGGCGTGGCGAGCATCGGGGCGAACGGAGTCGTCGTCGCCATCAGCCTCTACGAGCGCACGGGCTCGTCGGCCTGGGCGGGGATCAGCGCCGTGTCCGGCGTCCTCCCGTTCCTGCTGCTGTCCCCGATCGCCGGCGTCATCGTCGATCGCACCGACCCGCGGCGGATGCTCTGCATCGCGGTCGCCGGGCAGGTGGGCGTCGGCCTCGCGCTCGTCCCGACCGCCGAGCACGGCGCGCTCCCGCTGGTCGCCGGGCTCGGCTTCGTGGGTGCCTTGTTCTGGACGCTGGCCTACCCATCGACGGCGGCGCTCGTGCCGCGGACGGTCCCCACCGAGGACCTCGCCCCGGCGAACGCTCTGCTGACGACGGCGGACACGGTCGCCTGGTCCATCGGGCCCGGCCTCGCCGGGCTGCTGCTCGGAGCCCGCGGATACGTGCCCGCTGCTGTCGCGTCCGCGACCGTGGCCGGCGTCGCCGTTGCCTGCGGACTGGCCGCGCTGCGCCGGCCGTTGACCGAGCTGGTGATCGACCACGACCAACCGGAGCGCTTCCTCCAGGCGTTGCGCACCGGAGTGCGCACGATCCGCAGCTCCTCGAACATCGTCGTGCCGCTGGCACTGGTCCTCGTCGCCTACTTCGTCTACGGCGCCGCAGAAGTGCTGCTCCTCGTCGCAGCGACCGATCTGCTCGACATGGGCCGCGGCGGCTACGGCGCGCTCACGGCCGCGCTCGGCGTCGGCTCGTTCGCCGCGGTCGCGGTGGCGAACCGCGCCGCCGCTGCGCAGCGGACGACCGCGCTGCTCGGCGCCGGAGTGCTCGCCGGCGGGTTGCCACTCGCGCTCCTCGCCGCGGTCGAGACGCCCGCCGTGGCCTTGGTGCTCGTCGCCTGCGCCGGGCTCGGCAGCGTGATCGCCGACGTGCTCATCCTGGCCACGATGCAGCGCATCGTGCCCGCCGATCAGCTGGCCAGGGTGTTCGGCATCCTCGAGGCGCTGCTCGTCGCGGCCGTGATCCTCGGTTCGACGATCTCCGCGTTGATCGTCTCCGTCGCCGGTATCCGGGCTGCGCTCGTCGTCGTCGGCTCGGTGGTCCCGATCACCGCCGTGGCGACGCTCCCGCGGCTGCTCCGCCGTGCCCCACCCGAGCTCGCCGACCTCACCGCGCTGCAGCCGGCGATCGAGCTGCTCGGCGCGCTGCCGATGCTGCGGGCCGCGAGCCGCACGAGCATCGAGGCCCTGGCGCGGACGAGCAGCCGCGACACCGTCGCCGCGGGTGTCACCGCTGTCGCCCAGGGCGACCACCCGGACGACTTCTTCGCCATCGTCCGCGGCCGGTTCGAGGTGTGGAAGACGGACGCCGCGGGGGTGACGAGCATGGTCAACGCGCTCGGCCCGGGCGACGGCTTCGGGGAGATCGGCCTCCTGCAGGGCGTCCCGCGCACGGCCTCCGTCCTCGCCACGAGCGAGGCCGAGGTGCTGCGCATCCCGGGCGCGGCGTTCCTCCACGCCGTCGGTCCGGGTGCGGTCCGCGGAGGCGTCGGCCCGGCAGCGAGTGCGGTCGACTACTTCACCGCCGGCTGAACGAAGCGGTACGTGGTGTAGGGCGTCGACGCCGGCGGGCCGGGGGCCAGGTGGAGGACCGGCTGGGTGCCGAGCTCCATGACGAGCGAGCCGACGGTCATCCACGGCACGTCCGCGCGGCGCGGCACGGAGACCGGCGCCGTGGAGAGGAGCGCCTGGACGTCAGCGACTCCCGCCGCTTCGTGGTCGCCGGCCAGTCGGGCGTGGAGCACGCCGTACCGGTCGTGCGTCGTCGAGCCGGCGGGCGCCTCACCGATGTGACCCTCTACCGCAAGCGGATGATTCGTGTGCAACACGCAACGCGCTGACATCGACCACTCGACGACGTCGTCCTGCCAGCACTCCAGGTCGAGGAACCCGCTGCCGTCGCCGACGACGTAGTTCTGGCCCGTCGCGTGGCGGATGGCACGCAGGAACGCTGCGGCGTCCGCCAGCGAGCGGCGCGCCAGCGCGCCCCGCACGACGTACGCCACCGGGAGCCCGTCGGGGCTGACCGGCAACGTCGGCAGCGAGTTGCAGCACACGGCGACGCCATCCCGGTTGAGGCCGTCGAAGCCGATCAGTCCCGCAGCGCTGAACACGAACGACTCGTGCTCGCGCCGCTCGTCGACGACGTGCAGCAGCACCTGAGTGCCGTCGTACGCGGTGGGCAGGTCCATGTTCTGGGCGACGATCGGCGCCTGTCCGGGCTCGTGGACGGCGAGGCTCGAACACTGCTCGACCGGCGCTCTCCCGGACGGGGCGCCCCGCCGCTGCTCCGCGAACCACCACTGCTCGTCCATCAGCTGGTACGCACGAATCTCCGCCGGGTCGGCGGCGGCGCCCTCGGCGATGCCCGCCACCTCCGCCGCCAGCTCTGGCGTCCACCGCTGGATCGCCTCGTCGAAGCGGGTGGCGGCGAGCAGCTCGGCGAGGAAAACGTCCACGTCCGCGCCGGCGGCCGCGGCGAGGTGCGCCCGCCAGCGGTCCAGTCCGTTCGCGATGTCGGCGCGCAGCTCCTCGCCGTGTGCTCGGCCGCGGTCGCGCGCCTCGCCGGCGACGCGGACGACCCTCACTCGCCCACCCCGGAGAGATAGGCCCGTTCGATGCGCTCGAACTCGTCCCGCAGCTCGGCCGCCGGCCCAGCGAGCTCCACGCGGCCACGGCGGAGCACGATCACGTGGTCGGCGATCTCGATCGCCCGCCGCGCCTGCTGCTCGACGAGGACGACCGCCGCACCGTTGTCGGCGGCGGCGCGCAGCGTGTGCAGCAGGCGGTCGACGACGCGCGGGGCGAGTCCGAGCGAGACCTCGTCGGCGAGCAGCAGCTCCGGATCCCGACCGAGGGCCCGGGCGAGGGTGACCATCTGCTGCTCGCCTCCGGAGACGAGCCCCGCCGGTCGGCCGAGCAGTGGTTCGAGCTCGGGGAAGAGCGCGATCGCCCGGTCCACCTCCACGCCGCCGAGGTGCAGGTTCTCGCCGACCGTCAGCGCGCGCACCGCCGAGCGCTCCTCGGGAACGAGCGCCGTGCCGGTCGCCGCCCGGCGGTGCAGCGGCAGCTCGATCCGTCGCCCGCTCCAGCGCACCTCCCCGGCGAGCGGGCGCAGGTCGCCCGCGAGGGCGAGCAGCGTCGTGGTCTTCCCGGCGCCGTTCGCGCCGAGCAAGGCGAGGACCTCGCCCCGGTGGACCTCGAGGTCGACGCCCTGCACGGCGGGCACCCCGCGGTAGCCGGCGGCGAGGCCGCGGGCTGCAAGCAGCGGGGGGCCGGACGGGACGCTCTTCGCACTGCCGAGCGGGATCGCCGCGGGTTCGTCCGGTTCCCCGAGGTAGGCCGTGACGACCACGGGGTCGCCGGCGACGGCAGCCGGCGCGTCCTCTGCGATCACGCGCCCGAACTCGAGTACGGCGACGCGGTCGCACACGTCGAGCACGAGCGACACGTCGTGCTCCACGAGCAGCACGGCCAGGCCCCAGTCGTCGGCGAGGCGGCGCACGAGCCGCCCCAGCTCGGCCGTGTCCTGGTCGCCCAGGCCGGCTGCCGGTTCGTCCAGCAGGAGGACTGACGGCTCGGCGGCGACGGCGCGCGCCAGCGCGACGAGGCGGCGCCGGCCGAAGGGGAGCTCCTCCGGGCGCCGGTCGAGGTCGTCGTCCAGGCCGAATTCGCGCACCACGGCCTCCGCAGCCGCGCTCAACGGCGCCGCGCCCGGACGCACGAGGTCCGTCACGTACGCGAGCGCGTCCCGCCGGTCACCTGCGGTCCGCAGGTTCTCGCGCACCGTCATGCCATCGAACAGCTCCAGGGTCTGGAACGTGCGCCCGACCCCGGCGGCGGCCCGGCGCCGCGGCGACCAGCGCGTCACGTCGGCGTCGTCGAGGAGAACCGCGCCGTGCTGCAGGCGGGCGAAGCCGGTGAGCGCGTCGATCAACGTCGTCTTGCCCGCCCCGTTGGGGCCGATCAGGCCGACGACCTCGCCGGGAGCGACGCGCAGCGAGACCCCGGCGAGCGCGTCGACGACACCGAAGCGGACGCGCACGTCACGCGCCTCCAACGTGCGCGGCGCGATCTCCGGACGGATCCGTGCGCCGGCCACGGCGACGCCGGGCGCGCGCCGCAGCAGCGCTCCGAGCACCGGCAACCGGCGCGGATCGACGCTCGCGAGGCCGTTCGGCAGCCACAGCAGGATCGCGATGACGACGACGCCGAGCAGCAGCTGCACGACGCGGTCGTTGTCGAGCAGGTCCCCGAACGCCGTCGGGACGAGCGCGCCCGGCGCGAGCGCGGCACCGAGCAACGCGCCGAGAACGAAGCCGATGCCGCCGATCACGGCGTACAGCACGACGAGGATCGACTCGAAGACGGAGAACGTCGGGTAGAAGACGACCGTCGGGCGGCGGAACGCGATGAGCACGCCCCCGACCGCTGCGATCGCGGCGGCGACGGCGAACGCGTACAGCTTGGCGCCGACGACGCTGATGCCGAGGGCGGCAGCCGCCCGCTCGTTCGTCCGGACTGCGACCAGGCGCCGGCCGACCCGGCCGCGGCGGATGTTGGCCACCATCAGGCCGAGAACGACGAAGCACGACAGCGCGAGCACGGCGTACCGCTCCGGATGGCGGGTCGTGTCGAAGTCGACCCCGAACAGGTCGACCGCGCCGATCTGCGTGCCGGTGATGCCGCCCGTCCGTTGCGGGTTGTTCAGGATCAGGCTCTCGAGGACGAGCGACAGCCCGAGCGTCGCCACGGCGAGGTTCACGCCGCGCGCCCGCAGCGCGGGCAACCCGACGACGAGGCCGACCGGGATGGTCCCGGCCACGCCGACGAGCGCCGCCAGCTCGAACGGGAGGTCGTAATTCACGACGAGTCGCGCCGCGATCCACGCGCCGGCGCCGGCCAAGGCGAACTGCGCCAGGGACAGCTGCCCGGCGTAGCCGGTGACGAGGACGAGCGAGAGCACGATGATCGCCGTTGTGGCGGTCGTCGTCGCCGCCTCCACACCGTTCGTCGGCAGTCCGAACGCGACGAGCGCGATCCCGATCGCCACGAGCGCGATGACCAGACGACCGCGGACGCGGCCGGTGCCGACCTGGGGCGGGCGCTCCGCCGCCTCGCTGCGCAGCGGGAGCGCCCGGCCGCGCACCATCAGCACGCCGATGATGACGAGGAACGGGACCGCCCGTCCCCACCCCTGCAGCGCGGCGGGATCGTCGACCTTCGTCTGGAGGAACGCCACCTCGGACTCGAGCACGCCGATCAGCACACCACCGGCGAGCGTGAGGGGGTACGAGCGGAACCCGCCGACGAGCGCCGCGGCAAGGCCGGGCACGACGAGCAGGGTGAGGTTGACGACGTTCAGGCCGCTGACGTTGACGATGAGGATCGCGGCGACCACGGCCAGTCCTGCGCCGAGCCCCCAGTTCGCGCCCGCGACCAGGTCCGGAGAGATGCCGAGCATCGCCGGCAGGCGCGGGTTCTCCGCGACGGCCGTCGTGGCCAGGCCGAAGCGGGTCCTGCGGGAGAGCACCGACAGGAGCACGGTCAGCGCGACTGCGACGCCGAGGAGGATCAGCCGGTCCTCGCCGATCTCGACGTCGGGCAGCACGTCGACCGTGCCGGTCGGCAGCAGCTTGGCGACGATGCGCGGCGTGTCCCCCCACAGTTCGAGCCCCAGCGCGAGCAGCACGGTGAGCAGCGCGAGGGTGGCGATCAGCCGCGACAGTGCGGGCGCGCGGCGCAGGGGCCGCATCAGCAGCACCTGCGTGGCGACACCGAGCGCGACGCCGAGCGCCACGGCGAGCAGCCACGCGAGCGGAGTCGGCATGCCGCCGTCGCGCCAGAGGTAGAACGCGAACGCGCCGATCATGCCCATCGCGCCCTGGGCGAAGTTGAGGACGCCGGAACCGCGGTAGACGAGGACGAGGCCGAGCGCCATCAGGGCGTACACCGCCCCGGCGCCGACACCGAGGAGCGCGAACCGGATCACTCCCATGCCGTCACCGCCCGCGATGTTGGTTCACGCCGGCAGCGTCAGCGGCGAGTGAGCGAGCGGAGCGAGCTCCATGTCACGGTTCGTGGTCCGCCGCGCAGCGGCGGACGGCGCACTGGTGCTTCCCGAACCGCACCATCGGAAACCTGTGGTCAACGCTGGATGGTGCACCAGTGAGCGTTCAGCAAGGCTCTCCGGTGAACATGTCGATGAATCCGTCGCTCAGGGTCGTGAACTCACCGCCCTCGAGCTGCTGGTACAGCCCGCAGACGTTGAACACGCGCGGCGTCAGCTCGACCTTCGGCTCCGTGAACTGCACCGGCGGGAGGAGGTCGACCTCGACTCCCTGCACGGTCGGCAGCGCGCCGTACAGCGCGGCCGCGGTCCGCTCCGGAAGGCCGGCGAGGACCTCGGCGACGACCTGCACCGCCGAGTACGAGTTCGTCCGGAACCCGCTCAGCTCGTCGAACCCGGCAGCCTCCATCGCCGCGACGTATGTCTCCCACGCTTCCGGGTTCGTCGTCTCGTTGTGGAAGAACCCCGTCACGTAGATCCCGTCGGAGAGATCGCCGAGCGCCTCGACCACTGCGGCGAACTCGGTGGTCGTCGCCGAGATCGGGATGTCCGGGTTGGTCTGGCGGAGCTGAACGATGAAGTTCGTCGCGTCCTGACCGGTCAGGCCGACGAGCACGCCGTTCGTGCCCCCTTCGAGGACGGAGGCGACGTAGGGCGCCATGTCAGGCGCGCCGACCGGGATGCTCACGTCCTTGTTCACCGCCATCCCACCGCGGGCCAGGCTCTGGTTGGCGAAGATGCCGATGGCGGCCGCGGCCGCGAGCTCGATGCGGGCGAGGCTGATCGTCGTCGCCCCGCCCTGGGAGACCAGCACGTCGGCCAGCCCCGCGGAGGCGCTGACGATGCCGCCGTACAGCGGGTAGGACGCGGCCGAGGTGAAGTCGGCGGCAGCGGCCGGGACGTTGCCGACCACCGGGATCTGCGCCGCCTCGAGCACCGGGAAGTACTCGCCGGCGTTGGCGCTGACCGGCCCGACGGCGGCGACGACGCCCTCGCTCACGGCCTGCTCGCCGCAGGCCCGAGCCTGGTTCGGGTCGTTCGCCAGGTCGCACTGGAGGATCTCGACCGGCGAGCCGTCGATGCCGCCGGCCGCGTTGAGCGCCTCCGCGGCGGCGATCGCGCCCTCGGGCACCTCCGGCGTGGCAACGGCGCCGGAGCCCTCGTACAGCACCATGATCTTGACCGGGTCGCCGGTCAGTTCGACGGCGGTCGTCTCCGGTGCGGCGGTGGTGTCCGGCGCAGCCGTCGTCTCTGCGCTCGCGGTGGTGTCCGGCGCAGCCGTCGTGCCGGACGTCGCCGCGGTGGTGGTGTCCGCCGCTTCGCCGCCGTCGTCGTCGTCGCCGCAGGCGACGAGCGCGAGCGAGAGCGCGGTGACGAGCGCGAGCGAGATCGGTGCAGGACGTCGGAACATGTGCATCTCCCCCAGGGCACCGCCTCGTGTCGGTCCGCCTCGAATGCTAGGCACGGTTCACACATTGTCAAGCGCTTCCGGAGTACCGGCGCGCACGGCCGCTAGTGTCCCGCGGACGAGGTGCAGGAGGGCGCCATGGTCACGGAGGATCTCGCGTTCGTCCCCGCCGTGGAGCAGGCCGAGCTCGTCCGACGCAAGGAGGTCACGCCCGTCGAGCTGACCGAGCTGTACCTGCGACGCATCGAACGCATCGACCCGCGCCTCGGCGCCTATCTCACCGTCGCCGGCGAGCAGGCACTGGAGACAGCCCGCGGCGCGCAGGACGCCCTGGCCGGCGGTGCCGATCCGCCTCCCTTCCATGGTGTGCCGATCTCGATCAAGGACCTCAACGACACGGCGGGCATCCGTACGACGCACGGGACGGCGCGGTGGTCCGATCGCGTTCCCGATCGCGACGACGAGGTCGTGGCGCGCCTCCGCCGGGCCGGGTTCGTCATCCTCGGCAAGACGGTCACGCCCGAGTTCGGCCCGCTCAACGTCAGCGAGCCGCCGGCATACCCTCCGGGGCGCAACCCGTGGGACCCGAGCCGGACGTGCGGCGGGTCGTCCGGCGGCGCGGCGTCGGCCGTCGCCGCCGCGCTGTGCCCGATCTCCCAGGGATCCGATGGGGGCGGGTCGATCCGCAACCCGGCGGCGTGGTGCGGCGTGTACGGCTTGAAGCCGTCGCGCAGCCGGGTCTCGTTCGCACCGGCCCCCGACTCGTTCTTCGCCATCAACGGCCCGATCGCGCGCACCGTCGCGGACGCGGCGGCGCTGCTCGACGTGATGGCCGGCTACGTCACGGGCGACGCGCACGTTGCCCCGCCGCCGTCGCGCCCGTTCGCCGCCGAGGCCGGCGCGGAGCAGGGGCCGTTGCGGATCGCGTTCCATCCCCACCCTGGTCTCGACGCGGCCGACGTCGCGCCCGCGTACTGCGAGGCCGTCGTTGCCACCGCCGAGTTGCTCATCGGCCTCGGCCACGAGCTCGTCGAGGCCGCGCCCCCGGCGTTCGACGAGGTGCTGCTCAACCAGGCGGCAATGATCTTCGCCGGGAACTTCGCCGCCCGCGCCCCCGATTTGCCCGACCCGGACACGTTCGACCCGTGGAACCGGATGCTGCTCGAGATGGGCAAGGGTGTGTCGGCCGCGGACTACGTCCGCTCCCTGAACGGCCTGCAGACCAGGGCCCGTGACGTCGTCGCCTTCTTCGACGACTTCGACCTCCTGCTCACGCCGACGGTCGGCCAGCCGCCGCCGCCGATCGGGGCGCTGAAGGACTTCGACCTGACGCGGATCCGCTTCGTCTTCGGCCTGACCCCGTTCACCAGCATGTGGAACACCACCGGGCAACCTGCCGCGTCGGTGCCCGCCGGGTTCGACGGCGAGGGGCTGCCGATCGGCGTGCAGCTCGTCGGTCGCCCCTGGGACGAGGCGACCGTGATCAGGGTCAGCGCCCAGCTCGAGGCGGCGCGCCCCTGGTCACACGTCCACCCGGAACTCTGACGCCAGCTTCGGCCAGGGGCGGATGCGCTCGTAGGCAACCGCCAGCTGCAGCGCGAGCGCGTCCTCGTGGCGGCGGGCGACGATCTGCATCCCGACCGGCACCCCGTCGACGAACCCGGCCGGCACGGACACGACCGGGTGCCCGGAGAGGTTGAACGGAGCGGTGAACAGCGCGGGAGCGGCCGGTCCGATGTCGCGCCCGGCGACCACGGTGGGGATCGGGCCTTCGACACCGAACGCCGGCACGGGAGAGGTGGGCAGCAGGAGGATGTCGGCCCGCTCGAACAGCTCGGCCAGTGCCATGCCGACCTGGTGGCGCATCTGGTTCGTGCGGGCGACGGCGTCGAGCGACAGGTCCGCGTCGGTGAAGGCGAGCTCCATCAGCGGCCGCGCCCCCGGCGTCGCGAGCAGGTTGGCGAAAATCTCTCCCGTCGCCTCGGCGGCGGCCGGGTCGGCGTCCGCGTACAGGATCGCCGCTCCGAGCGTGACGAGGTTCGGCAGCGTCAGGCCGGCGTCGACCCGGGCGACGCCGGTCCCGGCGATCAACGCGGCTGCCGCGTCGTTGACCACCTCGGCGACGTCAGCGTCGCTGGGGGCGATGCCGAGGTCGTCGACGACGGCCACGCGCAGCCCTGCGGGAAGTGGCTCGCGCAGCATCGCCTCGTAGGGGATCGGCGGCGGGGGCAGCGAGTACGGGTCGCGCTGGTCGACGCCGACGACGCAGTCCAGGTAGCGCGCCGTGTCGCCGACGGAGCGGGCGAGCGGCCCGTAGTGGACCAGGTTCGCGTGGCCGGTGTAGGCCGGGCTGCGCGGGACGCGCCCGTAGGTGCCCTTCACGCCGACGACGCCGCACCAGCCTGCAGGGAGACGGATCGAGCCGCCCATGTCGGACCCGGTGGCCAGCGGGACCAGCCCGGCTGCGAGCGCCGCGCCGGCTCCGCCCGACGAGCCGCCCGGTGTGCGCTCCGTGTTCCACGGGTTGTGCGTCGGGCCGTGCAGGATCGAGGTCGTGTAGAACAGCCGGCCGATCTCGGGCGACGCGGTGAGCCCGACCGGCACCGCGCCGGCGGCGAGCAGGCGGGCGCTCATCGTCGTCGTCACCGTGGCGATGTGGTCCCGCCACGCCGTCGACGCGCCGGTGTCCGGCCAGCCCTCGACCGCCTCCAGCTCCTTGATCGCGAGCGGCACGCCCGCCAGCGGGCCTGGGTCCTCTCCGGCGCGGACGCGCCCGTCGATGTCCTCCGCGGTGCGCCTGGCCCGCTCCTCGTCGACGAACACGAATGCGTGCAAGGTGCCGTCGAGGCGGGCGATGCGCGCCAGGTGATGCTCCAGGACGTCGACAGCGCGCAGCTCGCCGGCGCGGACACGGTCGGCGATGGCAACGGCGTCGTCCTCGTGCAGCGGCATCCGGCACTAGATTAGTGACGGTTCACATTGACGGGGGGAAGCGATGGTGACGACGGCGGCCGGACCGGCGACCACCGCCGACGAGCAGGTCAACGAGGCCGTCGAGCAGCTGTTGCGCGACCACCCGCCCGCCTCGACCGACGCGCAGGCGTTCTGGGGCGCGCAGTTCGACCTCGGGCTGGCCTGGGTGCACTTCCCGCAGGGCCGCGGCGGCCTCGGGCTCGATCCCGACCTGCAACAGGTCGTCGACGACCGGCTACGCCGCGCCGGCGCGCCCGACCCGATGCTGCGCAACTTCATGGGCCTCGGGATGCTGGCCCCGACGCTGGTGGCGTTCGGGACCGGGGAGCAGCAGCATCGCCACCTCCGGCCGGCGTTCACCTGCGCGGAGATCTGGTGCCAGATGTTCTCCGAGCCCGGCGCCGGGTCCGACGTCGCCTCGCTGGCGACGCGCGCCGTGCGCGACGGCGACGAGTGGGTCGTGCACGGGCAGAAGGTGTGGACGACGCTGGCGCACGTCGCCGACTTCGGGATGCTGCTCGCCCGCACGGACCCGGAGGTGCCGAAGCACCAGGGCCTGACCTACTTCCTGTGCGACATGCGCCAACCGGGAGTCGACGTCCGGCCGCTGCGGCAGATGACGGGTGAGGCGGAGTTCAACGAGATCTTCCTCAGCGGGGCACGCATCCCGGACAGCCAGCGTGTCGGCGCCGTCGGCGACGGCTGGCGGGTGGCCATCGGCACGCTGATGAACGAGCGCGTCGCGCTCGGTGCGCTGGCGAAGGAAGACCGCGGCGGCGGCGTCGTCCGCCACGCGGTCCGCCTCATGCAGGAGCATGGCGGCGACGCGGTCGCCCGCGACCGGCTCGTGCGCCGCTGGATCGAGGCCGAGGTCGTCCGGTTGACGACGCTGCGCGCCCAGTCGGCACGGGAGCAGGGCACGCCCGGGCCGGAGGGTTCGATCCTCAAGCTCGCCGTCGGTGGCCTGCAGCAGCGGATCTTCGAGCTCTGTGTCGACGCGCTCGGCGCGCACGGGATGCTCATCGGTGACTACGAGATGCGCCGCCCGACGATCATGGGCGAGTCGTCCCTCGCCGGCGACGAGGTCGACCTCGTGAAGGCGTTCCTCGCCGTGCAGGGCACGACGATCGGCGGCGGGACGACCGACATCGGGCGGAACATCCTCGGCGAGCGGGTGCTCGGGCTGCCCGGCGAGCCGCGCACCGACCGCGACCTGCCGTGGAGTCAGGTCCCGCGCAGCTGAAGGAGACCGATGTCGTCCTACGAGACCGTGCTCGTCGACGTCGAGAGTGGTGTCGCCACCGTCACCCTCAACCGCCCGCAGGCGATGAACGCGTTCGACCTGCGGATGACCGCTGAGCTCGACGAGGCCATCTGGTCGCTGGAGCGGGACGACTCCGTGCGGGCGATCGTGCTCACCGGGGCCGGCAAGGCGTTCAGCACCGGGATGGACCTCTCCACGGGCGCCGACACGTTCGGCGACGAGATGCACGAGCGGCACAACGCCGAGGTCGGCGCGACCGACGCCGAGCTCACCGAGCGGTACGCGTTCTGGACGATGCGGACGCCGTTGATCGCGGCGATCAACGGCATCGCCATCGGGGCTGGTCTGACGATCACCTTCCTCGCCGACGTGCGTATCGTCGCCGAGGACGCCCGCCTGCGCATGCCGTTCGTGCGGCTCAACGTGCTCCCGGACGCGAACTCGACGTGGCTTCTCCCCCGCCTCGTCGGGCTCTCGCGGGCCCTCGAGCTGATGCTCACGGGGCGGTGGTTCACCGGCCGCGAAGCGGCCGACATCGGCCTCGCCTCGCGGGCCGTGCCGGCGGACGAGGTGCTGCCGGCGGCGCAGGAGCTGGCGCACGAGATCGCCGCGCACACCGCTCCTCTCGCGGTCGGGCTGACGAAGCATCTCGTCTACAAGAATCTGATGGAAGCGGACCGGGTTGCCGCGTTCACCGAGGAGACCCGACTGATCTGGTGGACCGGCTCGCAACCGGACACCGCGGAGGGCGTCACCGCCCTGCTCGGCAGGCGGACCCCGCAGTGGACGCAGTCGAAGCACACGCCGCTCCCGGACGACCTGCCCGAGCGGTGACGACGACCGCCACGCGCCCGAAGCCGCCGCGCTGGGGGCCGCTCGGCCTGGTGCCGGCGCTCGTGCTCGTGTCGGTGAACTTCCTCGACGGGATGGAGGCGAACTTCATCCCCGGCGTGCTGTCGCTGCTGCAGGACGAGTGGGGCTTCGGCGACACCGCCGCGGGCGCGATCCCGACGGCGATGGCGATCGCCGGCCTGCTCGTCACACTTCCCGCCGGCTACCTCGCCGATCGCGTCGTCCGCACCCGCCTCCTCGCTGTCGTCGTCGCCTCGTGGTCGGTGTTCACCCTCGCCTCGGCGCTGGCCACCGCGTTCTGGATGTTCTTCGTCATCCGCGTCCTGCTGGGCACAGCGGCGCACGTGGACAACCCGTGCTCGTCCAGCCTGATCACCGACTACTACCCCGCCGCGTCGCGAGCGCGCGTCTTCGCGCTGCAGCGCGCCGCGTGGTACGTCGGCATCTCGCTCGGGATCGCCCTCGGCGGCGTGCTCGGCGAAGCGTTCGGGTGGCGCGCCCCGTTCCTCGTGATGGTCCTCCCCGGCCTCGTCGTCGCGCTGTTGGTGTGGCGGCTGCCCGAGCCCGTGCGCGGCGGCCTGGAGCCGCCCGCGGATGGAGCGCGGGCGACTGCAGCTGGGGTGGATGTCGCGCCGGTCCCGGCATCCGGGCGCGGCTGGCGCGCGCTGTGGGCGGATGCCCGCTCGCTGCTCGACGTGCCGACCCTGCGCCTGGTGTTCGTCGGCGTGGCAGTGGCGTTCGCCGGCTTCAACGGCCTCGGCTACTGGCTCCCCAGCTTCTGGGAGCGCCAGTTCGACCTCAGCGAGGGCGAGAGTGCAGCCCTGACCGGCGCGGTAGCCCTCGTGGCCACGCTCAGCGGGTCGTGGATCGGCGGCGTGCTCGGCGACCGGTGGCACGCCAGCCGCCGTGCCGGCCGCATCGACCTCGCCGCGGGCGCCCTGCTGATCGGCGGGGTCGTGCTCGTCGTGTCGTTGGCGATGCCGGTGCTCGTCGTGCAGATCCCGCTCCTCGTGGTCGCGGCGATCCTCCTCGTCTCGGGCATGCCGAGCTACGCCGCGGCCGTGGCGGACGTGCTGCCCGTCAGCAGGCGAGGCATCGGGTTCGCGCTCTTCACGTTCCTCGTCACACTCGCCAGCGCGCTCGGCCCGCTGCTCGTCGGCGTCGTCTCCGATCTCACCGGGTCGCTGCGTACAGCGCTGATCGCCGGCGCGCTCCCCTGCATCCCCGGCGCGTTCGTCCTCGCTCGCGCCCGCACCACCTACCCGGCTGACGCCGCGGCGATCAGCGGTTGACGGCCGGCTCCCGGGGCAGGCCGAGCACGGCCTCGCCGATGATGTTGCGCTGGATCTCGTCGGTGCCACCGCCGATGTGCATGGCGAACGAGCCGAGCAGCGCGTCGGGCCAGCGCCCGCCCTCGGGTGCGACGTCGCCGGTGAGACTGCCGCTCTCGCCGAGCACGTCGCAGCCGGCGTCGGCCAGCGCCGTGCCGAGCTGCGCCGCCGCCAGCTTCAGCACCGAGCCCTCGACACCAGGGATCGCGCCGCGCGCCAGGCTGGAGCGCACCCGAGACGTCGTCAGATCGAACACCCGGGCGAGCGTGTACAGGCCCGCCAACCGCTGCCGGTGGCGCGCGTCGCGGGCCGCCCCGGACCGCTGTGCCAGATCGACGAGCGCGCGCACTGGGCCGACCGCGGATCCCATCGCGCCGGCGGCGAGGCGTTCGTTCATCATCGTCGTCCGCGCGACGCGCCAGCCGTCGTTCTCGTCGCCGACGCGGTTGGCGACCGGCACGCGCACGTCCGAGAAGAACACCTCGTTGAAGTGCGCGTCGCCGGTGATCTGGCGCAGTGGCCTGACCTCGATGCCCTGTGAGCGCATGTCGACGACGAGGCACGTGATGCCGTGGTGCTTCGGCGCCACCGGATCGGTGCGGAACACGCCGAGCCCGAAGTCGGCGTAGTGCGCCCCGCTGGTCCACACCTTCTGGCCGGTGACCACGTAGGTGTCGCCGTCGCGGCGGGCGTGTGCGGAGAGCGACGCCAGGTCGCTTCCTGCACCGGGCTCGCTCCACAGCTGGCACCAGATCTCCCGCCCCTCGAGCATCGGGCGCAGGTATCGCTCACGCTGCGTGTCCGTACCGTGGGCGATGATCGTGGGCCCGATCATGTTGATCCCGATCGCGAACAGGTTTGGGGGCAGCTCGCGCCGGGCGAGCTCCTCGGCGAGGACGATCGCCTCCAGCGGGCCGGCACCTCTCCCGCCGAGCTCGACGGGCCAGGTGACCGCCGCCCAGCCGCCTTCGGCGAGCGTCAGCTGCCACGTCTTGGCCGCGGCGATCGACGCCGGATCGTCGCGAAACCCGGAGAGCACGGACAGCGGCTCGGTGGCGTCGGTGCGCGGCCGGGTGCGCGACACCAGCCACGCCCTGACGTCGGCCCGGAACGCCGCCTCGCGCGGTGAGTCGTCGAAGTCCACGTCCAGCTGCTCCCCTGTTTGGACGTGAACGAACGCTAACAGTCGGCGCCTACGCTCGACCCGACGAGGAGTGCGCTCAGCAATTGGCGCGCTCCTAGGGCGGCGGGTCGCTGGGCGGGCCGGCGAAGCATTGCGCGATCTGTAGCCAGCGCACCGCGCCGGGCCCGGTGGCGCGCAGCGCAGTGTCGTCGACGTGGCGGCGACGGCAGACCACGAGGCAGAAGTCCCCGACGGAGCCCTCGACGCGCTCGGCAGCGTGCGCGGGCCCCCAGTCCCACCGCTCGCCGTTCGGCCCGGTCAACACCACGTGTGGTTCCGCGTCCGGGACCGGCTCGCCGCGGTTGCGGAACGAGAACGCCCGCGTCCTCACGCCGAGGTCGGCGATGTGGCGCAGCCGGGCGGACGGAGGCGGCGGCGGTGTCCCGGTGGCCTCGACGACGTCGTGCCCGTGGGCCCACGTCTCCATCACCCGCGCCGTGACGAACGAGGAGATGCTCATCGGCCCCGTGATCCAACCGATCCGGTCGCCGCCGGCGTAGTTGCGGACCGCGTCGAGGGTCGTGCTGGCCGCCGTCGTCCACCACTCCCGCAGCTCCGCCGGCGACAGCTCGCGGGCGCGGCGGGCCTGGTCCCGTTCCAGCTCCTCCAGGTCGGCCACGAGCTCGGAGAGTCGGGTCGCGAAGGCCCCCGGATCGGCCGCCGCGAGCCCGGCCAGCTCCTCACCGACGGCCAGATGGGCGACCTGGTCGCGGACCGCCCACCCCGGCGCTGGTGTCGGCGCGTCCCAGGCCTCCTCCGGCAGCGCAGCGAGCACCGCCGCCAGGACCGCCTGCTCCGCGGCGAGGTCGGCGAGCAGTTCGTCCACCGTGGGCCGGCTCACACCGTTGTGTCTAGTGCAGCGCGGTCTCGTTGACGGTCCTGCGAGCCGTCGTTAGCGTCAGCGGACCGCGAGACCACGCGCTGCCGACCGGGGGACGACGATGGCGGACGAAGTGCTCTACGACATCGAGGACCGCGTCGCGACGATCACGCTGAACCGCCCGGAGCGGCTGAACGCGGCGACGTTCGAGCTCGGCGAGCAGCTGCGTAGCGCGTTCCGTGCTGCTGGCACGGATCCCGAGGTGCGGGCGGTGATCCTCACCGGCGCCGGTCGCGGCTTCTGCTCCGGCGACGACATCGAGGCGGCGTGGGGCGACCCGCGGATGCAGGACACGCTCGCCGAGCTCGCCTCACCGCGGCCGCCGATGACCCCCGAGGTCGCGGCGATCGCCGACTGCCCGAAGCCGACGATCGCGGCCGTGAACGGCATCGCGGTCGGGATCGGCATGGACCTCGCCGTGCTCTGCGACATCCGCCTCGCGTCGGAGCACGCCCGGTTCGGCCAGCTGTTCGTCAAGATGGGCCTGATGGCCGACGTCACCGGCTACTGGTGGCTGCCCCGCCTCATCGGACCGTCCGGCGCGGCGCGCCTGCTCTTCACGGGCGACGTCATCGACGCTGCCGAAGCGCTGCGCATCGGCCTCGTGTCCGAGGTCCACCCGGCCGGCGAGCTGCTCCCCGCGGCGCGGGCGCTGGCCACGCGCATCGCCGCCAACCCTCCGCTGGCGGTGGCCCACATCAAGGAAGGTCTCCGGCGGGGCGCCGCCACCGACCGCAACGGCCTGCCCGACCTCGCCGCGTTCGTGGGCAACGGCCTCGCCCGCCTGTTCGCCACCGAGGATCACGCCGAGGCGGCGGCGGCGTTCGTCGCCAAGCGCCCACCCGTCTTCACCGGCCGCTGACGTCCGCATCGTGGAGGACCCGGATGCTCGATCGTGATCTCGTCCTGCCCCACCTGATCGCCCGCCGCGCCGACGCGACACCCGACCGGGCGGCGATGAAGGACGTCGCCGGGCGGGTGATGACCTATGCCGAGCTGTCGGCCGAGCAGCTCCGCTGGGCCGCGGCGTTGCGCCGCCTCGGCGTGGAACCGGGCGAGAACGTCGTCACGATGGTGCCGAACTCGTTCGAGTCCTATCTCGTCTGGCTCGGCCTCGCCTGGCTGCGCGCAGTCGAGGTGCCGACGAACAACGGCTACCTCGGCGAGATGCTGCGCTACCTCATCAGCAACTCCGAGGCGCGCACCGCGGTGATCGCCCACCGCTTCCTCGACCGGCTCGCCGCCGTCGCGCCGGAGCTCGAGCGGCTGGACACCGTCGTCGTGCCCGACGCCGACGAATCCTTCCCGGACTGCGGCGGAATCCGCCTCGTCGGCGCGTCCGAGTTCTTCGGCGGCGCCGAAACGGCCGTCGATCTCGCCGGGCCGGCGTACCACGACATCTGCTCGATGATCTACACCTCCGGGACCACGGGGCCGTCGAAGGGCGTGCTCGTGCCGTGGGCGGAGCTGTTCGAGTTCGTGCGCATCCTGCCCTCCGACTTCGTGGAGGAGGACGGCGCCTACTACACGATGTACCCGGCGTACCACATCTCGGGGAAGTCCTCGCTGTACGTCGCGGCGCGGGCGCACGGGCACATCGTCCTGCGCGAGACGTTCAGCCTCGGGGAGTTCTGGGACGACATCCGCCGCTTCGACGTCCGCGCCGCCGGGCTGGTCGGCCCGATGGCCGGCCTTCTCCTCTTGGCGCCGGAACAGCCGGACGACGCCGACAACCCTCTGGACCGGATCTACGTCGGGCCGATCATCCCCCAGATCGAGCAGTTCATGCAGCGCTTCGGGGTGACCAAGGTCGGCACCGGATTCGGGATGACCGAGATCGGCGCGCCGATCG
Source organism: Acidimicrobiales bacterium (assembly GCA_035550895.1). Classification (GTDB taxonomy): domain Bacteria; phylum Actinomycetota; class Acidimicrobiia; order Acidimicrobiales; family Ilumatobacteraceae; genus DASZOG01. Next base: position 35,118 of record DASZOG010000163.1, read on the forward strand.
TCTCCAGCGGCTTCTCGCTGGCCAACTACCAGAGCTGCGGACGGGCGCGGACCGGGCCGCCGCACTACGAGGTGCGCGTCGTCGACGAGCTCGACGAGGACGTCGGACCGAACCGGGTCGGCGAGCTCGTCGTGCGCGCCGGCGAGCCGTGGGTGCTGTGCGCCGGCTACTACAACATGCCGGAGAAGACGGCTGAGGCGTGGCGCAACGGCTGGTTCCACACCGGCGACGGCTTCCGGTACGACGAGGAGGGGAACTTCTACTTCGTGGACCGGTTGAAGGACGCCATCCGCCGGCGCGGAGAGAACGTGTCCTCGTTCGAGGTCGAAGCGCTCGTCAACCAGCACCCGCAGGTCGCCGAATCCGCCGCCGTAGCGGTGCCGGCCGAGATCGGCGAGGACGAGATCAAGGTGTGCGTGGTCGTCCGCCCGGGAGAGGAGCTCGCGCCTGAGGAGCTGATCGCGTTCCTCGAGCCGCGCATGCCGCGGTTCATGATCCCCCGTTTCGTCGAGGTGATCGACGCGCTGCCCAAGACGCAGGCGACGATGCGGACGCGCAAGATCGAGCTGCGCGAGGACGCGCGCAATGCCCGGACGTGGGACAGGGAGGCCGCCGGGATCACGGCGAATGACTGACGCCGCCAGGCTGGCGGCGAGGCGGATGCGAGCCGTCGTTTACACTCGAACGGCGTGGCGGTGACCACACGGCCGATTGCACCAGAGCTGTTCACCTGGCCGAGCGGCGAGCCGCGCCTGCTGGGCAGCCGCTGCACCGCCTGCGCGCTGATGGCGTTCCCGGCGCACGACGTGTGCCCGCGCTGCGGCTCGGACGAGGTCGAGGAAGCGGCCTTCTCCCGCCGGGGAACGCTGTGGACGTACACGACGCAGGAGTTCGTCCCCAAGTCGCCGCCGTACGCGCGGGTCGAGAGCGAGGCGACGTTCCAGCCGTACATCGTCGGCTACGTCGAGTTCGCCGGCGAGGGGCGGATCGAGGGACGGATCGTCGGCTGCGCGGCCGAGGACCTGGCGATCGGGATGGAGATGGAGGTCACCGTGGTCCCGTTCATGGTCGACGACGACGGCCAAGAGGTCGTCACGTACGCGTTCCGGCCGGCAGAGTGAGGGGGCACGGCGCGGTGGACATCGCCATCGTCGGGGTCGGGCTCCACCCGTTCGGCCGCTTCCCCGAGCGGTCCGCGCTCGACCTCGGCCTCTCCGCTGCCCGCCAGGCACTCTCCGACGCCGGCCTGCGCTGGGACGACGTGCAGTTCGCTGTGGGCGGCAGCCTCGGCAGCACCCAGGGCACGAGCGCCGCACCCGACACGATGGTCGGTCGTCTCGGGCTGACGGGCGTGCCCTTCGTCAACGTCAGCAACGGGTGCGCGACAGCCGGGACCGCGCTGGCCACGGCGTGCGCGTCGATCGAGGCCGGCCAGTACGACCTCGGGATGGTGGTCGGCTTCGACAAGCACCCGCGCGGCGCGTTCGATCCCGATCCGGCGCTGCTCGGCCTCGGCCAGTGGTACGGCGACATCGGGCTCATGCTGACGACGCAGTTCTTCGCGATGAAGATCCGCCGCTACATGCACGACCACGGCATCAGCCGCCGGACGCTGGCCAAGGTCGCGGCGAAGGCGTACCGCAACGGCGCCCGCAACCCGAACGCGTGGAGGCGCAAGCCGTGGAGCGAGGAGGAGATCCTCGCAGCGCGGATGCTCAACGATCCGCTGACGCAGTACATGCTCTGCTCCCCCGGTGAGGGAGCGGGCGCGGTCGTCGTCTGCCGTGCCGACCAGGCCCGCCGGTACACCGACCGTCCCGTGTTCGTCCGGGCGGTCACGATGCGCACCCGCCGGTTCGGCTCGTTCGAGGTGATGAGCCCGTGGCTCCCGCCGGAGCGGGCCGACGCACCCACGGTCGCGGCGGCGCGGGCCTGCTTCGAGCAGGCGGGCGTCGCGCCAGGCGAGATCGACGTCGCCCAGGTGCAGGACAGCGAGTCGGGCGCCGAGTTGATCCACCTCGCCGAGTGCGGGTTCTGCGCCGACGGCGAGCAGGAAGAGCTCGTCGCCCGCGGCGCCACGGAGATCGGCGGGTCGCTGCCGGTGAACACGGATGGGGGGCTGATCGCCAACGGGGAGCCGATCGGCGCTTCCGGGCTGCGCCAGGTGTACGAGATCTGCCTGCAGCTGCGCGGCGAGGCGGGCGAGCGCCAGGTCGCCGGCGCGGCGGTCGGGTTCACGCAGGTCTACGGGGCGCCCGGCGTGAGCGCGTGCACGATCCTGTCCCGATGACGGTGGACGCACAGCCACGGCGGGGCAAACGCCGGCCGTACCGGCGCGACGAGATCCTCGCCGCCGCCGTCAAGCTGTTCCACGAGCGCGGCTACCACGCGACCGGGATGGACGACATCGGCGCCGAGGCGGGGATCAGCGGTCCGGCCATCTACCGCCACTTCCGCGGCAAGGAGGAGATCCTCGAGATCCTGCTGCTCGACGCGGCGCGCGCGGCGCTCGACGACGCGCGGGAGATCGTCGAGTCGGCGACGACGCCGCGCCGCGCGCTCGAGGGCCTCGTGCGGCTGTACGTCCAGGTGATCGCGGCGAACCCGGCGCTGGCGTTCGTCGGAATGTACGAACGGCGGACGCTCAGCGCGGAGACCCGCGCCACGATGGACCGCCTCGAGCGTCTCCACCTCGAGGAGTGGCTGCACGCGTTGCTCCAGCTCCGGCCTCAGCTCAGCGATGCCGAAGCCCGGGTGATGATCCGGGCCGTGCACGGGCTCGCCGTGGCCGCGATCGTCTACCGCAGCGGGATCGAGCGCGCCGCGCTCGTCGAGCTCGTCGTGGCGATGACGATGAAGGCGCTCACGGTCACCCGCGGCTGAACCGCGCGGCGCGCTTGGCGAGGAAGGCGGCGATGCCCTCGGCAGCGTCCGGCTGAGCTGCGGAGCGGACGAGCGCGGCCGCCTCGGCGTCGAGGTGGACGGCCAGCGGCTGGTCGAAGCTCGCCCGCAGCAGCCGCTTCGCCTCGCCCACCGCGCGCGCCGGCCCGGCAGCCAACGCCGCCGCGAGCGCAACCACTTCCTCCTGCAGGTCGCCGTCGCGGACGACGCGCGTGACGATGCCGGCGGCCTGCGCCGCGGGCGCGTCGAGCACCTGGTTCGTCAGCGCCAGCTCCTGGGCCCGGCGTAGCCCGACGAGGCGGGGCAGGAACCACGAAGTGCCGCCGTCCGGGCTGAGACCGACGCGCGAGTACGCGACGACGAACCGCGCCGCGTCCTCGGCGACCACGAGGTCGCCGCCACACACCAGTCCGAGGCCGGCGCCGGCGGCGCTGCCCTGCACGGCCACGACGATCGGCGCGTCGATCCGCGCCAAGCCGACGATCGCCGCGTGCAGGTGCGTCGTGACCTCCCGGAGGTGGGCCGGCAGGTCCTCCCGGTCGGCGAACGCGCGCAGGTCGCCGCCGACGCAGAAGTTCGCTCCCGCGCCGCGCAGCACGACGACGCGCACCGAGGCGTCCCGCTCGACGTCGAGCACGGCCGCGCGCAGCTCCTGCGCGAGCGCAAGATCGATCGCGTTGCCGGCCTCCGGCCGCTGCAGCGTGATCGTGGCGACCCCGCCGTCGACCGAGAAGGAGACGCTGCCCACTCGTGCCACGGTAGCGATCACCGCCTACCGTGCCGCCGATGAACGGACCACCGCTCGACGTGCCACCGTTGCGACCGTCGTTCGTCGTGACGCGACCGGGCCCCGAAGGCGCCTGGACCACCGGCCGGGTCGGCATGCTCTACCGCGACCTGATCCCGGGTGGCCAGGGTGGGCGGTTCATCGCCTCGCACATCCGTATCGCCGAGGACGGGCCGGTGCCCGACTACGTCCACTTCCACCGCGTGCGGTTCCAGATGATCTTCTGCCGGCGCGGCCGCGTGCGTGTCGTGTACGAGGACCAGGGCCCGCCATTCGATCTTTACGCGGGTGACTGCGTGATCCAGCCGCCCGGCATCCGCCACCAGGTCCTGGAGAGCACCGGGCTCGAGGTCGTCGAGCTGACCTGCCCCGCCGAGCACGAGACGCTGGCCGACGAGGAGCTCATGCTGCCGACGGCCACCGAACACCCGGCGCGGCAGTTCGCCGGCCAGACGTTCGTTCGCCACCACGGCGCTACGGCGCCCTGGAGCGCCGGCCCGGTGCCCGGCTTCTCCAGCCGCGACCTCGGGATCGGCGCGGCGACCGGCGGCCTCGCCGCCGCCCGCGTGGTCCGCCGCGATCCCGGCAGCGGCGAGGGTGACACGTCCCGCACGGTGCCGCCCACGGCGGAACTTGCGTTCAGCTACGTGCTCGCCGGTCGCGCGGTGTTGCGGTCGGAACGGCACGGGGAGCACGGCGTCGGGCCCGACGACGCCTTCGTCGTGCCGCCGGGAGAGTCCTATCGGCTCTGCGACGCGGCGGACGACGTGGAAGTGCTCGAGGTCACGCTGCCCGCCTGACTCATCTCCCGCTCCGCCTAGGTTCTGACGCGCTTTGGGCGCACCTCGTGCGCCCAAAGCACCAGAGAACGCCACGGGATGCACCGGCGGCGCGAAGTCGGGCGTCTCATCGCGCGGGCGGGTCAGGCGGCGACGACGAAGCTCGGCACGCCGCGCGGCGGCTTGCTGGCGAGGGCGGCCGCCACTGCGCCGAACGCCCGGTGGCGGGCGATCGCCGCCTGCTCCGGGTCGAGCAGGACACGGACCAGCGTCTCGTCGACACCGGCTGCGAGCGCAGACCGGGCGAAGGCCCGGACGTCGTCGAGCACATCGTCGTTCGCGGTGTCGATGCCGTGCTCGGCGATCCGCCAGGCCAACGAGTCGAGGGAACGGGGGGTGCGGTCGAACGTCATGAGAGTCAACGTACGGATCGACAAGGATGATGAAAAGCGATAGTCTCTTGTCATGTCCATCAGCGTGACTGATGATTCCTCCAGTTGGCGCACCTTGCGCGATGTGGAGATCCGGCACCTCGCCGCCCTCGGCGCCGTGGCCGACACCGGGTCCTTCGGGCGGGCAGCCGCGCAGCTCGGGTTCACGCAGTCGGCGGTGAGCCAGCAGATCGCGGCCCTCGAGCGGATCGTCGGCGAGCCAGTGTTCGAGCGCCCGGGCGGCCCCCGGCCGGTGGAGATCACACCCGCCGGCGAGGTGCTGCTCCGTCACGCACGGGTCGTCCTCGGCCGCCTGCGCGAAGCCGAGCAGGATCTGGCCGCGCTGCGTGCCGGCGAGCAGGGCCGCATCGCGATCGGGACGTTCCAGAGCGTCTCGGTGAGGATCCTCCCGGCGGTGCTCGCCGCGCTGAAGGCCGAGCGCCCTGGCGTCGACGTCCACCTGATCGAGCTCGCCGACCAGACGGAGCTGATCGACCAGGTCGTCTCCGGCGCGCTCGATCTCACGTTCGTCAACACCGTCGAGGATCCGCGCCTCGTGACAGAGTTCCTGTTCAGCGACCCGATCATGTTCGTCACTGCGGCAACACCAGACGTGTCCGGTGGGCCGGTCGCCCCTGCCGAGATCAACGGCCGTCCACTGATCGGCGAGCAGGAGAGCTCGTGCCAGCTGCTCATCGAGTCGAGCCTCCGCCTTCTCGGCGTCTCCCCCACCTACGTGTTCCGGAGCAACGACAACGGAGCGATGCAGGCGATGGTCCGGGCCGGCATGGGCGACGCGGTGATGCCGTTGCTGGCGATCGACCGGACCGATCCGGGCGTCGTCGTGCGCGAGGTCGAGCCGCCGCTCGAGCCGCGACTGATCGGCGTCGGCTGGCGGACGGGGCGCACGCTCCCTCCGGCGGCGCGCCGCTTCGTCGAGCTGGCACACGAGGTCGCGGCGGACGTCGCCTCCGACCTCGTCGCCGCCTGACCGGCGATGGCGGACGGTTCCCAGCTGCCGGCGCGGGCGCGCGTCGTCGTCGTCGGTGGCGGCGTCATCGGGTGCTCGGTCGCGTACCACCTCGCCCACCTGGGCTGGACCGACGTGCTGCTCCTGGAGCGGGACCGGCTCACGTCGGGCACCACCTGGCACGCCGCGGGGCTGATCGTCACGTTCGGGTCGACGTCGGAGACCTCGACATCGCTACGCCGCTACACGCGCGACCTCTACGCCCGCCTCGAGGAGGAGACCGGTCTGTCGACCGGGTTCGCTCCTGTCGGGTTCATCGAGCTGGCGACCGACCCGGACCGGCTGGAGGAGTACCGCCGGGTGGCCGCCTTCAACCGGTACTGCGGTGTCGAGGTCCACGAGATCTCGGGGCGCGAGGTCGGGGCGATGTTCCCGCTGGCGCGGACCGACGACGTCCTCGCCGGCTTCTACGTGCCTGGAGACGGCCGGGCGAATCCTGTCGACGTGACGATGTCCCTTGCCCGCGGGGCACGCCAGCTCGGCGTGACGATCGTGCAGGACACCCCGGTCACCGGGTTCCTGCGGCGAAACGGCGCGGTGACCGGCGTGCGGACAACGCACGGCGACGTCGAGGCGGAGTACGTCGTCAACTGCGCCGGCATCTGGGCCCGCCAGCTCGGAGATACGGCCGGGGTGACGATCCCCCTGCAGGCGGCGGAGCACTACTACCTGATCACCGAGCAGATCCCGGAGATCTCCAAGGACTGGCCGGTGATCGAGGACCCGGCCGCGTACGGCTACTTCCGCGAAGAGGTCGGCGGCCTGATGATCGGGCTGTTCGAGCCGGTGTGCGCGCCGTGGCGGGTCGAGGGCGTGCCAGACGACTTCTCGTTCGGCCAGCTGCCGCCCGACTGGGACCGCATGGCCCCGTACGTCGAGCGGGCGATGGGGCGGGTGCCGATCTCGATGGACACCGGCGTGCGCACGTTCTTCTGCGGGCCGGAGAGCTTCACGCCCGATCTGCAACCGGTGATCGGCGAGGCGCCGGAGCTGCGCAACTACTTCGTCGCCGCCGGCCTGAACTCGGTCGGCATCCTCACCGGAGGGGGGCTCGGCCGCCTCCTCGCGCACTGGATCACGACCGGCCGCCCGGACATGGACGTCACCGGCTTCGACATCGCCCGCCTCCACCCGTACCAGGCGAACCCCGAGTACCGCCGGACGCGGACCGTCGAGTCGCTGGGGATGGTGTACCAGTGCCACTACCCGTACCGGTCGATGCGCACCGCCCGCGGCGCGAAGCGCTCCCCGCTGCACGACCGGCTGGCGGCGCGCGGCGCCTTCTTCCGCGACGTCAGCGGGTGGGAAGGGCCGGACTGGTACGCGCCAGAGGGGATGGCGGCCGACGCCGGTGACCTGACGTGGACCCGACCGGCCTGGTTCCCGTACTGGCAGGCCGAGCACGAGGCGGCCCGCGAGGGTGTGATCGTGATGGACATGGCGTTCATGGCGAAGTTCCTCGTGCAGGGCCGCGACGCGGGCCGGTTCCTGGAGCGGATCTCCGCCAACCGGGTCGACGGCGATGCGGGCGTCATCACTTACACCCAGTGGCTGAACGACGGCGCCACGATCGAGGCCGACCTGACCGTGACGAAGCTCGACGACGAGCGGTTCTGGGTCGTCGCCTCGGACTCCGCCCACCGCCACGCCGAGGCGTGGATGCGCCGCCACCTCGACACGGGCACGCACGCGTTCGTCACCGACGTCACCTCCGGCTATGGCCAGATCAACGTGCAGGGGCCGCGGTCGCGCGAGCTGCTGCAGTCGCTGACGACGGCCGACCTGTCGAACGAGGCGTTCCCGTTCCGCACGGCGCGGGAGATCGACATCGGCTTCGCCCGGGCGCTGTGCGTCCGCATCACGTACCTCGGCGAGCTGGGGTACGAGCTGTACGTGCCGGCGGAGCAGGCGGTGCACGTCTACGAACGGATCGTCGACGCCGGCGAGCCGCTCGGGTTGCGCCACGCGGGGTTGAAGGCGCTCGCCAGCCTGCGGATGGAGAAGGGCTACCGCGACTACGGCCACGACATCGACAACACCGACTCCGTGCTCGAGGCCGGGCTCGGCTTCGCCGTCGATCTCGACAAGCCCTGTGGGTTCATCGGTCGCGACGCCGTCGCCGCGGCCAAGGCCGCTGGGCCACCGCAGCGCCGGCTCATGCAGGTCCTCGTCAAGGACCCCGAGCCGCTGATGTTCCACGCCGAGGTCGTGCGCCGCGACGGCGAACCGGTCGGCTACGTGCGCTCCGCGTCGTACGGGTTCACGCTCGGCGGCGCGGTCGGGCTGGTGATGGTCGAGGCGGGCGAGCCGGTCACCCAGGCCTACCTCGACGCAGGGACATGGGACGTCGACATCGCCGGCGAGCGCTACCCGGTGCTGCCGTCCCTCCGGCCGCTGTACGACCCGGGCATGGATCGGATCCGCGCCTGATTGAGTATCCTCAAAGCGTGCCACCGTCGGCGTCGGCGATCGAGGTCCGGCCGCTCTCGCCCGCCGTCGGCGCCGCGGTCACCGGCGTCGACCTGCACGACGAGCTGGACGACGCGACGTTCGAGATCCTGTGGTCGGCACTGCTCGACCGCGGGATGCTCGTGTTCCCCAGCCAGCACATCGCCGCTGCGGAGCTCGACGCGTTCGGCCGCCGGTGGGGTGAGCCGCTCGTCGTGCCGTACCTCGCGCCGCACGCCGTCGACGGGTACCCGGCGATCCTGCGCGTGACGAACATGGGCAAGCAGGGAACGCTGACCGAGAACTGGCACTTCGACTCGGCGTTCTTCGAGCAGCCGCCACCGCTGGCGATCCTCGCCGCCCAGCGCTTGCCCGACGTCGGCGGCGACACGATGTGGGCCAACCAGTACCTCGCCTTCGAGGCGCTGTCCGAGCGGATGCAGGAGCTCCTCGGCGGGCTGCGCGCCGCCTTCACGGGCACGCGCGTGGACGACGACGGCCAACGGCGTGACGTCGTCACCTACCACCCGGTCGTCCGCACGCACCCGCACACGAAGCGGCGCGCGCTGGCCATCGGGAGGATCGAATCGGTGCCCCACTTCGAGGGCATGACCGAGGCCGAGAGCCGCCCGCTGCTGCAGTTCCTCTACCAGCACGCCTCGCGGCCGGAGTTCGTCTACCGCCACCGGTGGGGGCAGGGCGACGTCGTGATGTGGGACAACCGGTGCACGCTGCACTACGCGATCCACGATTACGGCGACGAGCCGCGGGACCTGATCCGGATGACGGTCCTCGGCGAGCAGTGCTCGTAGCGGCGCGTGCTCGGTCAGGCGACAGGATCGAGGCCGTAGACGCGCTCGGCCGTGCGATGGAAGATCGCCGCCCGCTCGGGCGCGTTGAGGTCGGCTGTCGCCTCCCGATAACCCTCGACCAGCGCGGGTAGCGACCCGAACAACCGGTCGACCGGGAAGTTCGAGCCGAGCATGCACCGGTCAGCGCCGAAGGTCTCGACGCAGGAGAGGATCCACGGCCGGATGCTCGCCGCGGTCCAGTCCGGGTCCGAGGCGCCGGCGACGGCAGAGATCTTGCACACCACGTTCGGTCGCCGCGCTACGCGGGCCATCGCCGCCGACCAGGCCGCGAGGTCGCCCCGCGTGCGCTCGAGCGGCAGGCAAGCGTGGCTCAGTGCCAGCGTCACGGTCGGCCAGCGGTCGGCGATCTCCTCCAGTACGTCGAACTCGTCGTGCGCCCGGCGCAGCTCGACGGAGAAGCCGAGCTCGGCGAGCACGTCCATCGCCGGGACGATGTCCACGACGACGAGGTGCTTCGCCGACTCGTGGTCCCGGACGCCACGGACCCGTCCGTGGCGGGCGTGGTCGCGCAGGACGTCTGGTGCGCCGGGCCGGTGGAGCAGGCAGCGCCCGACGATGCCGTTCGGCATGCCGTGCTCGTCGGCCACGGACTCGAGCCACTCCGTCTCCAGCACCGGCCGCTCCAGCGGCTCGGCCGCCTGCACGTGCACGCAGCCGGCGAGTCCGGTCCCGGCGGCCTCGGCGACGTACTCGGGGACGCTGTAGCGCGGCGCGTCGAGCTCGGCGACCGCCGCCCACTTGCGGAATGTGTAGCCCGGCTGCAGCCATGCCCACTCGAGCCCCGGGACGGAGTGGTCCCAGAAGTGGATATGGGTGTCGATGAACGGCTCGTCAGCCATGCTCAGCGCTCACGACCAGTTGGCGCTCGACCCAGAGCGGGCGGCGCATCTCCGGCCGAGGAGTCGGCACGGTGTAGTCGGCGTGGTAGGTGCGCTCGACCTGCCGGCCACCGACGAAGACCATCGAGATGGTGGCGATGTCCTCGATGCGGGCGAGCGGGTCGGCGTCGAGGACGATCAGGTCGGCCAGCTTCCCCGGCGTGACCGTGCCCAGCTCGTTCTCCACGCCGAGAAACGCCGCGTTCGCACCCGTCGCCATGACGAGCGCCTGCAGCGGTGAGTAGCCGAGGTCGGCCAGGAACAGCAGCTCCCGCTGGAGGCTCAGCCCGGGGACGGAGAGGTACGTGTCCGACCCGGCGAGCAGGCGCCCCCCTGCGTCGTGGTGGGCGCGAAGCATCGCCTGCACCTTCGCGTAGCCGACGCGCAGCTGCGCGAGATCGTCGGGGTCGTCGATCCTGTAGAGCGCCGAGTCGGACCAGATCGAGCGGGCCGCGTCGGGCACGTACGCGAGCGAAGGATCCCGCGCCACCTGGGCGTCCTCCGCCGCGAAGTCGTCGCGCCGCGGACAGGCCATCCGCCACCATCCCGACATCGTCGGGATCAACGCCACGCCGTGCCCGGCCAGCTCGCGCATCAGGTCGTGGCCCCGGTGCTCGTTGATCAGCGCGTACGCCTTCCGTTCTGCCTCGTACTTGGCGTAGATGTCGCGAGCCTCGAGCGCGTCGAGGTCGATGGTCAGCCACGGGTCGAGCGTGGCCTGGACGATGCCGCTGGCGTGCTCGAGGCCGTCGATGCCAGCGTCCATCGCGGCGCGCGCATCAGTGGCCCGCAGGTGCCCGGTCACCGGCAGGCCGAGCTCGTGCGCCGCCTCGACCACCGGTGCGAGGAGCTCGAGCGGCATCCGTTCGCGCACCTTGATCGCGACAGCGCCGTGCTCGTGCAGCAGCGCGACCACGCGCCGCGCCATCGCCGGGCTCTCCAGACCGATGAAGTGGTCGCGGCGGGGAGGCGGCACGTCGAGCCCGTTGCCGGTGTAGAAGAGGCGCGGGCCGCGCGCCGAGCCGGCCTCGATCTCGCGCCGCGCGGTCGCGATCCACTCCACGTCGTTGCCGACGTCCTTGACCGTGGTCACGCCGTGAGCGAGGAACAGCTCGCCCATCCACTCGAAGTAGTGCACGTGGACGTCGATCAGTCCCGGGAGCACGAACTTGCCGGAGACGTCGTGCACCGCCGCGCCGTCCGGCACGGCGACCTCGTCCCGCCGGCCGACCTGTGCGATGCGGTCGCCCCGCACGAGCACCGTCGCGTTCGGGACGGGAGATGCGCCGGTGCCGTCGACGACGGTCGCCCCGACAAGGGCCATGGACGTCAAGACGATTCAGTATACCGATTTGTCCGCGACCGGAGCGGACGTGGTCGGTAGTCTCCGGAGGCTTGAACGCTGGTTCGTGGGTGGTCATCGGGCTGGACAACGGGGGGACGTCGAACAACGCGACGGTCCTCGACGCGTCCGGCCGGTTCCTCGTCGACCGGCTCCTGGAGACGCCGAGCCGCGTCCGCGAGGGTCCGTCCGTCGGAATCGAAGCGCTCGTCCTCGCCTTCGAGCACGTGCTCGCGGCGACGGGCAGGAAACGGGCGCAGGTGCGGGCCGTCGGGCTCGACACGCCGGGACCGGCGAGCGCGGACGGTGTCATCTCGTCCCGTGGCTCGACGAACTTCGCCCATCCCGCCTGGCCCGGGTTCGACGTGCGCGGCGCGCTCGAGACAGCGCTCGGCGTACCGGTCGTCTACAACAACGACGGTAACGCTGCCGCCCTCTACGCGCACACCGTGCACTTCGGCGCGGACGCGGCGCACCGGTCCTCGATCTCCGCGATCGTCGGCACGGGTCTCGGTGGCGGCGTGATCGAGGCCGGCCAGATCGTCCGCGGAGCAGCGGGCATGGCTGGCGAGCTGGGCCACGTGCACATCCCGCTCCACGGACTACTGGAGGACGATCAACCACTCCCCGGCTGCAACTGCGGCTTCGTCGGCGATGCCGAGAGCATCGCCTCGCTCACCGGCATCGAGAAGAACCTCCTGCCGTACTGGCTGACGCGGTACCCGGACCACGAGCTCGCCCGGGTCGCGGATGTGTCCCGCGCCGCCCAACTCGTGCGCGGCCACGGCGAGCGCGGCGATCCGCTGGCGCGGCGGATCTTCGAGCAGCAGGCGCAGGCGCTCGGGCGGCTGTTCACCATCGCAGCGAACTATTCGGATCCGGACGCCTACTTTCTCGGGGGCGGTGTCGTCGAAGCGCAACCGGCGTTCCGCGCCTGGTTCCTCGAACAGGTGCAGGCGCACACGCAGCTGCGCGCCGAGCAGGCGCGTGTCGCCCAATTCGCGCTGGTGCCGGACCTCGACATGGCCGGTGCCCGCGGCGCCGCCCTCGCCGCCCGCGCCACCCTCGCGCAGGCCTGAGCGAGCGACCTTTCAGGCCGAATCGACGCCCACCGCACGCGATCCTTGTTCTGGGCGCGAAATGGTGCGGCATGCGCAACATTTCGCGCCCAGATCGAGTCGGATGAGACCGCGGGCGGTCCCGTCGCTGGTCAGCGGCGTTGTCCGCGGATCGTGTCGAGGAGCGGGCCGTAGCACGCCGGGTCGACTTCCGCATCGATCAGTGTCGGTGTGCGCCGGGCCAGCGCCGTGGTGATCGCGGCGCGGTAGCCGTCCACGTCCTTGACACGCGCGGCGTCGAGTCCGCAGCCGCGGGCGATCGCCGCGAAGTCCGTCGCGCGGTAGGAGACCGCGTCCGCGCCGCCCTGGCCGTCAGGCTGCTGTTTCACCGCGATGAGGCTCAGCGCGGAGTCGTTGAACACGACGACCACGACGGGCAGGTGCAGGCGGGCCAACGTCTCCAGTTCGGCGAGGACCATGCCGAGCCCACCGTCGCCGGTGAAGCAGACCACGCTCAACTCGGGCCGGACGAGCGCGGCGGCGATCGCCGCCGGCAGGGCGAAGCCCATCGTCGCCAGCCCACTGGAGATCAGCAGCTCCCCCGGCGCGGCGACCTCCCACAAGTGCATCGCGGCGAACATGTGCGCCCCGGCGTCGACCGTCGCGATCGTCCCCTGCGGCGCCACCTCGCGGGCGATGGTGACGACGTGCTGCGGTGTGAGCGCGCACGCCGCTTCCGGTGCCGCAGCGAGGACCTCGGCGACGGCCTGCGCGCGGAACGCACCGCCGGCGGTCGCCGGCCACGTCGACTGCGCCCCGGCCGCGGCGAAGCGAACGAGCTCCGCCGGCGCGCCGACGACCTCGACTGTCAGTTGCTCCCCGAAGTAGGTGCTGTCGTCGATCGGCCACGCCCCGAGCAGCACGACCGGAGCGGGGTACGGCCACGGGGCCGGGACCAGCTCGACCGGATCGAGGCCGACGCCGACGATCAGGTCGGCAGCGTCGAGCGCGGGCGACTCGATCGTCGCTCCCGTGACGACCCCGGCGCTCCACGGCGCGGCGTCGGGAGTGATCCCCCGCGCCTTGTACGTCGTCAGCACGGGGACGTGCGCGCCGCGGCCGAGCTCGTCGAGTGCCGCGGTCAGGGCGCGCCGCGCCTCTGGTAGCTGCGCGATCGCACCGACGCCCGCGACGACGACCGGCCGGCGCGCGGCGCGCAACAGCCGGACCGCCGCGTCCCGCGCCGCCGAGTCATCCCGCCGATCCACGACGCCCGGGAGCGCGGCACCCGCGGACGCGCCCGGGTCGAGCTCGACGTGCACGGGTCCGGGCGGTGCGGCGAGCGCCAGCCCGACAACGCGCGCCGCGGCCGCCGGATCGGCGCCGTCGAGGACGACAGAGGCCTTCGTCACGCTGCCGAGCAGGCTCTGCTGCGCGAGGCGCTGGTGCGACACGCGCGACCGCTCCTCGTGGCCGACGGAGTCGGTCACGAGGATCATCGGCTGCCGGTCGAGCAGGGCCTGGGCGGCGCCGTTCACGGCACTCGCCGCCCCGGGCCCCCGCGTCGCCACGCACAGGCCGGGCGCCCCCGTCAGCTCACCGGTGACGCCGGCCATGATCGCTCCTGCTGTCTCGCCGTGGACGAGGACGAAGCGCATGCCATGTGCCTCGACGGCGCCGACGACCTCGAGGTTCGACCCGCCGCCAGGCACTCCGAACGCATGCGTCGTGCCCGCGGCGCGGCAGCCGGACACGAGCTCGGCGGCCAGCTCGCGCTGGCGCGCGACCGACTCGGAGAGCTGACCCATGCGTTTACGTTATGGGCGACTGCTACCAGAGGGGGTTCTGTCGATGGCCATCAAGGTCGCCCGATTTCTCGACGTCGCCGAGGGGTTGCAGCCAGGGCAGTTCTCGGTCGGGTCCCACGACGAGGTCGCCTCGCTCGACGAGCTCGATCCGATCTACAAGCGCCTGCTCGACGAGCCCATCGCGTCCGTGCTCGGGCTGATCGGGAACGACGGGCGGGTGAACCAGACGCCGATGTGGTTCGACTACGCGGGCGACAAGGTGCTCCTCAACGTGGCGACGCACCGGAAGAAGGTGGAATGGATCCGGAAGAACGACCACCTCTCGTTCCTCCTCGTCAACCCGCAGAACGCGTACCACTGGGTCAGCATCAAGACGACCGTCGAACGGGAGATCCTCGAGGACGATCCGCAGGAGGGCGCGTCCGTCACCGCCCAGGTCGACAAGATCTGGCAGAAGTACACCAACAACCCGCCGCCGTACGGGTTGCGTGATCCCTCGATCGACGAGCGGCGGGTGCTGTTCGTCTGCGGCGTCGATCGCGTCGCCACGTTCGGCAAGCCCTGACCGGTCGCGCCGCATCCGCCACCGGTGCCGCCGGCCAGCGTCGCCATCGTGGGAGGCTCGCTCGGCGGGCTCACCGCCGGGCTCCTCCTGCGCGACCTCGGGCTCGACGTCACGATCCACGAACGCGCCAACGAGGAGTTGCGTGAACGGGGCGCAGGGATCGGCTTCCTCCCCGACAGCTCCCGGTACCTCGTGGAGCGGGCCGGCGTCGCGCTCGACGACATCAGCACCGCCACCGACGTCATCCGGTACTACGACCGCCGGGGCGATGTGCTCCACGAGCGCCGTCACCGTTACCGGTTCAGCTCGTGGAACACCGTGTACCACCGTCTGCTGGCCGCGTTCGGGCCCGAGCGTTACCGGCTCGGGCAGGAGGTGGTGGCCCGCCGGGAGCTCGGCGAGCGCGTCGCGTTCGATCTCGCCGACGGCAGCAGCGGGGAAGCCGACCTGCTCGTCTGCGCGGACGGCGTCGGGTCGACGTTCCGCGCGCTGCTCCTGCCCGACGCCCACCGGCGCTACTCGGGTTACGTCGCCTGGCGGGGCATGGTGCCCGAGGGCGAGCTCGGCGCGAGCACACGGGAAGAGCTGGGCGAGGCGATCTCGTACTACGTGTATGCGAACAGCCACATCCTCGTGTATCCGATCCCCGGTCCCGACGGATCCGTGCGCGCAGGCGAGCGGTTGATCAACTTCGTCTGGTACCGCAACTACCTCGACGGCGCGGACCTCGTCGACCTCCTCACCGACGCGTCCGGCGCGCGGCGGGAGCTCTCCCTGCCGCCGGGCACGGTGCGCGACCACCACGTCGCCGAGCTCCATGCCACAGCGACGGCGCGGCTGCCGCCTCGCGTGGCCGAGGTGGTCCACGCCACGCCGACGCCATTTCTCCAGGTCGTGTACGACCTGGAGGTGTCGCGCATGGTCTTCGGTCGCACGTGCCTGATCGGCGACGCGGCGTGGGTCGCCCGACCGCATGCCGCGGCGGGGACGGCGAAGGCGGCCGCGGACGGCTGGGCCCTCGCCGGCGCGCTGGCGACGCACGACTCGATCCCGGAAGCGCTCGCCGCGTGGGAGCCTGGGCAGATGGAGCTCGGGCGACAGCTCGTCGAGCGCACGCGGCGCATCGGCTTCCGCTCGCAGGTCAGTTGCACGTGGGACCCGACCGACCCGGACTTCCTCTTCCGCCTGCGCGAGGAGGGCCCGTGAGCGCCGGGCGGCGGGAGGTCGCCAAGGCGATGGCGGACCGCGCGCTGGAGCTGCTCGACGCGCTCGACCCGGATCAACGCGCGCTCGCCGCGTGGCCGTTCGACACCGACGAGCGGACGCGCTGGTTCTACACACCGACCGACCACGGCGGGCTGCCGCTGTCGGCCATGCGCCCGGCGCAGCAGCGGCTGACGCATCGGCTCGTGGCCAGCGGGCTGTCCCGCGCCGGCTACGTGACCGTCGCGACGATCATCGGGCTGGACAACGTGCTCGATGCTGCCGAGGGCTGGACGTCGTTCTTCGAGCGCGAGCGCGGGCGTGATCCCGGCCTGTACTTCGTGCGGATCTTCGGCGACCCGGCCGGGCCGGAACCGTGGTCGTGGCGCTTCGGCGGCCATCACGTCTCGCTGCAGCACACGATCGTCGACGGCGAGGTCGTCGCGTCGACTCCCTGCTTCCTCGGCGCGGACCCGGCGACGTCGCCGTTGCTCGGCCCGCACCCGCTGCGCCCGCTCGCCGGCGCCGAGGACCTCGGCCGCGAGCTGGTCCGTTCGTTGGACGAGGAGCAGCTCGCTGCCGCCGTCCTCTCCCCCGTCGCGCCGACCGACCTGGTCAGCGCGAACCGGAGCCGGTTCGGCCAGGGTGACGGCGACCTCCCGCTCGGACTCCCGGACATCTGGCGCACCCGCTTCACCGGCGAGCTCGGGGCGCGGATGCAGGCCACGCAGGAACGCGCCGAACGCGAGGCTGGTCTGCGGGCCGAGCATCTGGAGGCGGTCCGCCTCAGCGCAGTGGCGAAGGGGCTCGCCGCTGCGGCGCTCCGCCCGGACCAGCGGGACGCGCTCCGCGCGCTTCTCGACGTGTACGTCGACCGCATCCCCGCCGCGCTCGCCGACGCCGAGCGGGCGAAGTACGCGGGCGACGGGCTCGGCGAGCTCCGCTTCGCGTGGGCCGGCAGCATGGAGCCGGGCCACGGCCACTACTACCGCGTGCAGGGCCGACGGCTGCTGGTCGAGTACGACAACACGCAGCGCGGCGCGAACCATGTCCACGCCGTGTGGCGCGACGCGGCGGCCGACTTCGGGTTCGATCCCCTCGGCCACCACGTCGCGCACGAGCACTGACGGGCGCCTGCGCGCTCAGGCGCCGGCGACACCCGGCGTGTCAGCCGAGAAGCTTCGCTTTCTGTGCCTCGAACTCGGCGTCGGTGATCACGCCGCGCGCCTTGAGGTCGGCGAGCTTCGCCAGCTCGTCGGCGGTGCCGCCGCCGCTGCCGCTCGTCGCGACATCGCGCACGTAGGACTGGAACGCCTGCTCCTGTGCCTTCGCCGATTCGATGTCGCGCTGTGTCATCGAATGCCCGCGGGCGATGACGTACACGAGCACGCCGAGGAACGGCAGGAAGATCACGAAGATGATCCACAGCGCCTTCGCGACGCCGCCCATGTCACGGCTGCGGAAGATGTCGGCGAGGACGCGGAACAGCAGGAAGAACCAGGCGATCCAGAGAAAGAAGATCAGCATGGTCCAGAACAGGTTCAGCAGCGGGTAGTCGTACGCGAGCACTTCTTCTCCTTCGTGCAGTCGTGGCGACCGTTCGCCCGACGCGGGGAGCACACTACGTTGCCCCGTCACGGCGCCACGTCCTGCGGAGGGTGACCTTGTCGGACTACACGGGCTCGTCGCCATTCCGGCCGCGGCGCACCGGCCGTCTGTTGCAGCGCACGTTCCCGGTCTCGGAGCATCTTCCCGCGTGCACGCAGCGCAATCTGGGCAGCGACGCGCTGGCGGGCGTCACCGTCGCCTCGCTCGCGCTCCCGTCGGCGATGGCATACGCGCAGCTCGCCGGGCTGTCTCCGGTCGCCGTGCGCGCCGTGGAGGCCTGCCAGCCCAACGCCGATTAGCGCAGCGCGGCAGTGAGGAAGTCGGTGACCCGCTGCTCCCACTCTTGTGGTTGCGCGTCGAGTCCGTCGGTGTGGTCCGCACCCGGCACCGTCCACTGCGTGACGCGTTCGGGGGCTGCTGAGGCGATGTGCTCCGCGGCGTGGGCCTCGTCGGCCACGTTCCCCGCGGTGATGAGCAGGAAGCGGGTGCCGTCCGCGCGGGACACGGCGGTACGCAGCGACGTCGGCCGGGAGGCCGCCGTCAGCAGATCGGTCAACGGGTCACGGACCGAGTTGAGCCACTCCTGCACCGTCCCGCGGACGCCGTACTCCTCTGACAACCAGGAATGATCGCCGCCGAAGCGGCCGGTGGCGCCCTCGGCCACGACGGCGCGCAGCGCGCGGTTCGTCGCCGCCGCCCCGATGGCCTCCTCGCCGCCCATGGACATCCCGACCGCGCCGATGCGACCTTCTTCGATGTCGGGCTGTTCAGCGAGGAAACACGTCGCCGCTTCGATGTCGCGATCTCCGTACCAGCCGAACTCCATGCTCCGGCCGTCGCTCTCGCCGTGTCCGCGCGCGTCCAGGAGCAGCACCCCGAAGCCGTGGCGCGCCAGGACGGCCGCCTGATCGAGCACATCGGAACGGGTCGAGCCCGACCCGTGCAGCAGGACAACCGCCGCGCCGTTGGTCGAAGCGACGTACCACCCGGCCAGCTGCACCCCGTCGCTCGTCCGGAGAGGCACCGATTCGTACGCCAGATCTACGCTCGCCGGACTCGCGCCGATCTCGGGCCGCGGCGCGTTGGTTGCCATGACCGCAGGCACGACGACCCACCCGATCACCGCCGTGGCCACGACGAGTGCCAGCGCGCCAGCGATGCGAAACACCAGTTGGTGGCCGCGGAGCACCCGCGCCGTGGTGGCGACGAGGATCACCGCGCCCGCGGCCACTGCGACCAGCGCGGCGATCGTGAGGAGCAGCGAGCCGCCCTTGACGAGGTGCGGCAGGAATCCGCCGCCGATGCACACGAGCGCCACGCCGAAGGCGATGCCGGCGTAGCCGCCCACACGCTCCCCCCGACCGTCGAGGGCGAGCACACCGGCGGTGATCGCGAGCACGGCGACGACGCGCACGATCTGCCACCCCAGGCTCCCGTCGTGGCCCACCAGCACCGCGAGGGCAAGCCCCCCGGCGACGATCGCCGACACGCGCACCTGAC
>DASZOG010000164.1:0-1578 GCA_035550895.1 Acidimicrobiales bacterium
CGCCCAAACCACCACAGAAGGGTTCACGTCGGGTCTCACCGGGGCTTTTATGGCGCTTTGGGCGCACGTGGTGCGCCCAGAGCGCGTCAGAACGTCAGGCGGGGGTGACTTCGACGAGGGTGTCGTGGAAGGCGACGCCACCACCCCAGTCGGTGAGCGTGTCGTTCGTCAGCGAGTTGGCGCTGCCGGTGCCGCCGTGGTCCGCACGCCACCACCCGAACGGGAGCGTGACCATCCCGGACCGGACGCGGTCGCTGACCGCTGCGCGCACGACGAGCTCGCCGCGGTCGTTCCACACCCGTACTGCCTGGCCGTCGCTGATGCCGCGGGCTGCGGCGTCGGCGGCGTCGATCTCGAGCTGCGGTTCGCCCTCGAGCGGTCCGTGCTTGGGCAGGTGCGAGTAGGACGAGTTCAGGAACCGGGACCGCGACTTCGTCGTCATCAGCGCCAGCGGGTACGAGCGGAGCAACTCGGGGTCGCCGCCGGGACCTTCCCGCGGCGGCACCCACGTCGGCAACGGATCGTGGCCCTCGGCCGCGAGCCGCTCCGAGTACAGCGCGACCCTGCCGTCCGGTGTGGGGAAGCCGCCGTTGGCGAACAGCGGCCCGTCGTCCGCCACAGGCAGGCGGAGGAACCCGTCGCGCCGCAACATCTCACGCTGATCGCCCGTGAGCGGACGCAACGCCGTGTCGAGCAACTCGTCGTCGTCGGCGTAGAGCGCGGGATCGTCGAAGCCCATCGCCCGCGACAGGCGCCGCCACAGCTCGGTGTTCGGCACGGCCTCGCCCCGCGGCTCGATCGCTGGCTCGTTCCAGCCGAGGTACAGGTGCCCCCACGCGGTGACGACGTCGCGCTGCTCGAGCTGCGTGGTCGCCGGGAAGACGACATCGGCGTAGCGGGCGGTGTCGGTGAGGAACTGCTCGCTGACGATCGTGAACAGGTCGTCCCGTTCGAGGCCGCGGCGGATGGTCTCGCTGTCCGGCACCGTCACGAGCGGGTTGCCACCCCATACGACGAGCGCATGGATGCGCGGGTCGAGGTCGGGGTCGGTCAGTGCCCGGCCGAGGTGGTTCATGTTGATCGCCCGTGGCCGCGTGCCGTTGCCCCCGTCGAGTGTGACGGCGTTCTGCACGAAGTCGGCGAACCACACCCCGCTCGACCGGCACAGGCCGCCGCCGCGCTCCTTCCAGGCGCCGACGAGGGCGGGGAGGCAGGCGAGGTTGCGGAAGAACATCGCGCCGTGCTCGCGGTGCTCGGCGCCGATCAGCGTCCGGATCGCCGCCGGCCGGATCGTGCCGTACGCGGTCGCCAGGCGTTCGATGTCCCCGACGGCGAGGCCGCAGATCGCCGCCGCCCGCTCCGGTGGCCACTCCGCGAGCCTGGCGCGCAGTTCCTCGAAGCCGTGCGTGTGGCGCTCGACGTAGTCGTCGTCGATGAGGTCGTCGCGCACGAGGACGTGCATCATCGCCAGCGCGAGTGCGCCGTCGGTCCCGGGGAGTGGCTGCACGAACCAGTCGGCAGAATCGGCGGTGACGGTCCGCACCGGGTCGATGACGACGATCGTCGCGCCGTCCTTCC
>DASZOG010000165.1:0-6018 GCA_035550895.1 Acidimicrobiales bacterium
GGAGAGCGAGCACGAGGTGACGCCCGTACCCCATCGCCACGGCCCGCCGGTCGGCGGCGAACTCGGACGACTGGCCGACCCAGTCGGCGACCCTGCGAGCGACCATGACCGTCGCCAGGAAGACCCACGCAACGAGCTGGAAGAGGACGCCGAGCACGCGGCCGAGGACGCCGAGCGCGGGGACGCGCTGCCCGAGCGTCTCCGAGAGGGCGACCGAGAGTCGCTCGAATCCGAACCCGATACGTGCCAGGGCGACGATCGGCAACGACAGCCAGTGGCCGACCGTGAGGATCGCCGTGTGGAAGCCGAGGTGGTGGCCGAGCTCGTGCGCCAGGACGCCGTGCAGCTCGTCCTCCGGCAGCAGCGCGAGCGCGGCCGTGCTCGTGGCGACGACATGGCCGCCGCAGGCGAACGCGTTGAGCTCGTCGCTGTCCACCACGGCGAGCACGAAGCGGTCGCGCGGGAAGCCGGCTTGGCGGACGACGTCGTCCCACACCGGGCGCAGCCGGCGCATCTCGACGGGGCGTGGCCGGCGCGCCCCGAACAGCCAGCGCAGCAGCGCCTGCTGCACTGGGCGAAGGAAGAGCAGTAGGCCGGCGGCGAGGTACACGACGGCGAACAGCCAGTACGGGATCGCCAACAGGAGGCTGATCGGGAACCAGAACGCGGCGAGCGCGACGAGCGAGATCGGCAGCAGCGCGAGCGTCGGGACGAGCGTGGCCAGCGCCGACCCGTCGAGATGGCGGCCGCCGGCGAGGATGCCGATCCGATCCGGCGCGACGTGGCCCTCGGGGCGGCGGCCGCCGGACGCCGGATGGCGGATCGCCGAGTCGGCCTCGCTGCCGGGGACGACGAACTCGTCCTCCGTCCAGCGGTTGCCATCCCACCAGCGGAGGCGTCCCGGCTGGCCGGCGATCGGGTACCAACCCCGGCGGGCGGGCTCGGACGTCCTCAGCGGTGCGCTCCTTCCGTCGCCGGGCACGACCAGTCGCAGCTCACGCCGGTCGGGGGGTCCCGGTTCCTCCCCATGCAGCCTACGCAGGCATGCAACCCGGGGTGCGATCGGACGGAGGCGGATGACACGCGGGTCAGTGACGCGTGGGTCAATGGCTGGAGTCGCCGACGGGGACCTCGCCGCCGACCGAGCGGACGACCCAGTCCCCGGCGAAGCGGGCCAGCTCGTCCACGCCGAGATCGATCCGGCCCGTGCGCAGGTAGAGGCTGTAGTGCGAGACGGCACCGAGGATGCCGAGGGCCAGCAGACCTGCGTCGTGGTCGTCCGGGATCAGGCCTTCGCGCTGCGCCTCGAGCACCAGCGTCCGCGTGTCCTCGACATAGACCTCGCTGCCTTCGCGCAGCACCGCGGCGATGGACTCGTCGTTCCGTTCCCCCTCGAGCAGCGCGAAGAAGGCGCGGTGGTCGGCCATGAACCGCACCGATGCCTCCGTGCCCTGGCGGAGGCGGGTGACCGGGTCGGCGTTCGGATCCATCGCTGCCGCCTGTGCCCGGCGGAGCTGCTGGCGCATCGAGCGGACGAGCTCGGCGAACAGCGATTCCTTCGTCTCGAAGTACCAGTAGAAGAGGCCCTTTGCCACGCCGGCCGCCTCGCAGATGTCGGCGATGCGCGTCGTCTCGTAGCCGCGGGAGGCGAACAGGTCGGCGGCCGCGTCGAGCAGCTGCTGCTTGCGCTCGCGCCCCTGGTCGGTGTGCTGGCGCCGCGGCCCGTCGAGGGTGGCCATGACGACAGTCCACCAGCGCCTTGACCCGGCGGTCAAGACGGCTCGGCGTAGCCTGCGGCCGTGCCGAAGGCGCCGGAGATCACGCTCGACATCGACGGGCATCCGGTGGCGATCTCCAACCCGCAGAAGATGTACTTCTCCGAGCGCGGCGAGACGAAGCTCGACCTGATCCGCTACTACCTCGCTGTCGAGCAGCCGTTCCGGCGCACGATGGGCGGGCGTCCGGCGCTGATGCAGCGGTTCCCGGAAGGCGCCGAGGGCAGTTCGTTCTTCCAGAAGCGCGTGCCGGCGAACGCGCCGCGCTGGCTGCAGACGACGATCGTCACGACGCCGAACGGCACGACCTCCAACGCGCTCGTGCTCGCGGACCTCGCCCACGTCGCCTGGGCGGTCAACATCGGTTGCCTCGGCTTCCACACCTGGCCGTACCACTGGGACGATTCGGACCACGTCGACGAGTTGCGCATCGACCTCGACCCGTCGCCCGGAACGACGTTCGAGATGGTGCGCGAGGCCGCCCACGAGACCCGCCGCCTGCTGGACGAGCGGGGCATCGTCTCGTTTCCGAAGACGACCGGCAACCGTGGGATCCACGTGTACGTGCGGCTCCAGCGGAAGTGGGACTCCTACGTCGTGCGGCACGCCGCGGTCGCCGTGGCGCGGGAGCTCGAACGGCGTAGGAGCGACCTGATCACGGCGGCGTGGTGGAAGGAGGAGCGGGGCCGGCGGATCTTCGTCGACTTCAACCAGAACGCGCCGCACAAGACCGTGTTCGGCGTGTGGTGCGCGCGGGCGCGCGCCGGCGGGCAGGTGTCGACGCCGTTCGCCTGGGACGAGCTCGACCGGATCCATCCGAACGAGCTGACGATCGCGTCGGTGCCCGCGCGGCTGCGTGAGCACGGCGACCCGTGGGCGGCGATCGACGACGCTCCGCAGTCGCTCGATCCCCTGCTGGAGCTGCACGAGCGGGATCGGGCCGCCGGGCTTCAGGACGCGCCCTGGCCGCCCGTGTACCCGAAGATGCCCGACGAGCCGCCCCGGGTCGCCCCCAGCCGCGCCCGCAAGGAGCCGTGACGGGTCCCCCGGTACCTGGGCCGGGCCGCGTTCGATTCGGACCGATTCGATCCCAGGTTCGCCACCAACCGGGCCCGTCCGCTGAGTGCAGTGTCCCGCCGGGCGCTAGAACCGCGGGATGACTCCTCCCCTGCTTCCCGGTGCCGAGCCCTGGTCGCACACCGGCGGTGCGGCCGGTGCGCTCTGCATCCACGGCTTCACCGGTAACCCGAGCTCGATGCGCGGCGTCGCCGAGGCGTTCGCCGCCGCCGGCTTCTCCGTCGAGCTGCCCCGCCTGCCGGGTCACGGCACGACAGTGGAGGACATGCTCCCGACGCAGTGGGGCGACTGGACCGGTGAGGTCGAGGCCGCGTACCAGCGCCTCGCGGCGCGCACGGAGCGGATTGTCGCGGCCGGCCTGTCGATGGGCGGATCGCTGACGCTGTGGACCGGCCAGCAGCATCCCGAGGTGGCCGGGCTGGTGTGCGTCAACCCGGCCACGCAGCCGTTCGGTGAGGACGTGCTGGCGGCGGTGCAGGGCATGCTCGAGGAGGGCACGGAGGTGATGCCCGGGATCGGCTCGGACATCGCCGACCCTGATGTGGCGGAGTCCGCGTACGACGGCACACCGGTGCGGCCGTTGCTGTCGATGATGGACGGGCTCGCCGGCCTCGTGCCCGGCTACCCGGCGATGGCGATGCCGTTGCTGCTGATGACGGCGCCGCAGGATCACGTCGTCGAGCCTGTGCAGTCCGATGCGCTCGCCGCGGCCTATGGCGGCCCGATCGAACGCGTCACACTCGAACGCAGCTACCACGTCGCCACACTGGACTACGACAAGGAGCTGATCTTCGACCGGGCGGTCGCGTTCGCCCAGAAGGTCACCGGCACCGGATGACCTTCGCCTCCACGACCGCCGCCGTGTTCGGCTCCATCCCGAGCCCGTCGTCGAACGCGATCGAGATCGGGCCGCTGCGGCTCAACGCCTTCGGGCTGATGATCGCGCTCGGCGTGCTGGCCGCGGTGTGGCTCGCAGGTCGGCGGTTGGAGGCGAGAGGCGCTGGGACGCGGGAGGACATCGCCGCGATCGCGCTGTGGGCCGTCCCCGCGGGCGTGATCGGGGCTCGCCTGTACCACGTGATCACCGACTGGCACCGCTTCGACGACGCGCCGCTCGACGCGTTCAAGATCTGGGAAGGTGGGCTCGGCATTCCCGGGGGGATGGCGCTCGGTGTCGCCGTCGGCGTGTGGGTCGGGCACCGCCGCGGTGTTCCGCTCGACGCGGGCTTGGCCGCGGTGGTGCCGGCGCTGCCGCTGGCGCAGGCCATCGGACGGTGGGGCAACTGGTGGAACCAGGAGTTGTTCGGGCGCCCGACCGACCTGCCGTGGGCGCTCGAGGTGTCGCCGGAAAAGGCGATCGAGGCGGGCTACCCGCCGGGCACGACGTTCCATCCGACGTTCCTCTACGAATCGCTGTGGAACCTCGGGCTGTGCGGTGGGCTGATCTGGATCGACAAGCGCTTCTCGCCGCGTGGCTGGCAACTGCTGGCGATGTACGTGATGGGGTATTCGTTCGGCCGGTTCTGGATCGAGCGGCTGCGGATCGACGAGGCGACGGAGATCGGTGGGTGGCGGGTGAACGAGGTCGTCTCGCTCGCGCTCTTCGTCGCCGCCACGTCGGCGCTGGTGATCGGGACGAAGTTCCAGCACCGACGCGCTGCCGTCGCCGTTCCCGCCGGCGCCCCTGCAATCGAGGTAGACGGCGTGGAGGACGACAGCAGCTCGGAGGACGACGGCGACCCGGCGGTCGACGACGGCGACTGGGTAGTGGAGGACGACGGCTCGATAGCAGACGAGCGCCTCGACGTCCGATCGAATGCGGACGAGTCGATGCCCATCGACCCGCGCGATGGCGGCGCGACGGACGACGAACTGCTCGCCGAGGCCGCGTCCGGTGAGGCGATCGAGGACAGCGTCGCTGGCGTCGAAATGGGTGACGACGGGACGAGTGCCGAGACCAGTGCGGACGCGACAGGCGACGACGAGCGGCGCACGCACGAGCACGAGGTCTGACGCCGCGCCTACGGTGCGGGCATGTCCGATGTCGTGCTCTTCGAGCGGCGTGGCCCGGTGGCGCTGCTCACGCTCAACCGTCCGGATCGCCTGAACGCCTGGACCGGCGAGCTCGGCGAGCGGTACTACGACCTGCTCGACGAGTGTGCGGGCGATCCCGACGTGCGGGTGATCGTGGTCACCGGCGCCGGCAGGGGGTTCTGCGCCGGTGCCGACATGGAGGACCTGCAGGGCATCGGCGGCGCGCAGCGCGACGACGTCGTCAGCGCGGCGAAGCCGAGCCGACCCGTGTACCACGCCACGACGTTGCCGAAGATCGTCATCGCCGCAGTCAACGGCGCGTGCGCGGGGCTCGGCTTCGTGCACGCGTTGATGTG
The DNA here is from genome assembly GCA_035550895.1 of Acidimicrobiales bacterium. Taxonomy (GTDB): domain Bacteria; phylum Actinomycetota; class Acidimicrobiia; order Acidimicrobiales; family Ilumatobacteraceae; genus DASZOG01. The sequence continues at coordinate 5,243 of DASZOG010000165.1, forward strand.
CGACATCCGGTTCGCCGCGGAGGGGGCGAAGTTCACGTCGGCGTTCTCTCGCCGCGGGCTGATCGCCGAGTGGGGGAGCTCCTGGGTGTTGCCGCGTCTCGTCGGGCCGGCGCGGGCGATGGACGTCTTGGCGTCGGCGCGCGTCTTCCTCGCCGAGGAGGCGCACGAGATGGGCGTCGTCAACCGCGTCCTGGCGCCGGAGGAGCTGCTCGACGAGACACTGGCGTACGCCACCGACCTGGCGACGAACGTCTCTCCCGCATCGATGGCCGTGATCAAACGCCAGATCTGGGACGACTACGGCAGGTCGTTGCCCGAGGCGCACGAAGAGTCGGTGCGGTTGATGTTCGAGTCGTTCACCCGTCCGGACATGAAGGAGGGCGTGATGTCCTTCGTCGAGAAGCGCCCACCGGACTTCCCCCCGTACCAGCCGTAGCGAACCGCGCGCTGCCTTCGGGGTCGGGTGGGACGCGCGGGGAGAGCCAGATCACCTCCTCGACCACACGTGGCGAAGAAGTGGTTGGAATCCAACCACTTCTTCGCCACGTTGCCGGATGTGGCACCTCCGGACCGGCGCATGCGCCTGGCACGCTGCTGAGACCGGCGATTCGAGCACGCCGATTGCCCGGCGCACTCCTAGCATCGGTCCTCGTGTCCGAGCGCATCACGGCCGACGACGTCGTCCACGTCGCCCGCTTGGCGCGCCTGCAACTCGAGCCCGACGAGCTGGCCCACTTCACCGAGCAGCTCGCCGGCGTGATGGAGCACTTCGCCGA
>DASZOG010000166.1:0-4622 GCA_035550895.1 Acidimicrobiales bacterium
CAGCGCGACCTGCTCGAGGATCAGTGGGACGATGCGCCGGTTCTCCTGCGCGGCCACGGTGACCTCGCGGGCGACCTCTTCGGACGCCATCGATCGGGACGACACGACGAGGACGACCACGTCCGACTGGCGGATGCCGCGCACGATGGACGCGCGCCACTCCTCGCTGCCGCGGATGTCGTCGGTGTCGACCCAGACGTCGTGCCCGTCGCCCTCGAGCACGGCGACGAGGCGCGAGACGAACGCTGCGTCGCCGCGCGAGTAGCTGACGAACACGTGCACCGCTGCGCATCATGACCGCACAGCGGGTGGCCAGTGTGCGATCCGAGTCAGTCGTCGATCACGGGAGCGGGTGGCTGCGCTGCAACGACCGCAGTGGGTCTCGGCGCGGACGCCACGAAGCCCTCCGCGGCCAGCTCGGCATCCAGCGCGCGCAGATCCTCAGGCTCGTCGATCACGGCGCCGGCGACGACGTCGGGCCGGGCGCTCGGGCGGGTCGCCGCGAGCAATGCGACGATCGCGAAGCCAGCAACCATCAGGCAGAGGACCAGGACGACCGGCCACATCGTGGACACCCCTCTGTTGCACTTCCACTCCGCGCGATCGGTACCCGCGTGACGGGCTACTCAGCCCCCGAAGGTGATGTCCGCGGTGTCGACCACGCCGGCCGTTCGCCCAGGCGCCGACTGGTACTTCCAGTACATGTTGGTGTGGGCGATCACCATCTCGGGCGGGGGCGCGCCCCACTCCGAAAGGTCCTCCGTGGTGTGGGCGTCGCGGACGAGGAGCGTGTCGTACCCGCGGACGAACGCGCCGTGGAGCGTCGAACGGACGCAAGCGTCGGTCTGTGCTCCGGCGACGACGAGCCGCCCGATGCCCAGGGCTGCGAGCTGTGACTCGAGGTCGGTGTCCTCGAACGAGTCGCCGTAGTGCTTGTGGACCACCGGCTCCGACTCGGTCCGGTGGAGCTCGTCGACGTACTGCCACTCGGCGCTGCCCTCGGGCATCTCCTCGTCGGCATGCTGCACCCAGATCACGGGAACGTCGTCGGCACGTGCCTTCTCGACGAGCGTGTTGATGTTCGCGATCACCTCGTCGCGCTGGTACGCGCCGCCGACGACGCCGTTCTGCACGTCGATCACCAGGACGGCGGTGTTCGGCCGGTTCGCCAAGGTCGTCATGCACTCCTCCTCAGTTCGCGGCGTCCACGCTAACGAACAGCTCTCGCACCTCGGCGAGGACGACAGGGTCTTTTCGTCCGTCCCAGGTGCCGGTCAGCCCGATGGGTGGACGGCGCCCCGGAACCGGGCGGCGGAACAGGATCAGTTCGAACCGATCGCTGCGCAACACCGACCGGATCGCGTCGTCGGATGCGAGCTCGAAGCCGTCGACGGGCACCCGTTCCTGCGTCCACCCCCCTCCCTGGATGCGGACGTTGCTCGGCGCGACGTACCAGCGTCCGTCATAGACGGCCATTCCGAGGGCTTCGCCCTGACCTGTCATGGCGACGCCCGCGAGCACGAGCACGAGCCGCGGATCACGCAGGCCGTCGTACACCCAGCGGGTGCCCAGCACGGAGTGCTGCATCTGCGTGATGAGGGCCTGCTCGGCGCCGGAGAGGGGTTCGTCGCGGTAGGTCAGGGGGACCTGCAGCAGCGTGCCGCCGGCGTCGACCAGATGGGTCTCCATGCCGACCCGGCCGTCGGGATCGTCGAAGCGGTACGAGCCGATGACCTCGATCCGAGCGTCGGGCGGCGGCCCCCAGGGTTGCGTCGGAGCCCACTCGGCGATGAGCGCTTGCTTGGTCGGCGAGATGGTCGCGCGGTGGAAGAGAGCCATGCGGTGACCGTACGGCGCTTCAGCTACCGGCTCCGCCGGCGAGACGGGGCCGCCGTGGACACGACCCTCGACCGTTCGCCTGACACTGGCATTCCGCGCGGGAGGAACGGGAGTGCCTCGGACCGTCGCTGACCGCCGCGGCGTGGTTGGTCATCGGTCGTTCACGCAGGTACTACCGTCTCGCCGGCCGCCACGGGGCGCGCACCCCGGAGGGAGGGGATCGTGGGGGAGGGCGTGGTGGTCCGGCCCGACGACCTCGTCGTGCTCGGTGTCCGCTGGGACGGCATGGAGCCGGTGGCCGGGGACGGCACCGGTCCGCCGCAGCTCGAGGTCACCGCCGACCAGGGGGCGTTGGTCTTCACGCTCCCTCCGCAGCATCAGGGCGAGGAGACCGCCGACTGGACGTGGTGGGGTCCGACGTGGCAATCGCTCGGCGGCGACGTGCCCCCTGGCGCCCCCGTGTCGATGATGTCCACGTCCGCCGAGCGGCTCGACGTGTTCTTCGCCTGCGACGACGGCATCGTGCGCTCGCAGCACTGGCGACCGGACTTCGGCTGGCTGACCGTGACGCACGGCGGCGCGACGTTCGTGCCCGGCTCCTCGCTCGTCAGCGTCGGGTTGGACGATGTCCACGTGTACGGCGTCGACGACGCGCAGCGGCTGTGCCGGCTGATCTGGCAGTGGGACATCGGCCCGACCGACTGGGTGCCGGTCGACGTCGGCGCGACAGAAGTGCCGTTCTTCGAGCCCGGCACCCAGGTCTCAGTGGCGTTCGTCCAAGACGAGACGCAGGTCTTCCTCGTCCACGGTGGGCAGCTGATCCACTGGAGCGCGTCCGGCGGGGCACGGGTCGTCCGCCAGCTCGCGAGCGGGGCCCGCGTGTGGAGTGTGGGGATCGCGAACAGCTTGGCGGTCGTCGTGTCGGTCTTCGACGACGGGCGGCTCGTCTTCGACTGGTGGGACGGCAACCAGTGGCTGTCCCAGGTGTTCGACGAACCACCGGCAAGCGCGGCCGTCCCGGCGCCGCCACGTCTGGATCCGTGGACGGTGCTGGAGGTGACGGCACCCGCGAAGACCGGCGTGGTCTACGTGTACACGGTGCGCGACGACGGCTCGCTGTGGGTGTTCCGCGCCTTCACCGGCCCCTCGGCCCCCGTGGCGTTCTGGGACCACGCGCGGTGGTTCCGGCTGGGGGACGGCTTCCTCCCGCGCGCGGCGCTGGCGACGACACGCGGGAACTTCGTCGACGGGGCGTTCAAGCCCCCGTTGCTCACCGTCCGTGATGACGGTGCCCTCATCGCGACCCGGATGATCGAGCCGCTCACCGTGCCAACGGCGGAGACCTGGGTCACCCTCGGCGACTGGTATCCACCAGGTGGCCGTATCGCGCTCGTCCCCTTCGGCGGCGAGCACACCGCCGCCGTCGTCGCCTCGGACCGCACGGTTCGCCAAGCGTCGACGACGAACGGGCACTGGCCGTCGACACCCGCCGGGTGGGAAGCGGCGGAGCACATCTTCATCCGCCGGGCGCGGCTGTCCGGCCCGAGCCAGCTCGGTGTGCGCCTGCCGCGTGGCGAGCGGGTGACCCTCACCACCGCGGGCGTGCTCGGCGCGCTGGCCCGGCACCCGCTGCGGGCGTGGCCCGACCCGGGCCCCGTCACCGGCGACCAGACGCTGCTCGAGCTGCCCTGGGGGCTGTTCGTCAGCCCTCCCCACGACGGCGAGACCGCGACCAGCCATTCTCTCGTGCCGGTCGTCTCCCAGCGGGGAACAGTCGGCCTGTGGCACTCGCGGCTCGTGCCCGCAGGAGCGCCGACCCGCGACGCGTCGACGAGCCGCCTGCGCGCCGTCCGGGGGCGCCGCGACGAGGAGGGAGGCGAGAACTTCCGTCCCCCGCTGGCGGAGGCGCAGCGCCGCCTGATCCTCGCTGAGGGGCGGACTGTTGAGGGGCGGACGAAGCCGTTCGCCGCGGAGGCAGCGCTCAGCTCGCTCGGTGGGTGGCTGTCGGCCGACGGCGACTGGTCGCTGATCGACTGGGAGCACCGCGCCGTCGGCGGACGGGACGTCACAGTGCGCACCGTCGAGCGCGGCGTGCTTTTCCCGCTCGGCCACGCGGCGACCTACGAGGAGTCGAGCACCCGGCGGTTCGACCCCCGCTCTGGCCGCTCGACGGCGATCATCCATCGCCAGGGTGTCCTGACCTGCACCCGCCCCCTGCTGGTGGACGACGAGCGGGACGACGCCGAGTTCCGGGCCTTCCCGTTCACCGAGGCCGAGCTCGCCGAGCGGGCGCTCAAGGACCTCGACCCGCCTCAGCGCCACTTCGTCGGTGCGAGTCCGGAGGCTGGCTCGTTTTTCCGTGTGCGGCGCAACGGCGTCGACGTCGAGGTGCCGGTCTGGCTCAGGAGGGACGGGAACGAGGCCCTCGCCCGCCTGCCGGTGCTGTTCGTCTCCGCCGCCGCAGTCGCCTCCACCGACGCGACGGTGCTGCAGGCCCGCCTCGCCGAGCTGTACGCGCAGACGAACCCGGCCGACCTGGCAGGAGCGCCGGTCCGGCTGGCAGGCGACCAGCTGTTCGAGACGCACACGCTGCGCCTCCAAGCCGACGTGCGCTCAGCGGGGACCGCCGACGCTCCGTTCGACCGGCCGTTCGTCACCCGCATCCAGCAGGCCGCGATCGGGCTCCCGGCCGTACGCCAGCTCACCCAGCACGCGCGGGCCTACGAGGTGGCGTTCACCGACGCCTACCGCGAGTTCGGGCACACGGACGTCCTGCTGCGTAC
>DASZOG010000167.1:0-8358 GCA_035550895.1 Acidimicrobiales bacterium
GCCCGGTCCTCTCCGAGTCCTACGGCGGCACGGAGTCGGGGACCGTCTGCTCGATCAACTCCGCGGACTGGCTCGCCCACCCCGGCTCCGTCGGTCGCGCGCTGCCGCCGTTCGAAGCGCTCGTCGTCGACGAGGACGGCACAGCCCTCCCGCCCGACACGGAGGGGCGGCTCTACTTCCGCGACACGACCGGGCGGGGCATCGTCTACGAGGGCGACCCGGAGAAGACCGCCGACGCCCACCTCGCGCCCGGTGTCTTCACGCTCGGCGAGATCGGCCGGATCGACGAGGACGGCTTCGTCTACGTCACCGACCGCTTCTCCGACATGGTCGTCTCCGGCGGCGTCAACATCTATCCGGCCGAGGCGGAGCAGGTCCTCGTCCGGCATCCCGCCGTCGCCGACGTGGCATGCATCGGCGTGCCCGACGGCGAGATGGGCGAGCGGCTCATCGCGCTCGTCCAGCTTCGTCCCGGGACGACGGCCACCGAAGACGAGCTGCGGGCGTGGTGCCGGGCGGAGCTCGCCGGCTTCAAGTGCCCGCGCGAGCTCCGCTTCGTGGACGAGGTGCCCCGCACCGCGATGGGCAAGCTCGACAAGCACGCGCTGCGCGCCGCCCAAGCCCCCAGAAGTTGAGATTGATTACAGTAAGACGCCGTTCGCGTCCGTCCACCCTCCGCCGAAGGGAGCAGCCTTGAGCTCTGCCCGCACTCCTGACGACAACCGCTGGTTCGGCGACTCGGAACCGAGCGAGCGGTTCCCGGCGTGGACCCGCGGCAACGCCGCCGACGTGTTTCCCGAGCCGTTCAGCCCTCTGGGGCAGAGCCTCGTGCTGCGGAAGGGCATGTGCACCGGTTTGCGCGACGGCTACATCGCCATCGGAGCGCTCGACTACGACGAGTTCGAGAACCCGGAGCTGCCGGACCTGTTCAAGATGTTCGGCGGCTACCTCTACAACCCGCTGACGATGACGCGCATCTTCGGGGCGCGCATGCCCGGCGCGACGCCGGAGATGATCGACAAGGCGTTCTTCGACGAGCGCGACGAGGTGCCGCCGTACGACGAGCAGCCGTGGCACGCCTCGCCGGTGCACGAGGCGCGCCTCGGCGAGTCGATGGCCTGGGCGATGTCCACGCAGTCGCTGCCCGAGCTCGACGCCGACAGGGAGATGGCCCGCGCCCAGCGCGAGCACCGGCCCGACCTGCGGGCGCTCACCGACGCGGCGCTGATCGCCCGCGCCCGGTCGATGGTGCCGCTCGTGCAGCAGACGTTCGAGAACGGGATGCGCATCTCGACGCTGGCCTCGCTCGGTCCGGGCGCGCTCACGGCGATCTGCGTGGGGCTCGGCGACTCGACCCTGGCGATCCGGCTGCTCGCCGGGATCGAGGTCGACTCAGCGGCGCCGTCCCACGCGATGTGGGAGCTGGGGCGGATCGCTCGCGCCTCGGACGAACTCGACGCGGCGTTCGACGCGGGCCCCGAGAGCGTGCTCGACGTCCTGCGGGCGTCGGACAGCCCCGTGGCCCGCGACTTCCTCGAGCGTTTCGACCGGTTCCTGCACGACCACGGCTCGCGGGGACCGAACGAGTACGACCCGATCTCGGCCTCGTGGGAGGTCCGTCCGCGCATCGCCCTCGCGGCGATCGACCTGATGCGCCGGTCCGACGATGCACTGGCGCCCGCGGTGCGCAACGCCGCGTCCGTCGCCGAGCGGGACCGGGTCGCGGCCGAGATCCGGGCGAAGATCGCCGACGAGGCGGAGACGGCGGGACTGTTCGAGGCTGCGCTGAGCTCGTCGAAGCTCTTCCTCAGCGGTCGTGAGCGGGCCAAGACGAACACCGTGATCGTGATCAACGAGATCCGCGTCGCGTTGCGTGAGCTCGGCCGGCGCCTCGTCGAACGCGGCGTGATCAACCACGAGGAGCAGATCTTCATGGTCACCGACGCCGAACTCGACCAGGTCCGCCACGATCCGGAAGCGTTCCGCGACGTCATCGCCCGGCGCTGGGAGCAGTACCGCAGCCTGTTCGACTACGAGCCGGTCTTCGTCGTGAACGGCCGGGTCCCGTCGCTGTCCGAGATGACCCGGCGCGACGCCAAGCGCGTCGAGAAGGAGGGCGCCGGGACGGTGCTCAGCGGTGCCGCCGGTTCAGGTGGCAGCGCCACCGGCAGGGCGCGCGTCGTGCTCGACGCGGCCGACCCGGAGGGGTTGGAGCCGGGCGACGTCCTCGTCGCGCCGCAGACGGACCCGTCGTGGGTGCCGCTGTTCGTGCCCGCCGCGGCAGTCGTCGTCAACGTCGGCGCGATGGGCAGCCACGCGATGATCGTCTCCCGCGAGCTCGGCATCCCGTGCGTGGTCTCCGTCGCCGACGCCACGGAGCGCATCCCCGACGGGGCGACCGTCACGGTGGACGGCACCGCCGGCACGGTGACCGTGCACTAGTGGTGCGTCGCCGGGGTACGACCACCCCGGCGAGCCGTTCTGGGCGCGAACATCACCGGTGTCCGGCGAACTTCGCGCCCAGATGTGTCCGAACCAGTTGTCAGTGGCTCACTTCCCCCACAGCGCCGTGTACTGCTCGACGACATCCTCCACGAGCGGGAACGTGTCGACACCGGTCGGGAAGTTGCCCGCGGTCAGGATCCAGTTCGGCGGCGCCGGGAACTCCAGCTCCTGGCCGACGAACGTGCGCGCCGCAGCGTCCATCATCGAGAACATCACCTCCCAGAAGGCGAACGCCATCGTGCCCGCCTGGCGACCCGCGTCGATGTCGGCCAGTGTCGCCGACGTCGGTCCCTCACCGAAGATGCGGATGTCCTCCAGACCGGCCGCCTCGAGCGCCGCCGGGAGGCTGAATGTCGAGTCGGTCGACTGGATGACGTACTTCACGTCCGGGTTGGACCGCAGGTACGACACGACCTGATCGGACGCCGTAGCCAAGTCGGTCAAGCCGAACTCGATCACGTCGTTCGTGCACGGCTCGCACAGCTCGCCCAGGCTCGCTTCGTAGTCCGTGCGCAACGCCGAGAGGATCGGGAAATCCGGCAGGTCGAGGTACAGGGAATGGGCCGGCTCGCCCGCGGCATCGTTGACCACCCACGCAGCGATGATCGAGCCGAGCTCGCCGGTCTGCTCGGGGGTGGAGATCACGTACGCGAGGCCGTCCTCCGGCGGGTCGGTCGTGCAGCATGCGATGGGCACGGTGCCGTTCGCCACGGCGGCGTCGAACTGCGTGGCCACCTGCGAACGCGGTGTCGCCGTGTAGAGCACGGCATCTGGCGCCTCGTTGACGACGCGGTCCCACGCCGCGGTGATCTGTTCCGGCTTCGTCGGGTCGGTGCTGATCGCGGTCAGCTCCCATTCGAGGATGTCCGCCGCTTCCTGGAGGATCGGGATCTCGGCTTCGCAGGCCGGAGCACCACAGCTGATGAAGTAGATGCTCTTGCCGGTCGGGATCTCCCCTTCGATCGGCGCCGTGTTCGGTATCACCGTGGGGCGCACGGAGAACTCTTCGACGATCGCCGCGGCTTCCTCGAGGTTGATGCCGCCGGCGGCTGCAGTGCCGTCGGGGGCCTCGGTGCCGTCGGGCGCTTCCGTGCCGGCCGCGGTGGTCTCCGCGGCGCCGGCGGCAGTCGTCTCGCTGACTGCAGCGGTGTCCTCCGCCTCGGTGGACGTATCGTCGTCGTCCCCGCACGCCGCTGCGGTGAGGCCGAAGACGACCAGCAGGGCGGTCGCAAGGCGGGCCCGGCGGCCCCGTCGGTTCGCGTTCACACTGTTTCCTTTCGGTGGATCGGTGGTGAGGTGGATGCAGCAGCGGTGCTGCCATCCGGGGCAGGGACCTCGGCAGAGGACCCGCGACGCAGCCAGGACCGCATCGACGATGCACCTGCCTTGCGTACCTGCAGCCCGGTCAGGGCGAGCGAAGCGATGAGCACGACACCACGGAACACGTCCTGCACCCACTGCGGCTGGTTGGCCAACCCCAGCCCGGTCGTGCCGGTGCCGAGCAGGACGATGCCGATCATCGTGCCCCACGCGTTGAACCGTCCGTTCTTCAACTGGGTCGCGCCCAGGAACACGGCAGCGAACGCCCCGAGCAAGTAGCTGTCTCCGGCGGTCGACAGCCCCGACCCAAGTTGCGAAGCCAGCACGATGCCGGCGAATCCGGCGAGCGTGGCGGAGAAGACGAGCGCGCCGAACTGGATGCGCGCCGTGCGCACGCCGGCGAGGCGCGTGGCATCCCGGTTGAACCCGGTGGCGTAGATCCGCCGCCCGGTCGCGGTGTGCTCGAGCAGGTACCAGATGACCGTGGCGATGGCGAGCGCGTAGAAGACCGGCAACGTCAGCTCGAGGAACTGGTTCCGGGCGATGCGCGAGAAGCCACCGGCGAGCTCGTCCGACGTGACGACCTTGCTGCCGGTGCGCCACTTCACGAGGGCCTGCACGAGGAATCCCGTCGCGAGGGTGCCGATCAACGAGTCGATCTTGAAGGCGACGACGACGATGCCGTTGACGATGCCGACCCCGACGGCGACGAGCATGGCGATCACGATCGCGAGGCCGAGCGGCAGCTCCGTGTTCACGACGACCCACGAGCACCAGACGCCGGAGAGGGTCATCACGTACGGCACCGAGATGTCGAAGACGCCGGCCGCCAGGGGCACGATCAGCGCGAGCGCGGCCATCGCTCCGACCGCGTTGTTGTTCAGGATCTGGCGTGCCGTGTCCCAGCTGAGGAACGTTTCGGGCACCCAGATCGAGAACAGCACGATCATCGCAAGCAGCACATAGATGCCACTGATCTTCTGGACGGACAACGCCGACCGCAGTCGGTCGCCGAGCGGCGGCTGCTGCAGCTCGTCCGCAGTCACTTCGGCGCCGGCGTCGAGGTCGACGATCGCCGTCATGTGAGCGCCTCGGCGAAGTCCCTGCCGCCTTCCATGGCGTGGAGGAGGTGGTACTCCGTCAGCTCGTCACCGGCGAGCTCATCGGTAACGACGCCATCGCGCAGGACGATCACGCGCGTGCACAGCGCTTCCAGATCGCTGACGTCCGACGACGCGACGACGACACTCAGACCGCTGCGGACCTGCGCGGCGACGAGCTCGTAGATCGCCTGGCGGGCACCGATGTCCACTCCCGCGGTCGGCTCGCAGAGAACGAGCACCCTCGGCTCGATCGCCAACACCCGCCCGAACAGCACCTTCTGCTGGTTGCCGCCGCTCAGTGTCGTGATCGGCGCATCGGGCCCGGTGGCGGTGACCGTCATCCTCGAGACCCACTGGCGCACGAACCGCCGCTCCTTGCCGCGCACCAACCTGCCGAGCGAGCTGAACGCGCCGAGCGACGACAGGGACAGGTTCTCCCCCACCGACATCGGCGAGATGATCCCCTCGCGGGCACGATCGGGCGGCAACAGAACCACGCCGTCGCCGTTCCCCGAGCGGACATCGACCCACCTGTCCGATACCGCGGGCATGCGCACCCAGCCGGCGAGCGCGCTGCGCGCCGCATCGGTGATGAGGCGCGGGAGCTCGTCGCGCCCGTCCGCCGGCAACCCGGCCACACCGAGCACCTCGCCCTGGTGGACCGTGAAGGACGCCCCGCGCAGGTACCGTCCGGCGAGGCCGCGGACCTCCAGTTCGACCGGACGGCCGGATGCGGCACTCAGGTCGGCCCGGTAGTGCGCCTTCGCCTCGTCGCCCAGCATGTGCTCGACGAGCTGCTGCTTCGTCATCCCGTCCACGTCGCTCGTGATCACCCGGCGACCGTTGCGCAGCACGGTGACCCGGTCCGCGAGCTCGAACACCTCGTCGAGCCGGTGCGACACGTAGAGGATGCCAGCGCCGCGAGCGCGCAGACCGCGGACGATCTCGAACAGCCGGCCGACCTCCTTCGGCGGCAGCACCGCAGTCGGTTCATCGAGGACCAGGACGCCATGGCCGGTGATCCAGCCCTGCAGCGCGCCGGCCACGGCGACGATCGTGCGCTCGACGGGCGTGACCTTCGAGAGCAGCTGGGTGACGTCGAACGTCCTGTCGAACGGCGCCATCAGCTGCCGAGCCCGGCGGCGCTGCTCCCGCCAGTGCACGCGGCCGAAGCGCGTCCTGGCGAACCCGCCGTGGAGGGCGAGGTTGTCGATCGTGTTCAGCTCGAGCACCAAGCCGAGGTCCTGGTGGACGAAGTTGATGCGCGTGTCCGACCCGTGGCGCCCGTGAGCCAGCTCGTCGAAGGTCACCTCGTGGCCGTCGAGGTACACGGTCGCGCCCGGATCGGGCGCGTGGTAACCGGCGAGCACCTTGATCAGCGTCGACTTGCCGGAACCGTTGTGCCCGACGAGGGCGTGCACCTCGCCGGCCCGCACCTCGAGGTCGACCTCGACCAGCGCGCGCGTGCCCGGAAACGTCTTCGACAGGTGCTCGATCCGGATGATCTCGTCCAGCGAACCGTCCCCCTCGGTCAGCTCGCCCCGCCCCCATGCGGACCGGCGGCTATATGCGATCTCTAGTAACTGTACTGCGACCGGAGCCGCTGCTCAAGATTCCTCAGGATGAATCAGCGGCTCTGGACGACGACGGTGCGGCCCGGACCCAGCGCGCCACGGAGGACGGCCTCAGGCGCCTCGGTCAGCCCGATCGTCCGACCGACCAGGTGATGGAGGGAGAGCCGGCCGGATTCGGCCATGGCCACGTACAGCGGGATGTCACGGTGGACGGCCGAGGCGCCGTACACACAACCCGAGAGGCGCCTGCCCGACAGCGGCACCTCGGCGAGCGGCACCGGTATCTGGACACCGGGCGCGCCGACACCGACCACGACCACGTGGCCGCCACGGCGGGTCATCCGCCAGGCCAGCTGGAACGACGCCGCCGAACCGACGCAGTCGACGGTGATGTCGAAGCCGCGCCCGCCGGTCAGCACGTGGGTGTCCTCGTCGAGACCGGGTGAGTCCGGCGCAGCGACACGCGTCGCCCCGCATCGTCGAGCGGCTGCCTGCGCCGGCCGGCTCGGATCGATCGCAAGGACCTCTGCACACAGCACGCGCGCGGCGAGCACGGCGGCGAGCCCGACGCCACCTGCGCCGACGACGAGCACCGAGTCACCTGCCCGTGCCGTGGCGATGTTCAGCACGGCACCGGCGCCGGTCAGCACCGCGCAACCGATCACTGCCAGCTCGGGATCCGCCAGGCTGGTGTCGACGCGCACCGCGGCCCGCTCGTCGACGACGAGCGCGTCGGTCAGCGTGCCGAGGCCGGACACACCGCGGAGCGGGCGGTCGCCGGCGAGGAACGCAGGCGCCGAGTGCCGCCGGACCTCGCCGCAGAGGTACGGCTCACCACGTCCGCAGTGCCAGCACCGGCCGCATGGCGCAACCGCGGCGAGGACGACGCGATCGCCGGGGCGCAGCGTCGTGACGCCGGCCCCCACCTCCAGCACCGTGCCTGCTCCCTCGTGGCCGAGCACTGCCGGCAGCTCGCTCGGCAGAGAGCCGTCGCAGACCGAGCGGTCGCTGTGGCAGATGCCGCTGGCATCGATGCGCACCAGGACGTCACGGCCGCCGAGGGATCTCAGGCGGACCTCCTCGATCTCGCACCGCCCGATCGACCTGGTGACCACCGCCGGCATCGTCGCCTCCTCTGGAACCGGACAATTCCTCAGGATAAATTGCTCCTGCCCGGACGTCGAGTGGGAGCCGCAACCGTTGGAGGACGACGTCATGGCTGGACAGCGGGGCGCAGCGCTCTCCGGACTGCGCGTGCTCGACCTGACCCAGGCGATGCCCGGCGCGGTCACGACGATGCTGCTCGCGGACTACGGCGCGGACGTGCTCCGGATCGATCTCCAACGTCGTGACGTTCCGCAGTCCGTCGCAGGGCGGCGCACGTGGGCGCGCGGGCGAAGGTGCCTCGGCGTCGATCCGGCCATCGCCGCGCAGCGCGATCAGGTGCTCGCGCTGGCCACCAGCGCGGATGTGGTGGTCACCGACCTCGCACCCGCGCTCGCCCGGGACCTCGCGCTCGACACGCGCGCGGTCCGGGACGGCAATCCAGCCGTCGTGTACGTCGCGCTCACCGGCTTCGGTCTCCACGACGAACGCCCGACGCCCGGCGTCGACGCGCTCGTGGCCGCGGAGCTCGGCGCGATGAACGCGGCCACAGGGGCGAACCGGGACGGACCGGTCTTCCTCGGCCACCCGGCGATTGCGTACAGCACGGCGTTCACGGCGGTGATCGGGACGCTCGCCGCGCTGCATCGGCGCCTGCTCGTGGGACTGGGCGACGTCGTCGACGTCTCGTTGCTCGATGGCGTGCTGGCGCAGCTGACGATGAACTGGTGGACCGAACAGAACGTCTCGTT
>DASZOG010000168.1:0-7011 GCA_035550895.1 Acidimicrobiales bacterium
CCCACAAACCTAGTGCGGCCCGCGACACACCCCCTGCCGAGTGCGATGCCACCGGTCGCAGCAAAGCCTCGGCATCTCTGCGCTACGAGAGGTTGATGTAGATCTGCTTCGTCTCCAGATACGCGTCGAGCGCGTACGGGCCGAGCTCGCGGCCGATGCCGCTCTGTTTGTAGCCGCCCCACATCGACTCGGAGGGCGCCGGCTGGCTGTCGTTGATCCACACCACACCGGCGCGCACGGCCTTCGCCGCGCGCAGCGCGGTGGAGATGTCGCGCGTCCAGATCGCCGCTGCGAGGCCGTACTCGGTGTCGTTCGCCAAGCGGACGACCTCCTCGACATCGTCGAACGGCAGCACGGTCATCACCGGCCCGAAGATCTCCTCGCGCGCGATGCGCAGATCGTTCGAGCGAGCTTCGAAGATCGTCGGCGGCACGAACCAGCCCTTGGCCAGTGCCGGATCGCTCGGCCGCTCCCCCGCATAGGTCAACGTCGCGCCCTCCTGACGGCCGATGTCGACATAGCCGGTGACGCGCTCGAACTGCTCGTGCGACACGAGCGGCCCCATCGTCGTGTCGGGATCCAGCCCGCGCCCGAGGCGGATGCCGCGGGCGTGGTCGACCATCGCGGCCAGCGCCTCGTCGTAGACCCTCGACTGCACGAACACCCGGCTGCCGGCCGAACACACCTCGCCCTGGTTCCCGAAGATGCCGTTGGACGTCCCGGGCACCGCCGCCGCCAGGTCGGCGTCGGCGAACACGATGTTCGGGCTCTTCCCGCCCAACTCGAGCGTCACCCGCTTCAGCTGGTCCGCACATGTCCGCATGATCAGCTTCCCGACGTCCTTCGACCCCGTGAAGCTGACCTTGTCGACCATCGGGTGCGTGAGCAGCGGCCCGCCTGCCTCCGGGCCGAAGCCGGTGACGACGTTGACGACTCCTGCCGGCGCTCCCGCCTCCTCGGCGATGCGCGCCAGCTCGAGCGCGGTCAGCGGCGTCTGCTCGGCAGGTTTGAGCACCACCGTGCAACCTGCGGCGAGCGCCGGGGCGACCTTCTGGGCGGCCATCAGCATCGGGTAGTTCCAGGGCACGATCAGCCCGCACACGCCGACCGGCTCCTTGACCACGAGGCTCAGCGCGTCGGGCCCGACGGGCGGGATGTCACCGGAGACCTTCGTCGCCCACCCGCCGTAGTACTCGAACATGAACGCGACCTCATCGATGTCGCCTCGCGCGTCGGCGATCGGCTTGCCGCAGTCGCGGACCTCGAGCTCGGCGAGCTCGTCACGGCACGACCGCACGAGCTCGGCCATCCGCAGCAGGAGCCGGGAGCGATCCCGCTCAGCGACGGCCATCCCCCAAGAGCCGTCGTCGAACGCCCGGCGCGCGGCGCGCACGGCGCGGTCCACATCGGCTTCGTCGGCCGCCGGGACCGTCGCCAGCACCTGCGCGGTCGCCGGATCGTGTGTCTCGAACACCTCGCCCTCGACCGCGTCGACCCATGCGCCGTCGACGTACATCTGGCGGGCCGTCGCTGCAGCAGCCATGGCCTGACGATACGTTCCTGGCGTGGCCCGCCTCCTCCTCGTCGAGGACGACGCCCGCATCTCCGAACCGTTGCGCGCCGCGCTGGCCGGCGAGGGATTCGCAGTCGACGCCGTCACGACCGGCGAGGACGCGCTCGACGCCATCGGGGCCGCACCACCCGACCTGGTGCTGCTCGACCTGACGTTGCCGGGCATCGACGGGCTCGAGGTCTGCCGCCGCCTGCGCGCCGGCCACCCGACGCTGCCGGTCGTGATGCTCACCGCCCGCGCGGAGGAGATCGACGTCGTCGTCGGCCTCGGCACCGGCGCCGACGACTACGTCACGAAGCCGTTCCGTGTCGCGGAGCTGGTTGCCCGGATCCGAGCCCGACTACGCGCCGCGGGCGGAGAGCCGTCCACCGCGCCGGAGCTGTTGGAGGCCGGCGAGCTGCGCATCGACGTCGGCGCCCGCCGCGCGGTGGACGCCTCGGCGGAGCTGGACCTCACCCCGAAGGAGTTCGATCTGCTCGCCCTGCTCGTGCGCGAAGCCGGACGCACCGTGCGGCGGGAGCGGATCATGCGCGAGGTGTGGGACGAGCACTGGTGGGGCCCGACGCGCACGCTCGACAACCACGTGTCGTCGCTGCGGCGCAAGCTCGGCGACCACGCCGACGAGCCGCAGCGCATCGTCACCGTGCGCGGCGTCGGGTTCCGGTTCGAGAGATGAGCCCGCGGATGGGCGTCGTCCGGTCACGCGAGGGAGCGACGTGCGCCGGCGCCTGATCGTCGCCTTCGTCGCCGTGGGCGCCGCGGCTGTGCTGCTGCTCGGCATCCCGCTGGCGATCGTCCTGCAACGGACGATCCGGCAGGAGGCGGAGGCCCGCCTCGAGCAGGTGGCGACAACGATCTCCGCCGACCTGTTCGAGGTCCTGCTCACCGGCGGGATCCCGACCGTCGAGCAGGTGGCCGCCCGGCTGGCCCAAGGCGAGAGCGCGGTCTTCCTGCTCGCCGACGGCGACCAGCGCCGCATCGGCCCGGCGCCGTCCGGCGGCGTCATCCGCGGCAGCGCCCGCGGGCCGAGCGGCACGGTCGTCACCGTGGAGGCACCGGACGGCCCCGTCGACGGCCGCATCCGCCGGGCCTGGCTGGTGCTTGCCGGCCTCGGCTTGCTCAGCGTCGGCGCGGCGGCGCTCGTCGGCTGGGCCCTGACCCGCCGTCTGGCGCGGCCCCTGGAGGAGATGGCCTCCGCCGCGCAGCGGCTGGGCGCCGGCGACTTCTCGGCCGCCGCGCCGCGCAGCGGCCTGCCCGAGGTCGACGCGATCGGCGAGGCGCTCGACGCCAGCGCGGCCCGCATCGACCGGCTCGTCCGAGCCGAGCGGGCGTTCTCGTCGAACGCCAGCCATCAGTTGCGCACCGCGGTGGCCGGCATTTCGCTGAGGTTGGAGGCGCTGGCCCGCCACCCGGACCCGGACGTGCAGGTCGAGGCCGGCCACGCCCTCGACCAGGTGCTCCGCCTGGAGGACGTGCTGGAGGAGCTTCTCGCGCTCGCTCGCACAGGGCGCGTCGGCGAGCGGCGCCCGTTCGACCTCGCCGCGCTGACCCGGCTGCACGTGGAGGACTGGCTGGCCCGCTACGAGCGTGCAGGGAGGCAGCTGCGCGTGGTGGCGGGGAACGCGGTCGGCACGGTCGCCACCGTCGGCCCGGTCGGGCAGGTGATCGACGTCCTGTTGTCCAACGCGCTGCGCCACGGCGCCGGGACCGTGACGATCACCGTCGATGCCGCCGATGACCGGGCCCACCTGACCGTCACCGACGAGGGACCCGGCGTGCCCGAGCCACTCGTCCCCGGGCTGTTCCAACCGCCGCCCGAGCCGTCCGCCCACGGAGTCGGGCTGCCGCTCGCCCGCCAGCTCGCCGCTGCCGATGGCGGCGCGCTCGACCTGGTCGATCCGGACCACGCCACGTTCCGCCTCTCCCTCCCCGCCTACGCCACCGTCCCGGTGCCCTGACGGGACGTAGCGGTGGACACGGTCGCGGCCCGTGCCCACCGCTACGGAGGGGGGATCTTGCGTGTCTAGGCGTTGGCGGGGCGCTCGCCCAGCGTCGCCGTGACCTCGAGCTGCTCGTCGCCGCGCTGGACCTCGAGGACGACCTCGTCGCCCGGCTGCTTGGCGGCGATCGCGTCGCCCAGCTGGTCCGGCGTGGTCAGCTCCGTGCCGTCGATGGAGAGGAGCACATCGCCCTCGTCAAGGTCGGCATCCTGCGCGCCGGAGTCGGGAGTGATGTCCGTGACCAGCAGGCCGCTGTCGACCTCGAGATCGAACTGGTTGGCGACGTCCTCGTCGACGGGGACGGTCGCCACGCCGAGGAACGGGCGGACGATCTCCTCGCCCTGCGCGAGCTGGTCGAGCACCGGCTTGGCGCCGTCGATGGCGATGGCGAAGCCGATGTTCTCGGCGAGCGCCGCGCCGGCGGTGTTGATCCCGACGACGAGGCCGTCGGCGTTCAGCAGCGGGCCGCCGGAGTTGCCTGGGTTGATCGCGGCATCGGTCTGCAGGAGGTTGTCGAGCCGCTCGCCGGTGCTGACGTCGATGGTGCGGTCGAGCGCGGAGATGATCCCGGCCGTCGCGGTCGGACCGCCAGGTAGCGCGAGCGCATTGCCGACGGCGACCACGGCTTCGCCGACCACGAGGTCGCTGGAGGAACCGAGGGACAGCGGTGTCAGGCCATCGGCCTCCACCTTGACGACGGCGAGGTCATCGTGGGTGTCGACGCCGAGCACCTCGCCGTCGAGCGTCTCGCCGTCGGGCATCGTCACGGTGACCTCGTCGGCGTCGGCGACGACGTGCGCGTTCGTGTAGACGAGGCCGTCCGCGGACACGATGAACCCGGTGCCGGCGCCCTCCTGGCCGATCGGGATGTTGAAGATGTCCGGGCCGAACGTCTCCGTCCGGATCGACACAACCGACGCCGCGGCACGCTCGACCACAGCTGGCACATCGATCCCGCCACCTTGCGCGCGCGGCAGCGCTGTCGCCTCCGGCGCGTCAGCCGACGCCGAAGCGGCCGATCCGCCCGCGTCCGGCGTGTCGTCGTCCTGGGCGAGCGCGGCGCCGGTGACACCCGCCGCGGCGGCAACCCCGATCACTCCAGCGGCGGCCACAACCGTGATCGTTCGGCGACGGCGGCGCTTCGGTGGAGGAGGCGGCGGGAGCGGGGCTTCCTGGGTGGGAGGCAGGTCGATGGTCGTCATCGACCTCGACGGTAGGTATCCCTGCGTCAAGGCCGGACGCGCGCCGTGTCACGCCTCGGTCACGATTCGGTCAAGCCGTCGCCGGGCGGCTGGCCTCAGACCATCCGCTCCTGATCCGCCCAGAACGGCGCCCGCAGCTCGCGCTTGAGGAGCTTGCCGGAGCCGGTCTTCGGCAGCTCGTCCGCCCACGTCACCGACCGCGGGATCTTGTACCCGGCGAGGTGCTGGCGGGCGTGGGCGACGACGTCCTCCTCGGTCATGGTCGCACCCGGCCGGAGGACCACCACGGCATGCACCGACTCGCCCCACTCCTCGGACGGGGTGCCGAACACGGCCACCTCGTAGATGTCCGGATGGACCTCGAGCGCGGCTTCGATCTCCGCCGGGTAGATGTTCATCCCGCCCGAGATGATCATGTCCTTCTTGCGGTCGGCGATGTAGTAGTAGCCCTCGTCGTCCCGGTAGGCGATGTCGCCGACCGTCTGGAACCCGTCGCGCTGGTCCTCCAGGTACTTGTCGTGCTGCTTGTAGTAGTCGGCGAAGGTCGAACCGGACCGCACGTACAGCTCGCCGGTCTGCTCCGGTCCGCTCCCCTCGACGACGTTCCCCGCGTCGTCGTACAGCCGGATCTCCACGCCGGGAGCCGGCTTCCCGCAGGAGCCCGGCTTGCGCAGCTGGTCGGCCGGATCGAGGATCGTGTCGATCCCGAGCTCGGTCGAGCCGTAGACCTCCCACAGCGAGTCGTCCGGGAAGTCGGCGAGGTACATCTGTTTCAGGGCGAAGCTCCACGGGGCGGCGTTGGCGATCATCCGCCGCATCGACGACCGGTCGTACCGCTGCTTCACCTCGGCCGGCAGGGCGCAGACCATGCGGACCGGGGTCGGCGCCGAGAACGTCGTCGTCACCCGGTACGTGTCGACGAGGCGCAGCCAGTCCTCCGGGTCGAACTTGCGCTGGATGATCACGAGGTTGCCGAGCAGCTGGGCGAGCTGCATGAACGCTCCCGGCCCCGAGTGGTACAGCGGGCCGGTCGTGACGTGCACGTCGTCCGGGGCGAAGCCGATGTGCTGCACCATCGCCAGCACCTGCGCGGGATCGCCGGCGCCCCGGCGGAAGGCGCCCTTCGGCTTCCCGGTCGTCCCGGACGTGTAGATCATCGTCGCCGCCTCGCCCTCCGGGGCGGGCGGCTCCGCGGTGGGCGCGGCGCGGATCACGGCGTCGACCGACTCCTGGCCGGCTTCAGGCGCCCCGTCGTAGATCAGGACGTGCTCGACGTTCGGGATCTGGTCGCGGATCCGGGCGAACAGGGCCGCTTGCTCGGCGTCGGCGTAGACGAGGGCCGCGTCGCAATGGTCGGTGACGTAGGCCGCTTCCTCGTCGGAGAGGCGGTAGTTGAGCGGGACAGCGGTGGCGCCGATGCGCCGGGCGGCGTTGACCGCGAGGACGACGCCGATCGAGTTCTGCCCGCACCACACGATCTTCGTGCCGGGCCCGGCACCCCGCTCGAGCAGGACGTTGGCGAGCTGGTTGGCCTGGTCGTCGAGCTGGCGCCAGGTGAGCGTGAGCTGCCTGCCGTCCGGGCGGTCGTCGATCACGGCCGGCGTGTCCTGCTTGGCCAGGGCGTGCATGGAAACGATGTCCCCCATCGCCGCCCGTGTGTAGCAGAAACGCCCCGGAGGCTGCCGGGTCCGGTGGCGGCGTGCCGCCGATGAGGGCGTGCACGGCCATGGCACACTGGCGTGATGGCGTTCGAGCGATGGGTCGATCAGTCCCAGCCCCAGACGCTGCAGTTCGCGACCTGGTTGCTCTACGCCAACGCCGTCCTCGGCCTGCTGTTCGGCAGCGTCCTGTTCACGCTGGGCTTCCTCCTCGGGTTCGCCGCCCTCGTCGCCTGCGTCCTGGCCGGGATCGGCATCGCCAACGAGCGCCGCTGGGCGTACGGCCTCGGCGTCGGTGTCGCCGGGCTCGAGGTGCTCCTCTACGTCGTTGCGGCCGGCGGGATCCAGCGCCTCCTCGGGCCGTACATGATCCCGTTCCTCTTCGCCGTCGCCCTCCTCGCCCTGCTCCTCCACCCCCAGAGCCGCGACTACCAGCGCATCTGGTTCAAGTAGCCGGGTCGCCTCCGACACTCCATCCACGGCCTGTTCCGCAAGACACGGATCGGAGGCGGGCCTTCTACCCCTTCAGGCCTGCGACGACCCGGAAGCCGGTCACACCATGGGGAGGCTTGGACAGT
>DASZOG010000169.1:0-6616 GCA_035550895.1 Acidimicrobiales bacterium
CCATCCTGTCCAGCTACAGCCCGGCCGACGGCCTGCCCGTCGAGACGTTCCGCACGTACATGGTCATCGCAGCAATCGGCACCGTCTTCGCCGCCGCCTACCTCCTGTGGCTCTACCAGCGGACCGCGTTCGGCGAGCCACAGCCCGAGTTCGCCCCGGGCCACGGCCATGACGAGGACATCCACGACGTCGAGGCCCCGGAGTGGATCGCGTGGACTCCGATCCTCGTCGCCATCGTCGTGCTCGGCGTGTACCCGAACCTGCTGTTCCAGGTGATGGACCCGGCCGTCAACGTCGCGCTCGCCGCGTTCGAGGGCTCTGGGGGCTGAGCGGATGGTGCTCGCCCAGGCCGCGGAGTGGACGTCGCCGTACGTCGACTACCACGCGCTCGCGCCCGAGATCATCCTCGGCGCGGTCGTCTGCATCGTCCTCGTCGTCGACCTGTTCCTCGACGAGCGCAACCGGTGGGCGACGTCCACGATCGCCGGGCTCGGGCTCCTGATCAGCCTCGTGCCGATCGTGACACTGGCGGTCGACGGCGCCGACCGGGTGATGTTCGACGGCGCGTACGTGGTCGACAACTTCGCGCTCGTGCTGAAGGCGCTGTTCCTCCTCACCGGCTACGTCGTGGTGCTGCTCTCGACGACGTACGTCGAGGAGGGCGACTACTACCAGGGCGAGTACTACTTCCTGCTGCTGTCGTCGGTGCTCGGCATGGTGATGATGTCGTCGAGCAGGGACCTGGTGAGCATCTTCGTCGCGCTGGAGCTGCTGTCCATCCCCGCCTACATGCTCGCGGCGTGGCGCAAGCGCGACACAAAGAGCAACGAGGCGGGAATGAAGTACTTCCTGCTCGGGGTCTTCGCCTCGGCCGTGATGCTCTACGGGATGTCGCTGCTCTACGGGGTCTCGGGCAGCACGCTGCTGACGTCGATCAACGAGGCGCTCGAGGAGAACGCGCCGGTCACCACGCTGGCGATCGTCTTCGTCCTGGCCGGGTTCGCGTTCAAGGTCTCCGCCGTGCCGTTCCACACCTGGGCGCCCGACACCTACGAGGGAGCACCGACGCCGATCACCGCGTTCCTCTCGGTCGGCTCCAAGGCGGCGGGCTTCGTCGCCCTGCTGTCGCTGCTCTACATCGGACTCGCCAACGGCAAGGACGTCTGGGAGCCGATGTTCTTCGTCCTGTCACTGCTGACGATGACGATCGGCAACGTGCTCGCCCTGCGCCAGCACAACATCGTGCGCATGCTCGCCTACTCGTCGATCAGCCAGGGCGGGTTCATCCTCATGCCGCTGGCGGTGATCGGCTCCAACGCGCAGGCGCAGGAGGAGTCACTGCAGGCTGTCGTCACGTACCTCGTCGTCTACGCGGCGATGCAACTCGGCGCGTTCGCGGTCGTGCTCGCCGTGGCGCGGAAGACGCGCTCGGGGGAGATCTCCAGCTACGGCGGGCTGTTCGGGTACGCCCCTGGACTCGCGGTGGCGATGACGATCTTCCTCGCGTCGCTGGCCGGGATCCCGCCCCTCGCCGGCTGGGTCGCCAAGCTGGGCGTGTTCCGTGCGGTGCTCGCCGAGGGCGGGTGGTTCGGCGGGATCCTCGCCGTCGCCGGGGCGGTCAACTCCGTCGTGGCGCTCGCCTACTACGCGCGCGTGATGCGAGAGATGTGGATGGAGGAGGCGCCCGACGGCGACACCTCCCCGATCTCTGTCCCGCAGCCGCTCGTCGCCGCGCTCGGGTTGACTGTCGTCGCCACGGTGGCGATCGGCGTCGTCCCCCAGATCGTGCTCCGCTACGGCGACCTGGGAACGTTCTCCTTCGGAGGGTGAGCGAGCTCGCTGGGCGGTTGGTGGAGCGGATTCGGCGGGACGGACCGCTGCGCTTCGACGAGTTCCACGCGGCCGCGCTCTACGACACGCGGGACGGGTTCTTTGCCAGTGGTGGCCAGGCGGGCCGGCGCGGCGACTTCCTCACCAGCCCGGAGGTCGGCCCGCTGCTCGGCGCCGTCGTCGCCCGGGCGATCGACGCCTGGTGGGAGGCGCTCGGCCAGCCCAACCCGTTCGTGTTCGTCGACGCCGGGGCGGGGCCCGGGACGCTGGCCCGGAGCGTCCTGCACGCCGGGCCGGCGTGCCGCGCGTCGGGCGCCCTGCGCTATGTCGCGGTGGAGGTGTCCGCCGCGCAGCGGGCGCTCCATCCCTTCGGCGAATCCGGCTTCGAGTCGCGCGCTGAGCAGCGCGCGGTTGATCCGCACACCTCGCCCGGTGTCGCGTCCGTCGCCGAGCTGCCCGCTGGGTCGTTCGACGGCGTGATCATCGCCAACGAGCTCCTCGACGATCTGCCGTTCCGGTTGCTCGTGTTCGACGGCGGATGGCGGGAGGCGTTCGTCGACGCGACTGCGGACGGCCGCTTCGTCGAGGTGCTCGCGCCGCTCGACGATGCGCCACCGTTCGCCCTCCCGGTCGATGTGCCCCACGGCGCGCGCATCCCGTGGCAGGAGCGGGCGGGGTGGTGGCTCGCGGACGCGCTCGGCCGGCTGTCCGCCGGGCGCATCGTGGTGATCGACTACTGCTCCGACACGGCGCGGCTCGCCCAGCGGCCGTGGCGCGAATGGCTGCGGACGTACCGCGGGCACGAGCGCGGCGGCCACTACCTCGCCGATCCGGGCGGCCAGGACATCACCGCCGAGGTGGCGCTCGACCAGCTGGCGGCGGCCGTGCGTCTGCCCGACGCCGTCCGCACCCAGGCACAGTGGCTGGCGCTGCACGGCATCGCCGAACTCGTCGACGAGGGCCGTCGCGCCTGGGAAGCCGGCGCCGCCCGCGCCGACCTCGTCGCGCTCGAGGGTCGGAGCCGCATCCGCGAGGCGGAGGCGCTCACCGACCCGTCCGGCCTCGGCGCCTTCACCGTCGCCGAATGGCTCGTGCCGGGGCCCGCCACGCGCTCACGTCCACACTGACCGGCCCACTGGCCGGGCGCCCGGCCGCCCGCATTGCCCCCTGGACCGGTTCTCGGCGCGAATTGGTGCGAAGGCTGCACCATCTCGCGCCCGGAACGGTGATGCCTGGTGCTCGGTAGGCTCCGGCGGCCGATCCGGGAGCGAAGGGGGCAGCGCATGGCGCAGATCCACGGCACGTGCGACGAACGGTTCATCGCGGTGCGCGACACGCTCGCGGCGAACCTCGACAGCGGCCAGGACGTGGGCGCGTCGGTGGCTGTCGTGCTCGACGGCCGTCCGGTGGTCGACATCTTCGGTGGCGTGATCGACGACGACGGCACGCCGTGGGCGGCGGACACGATCATCAACGTCTACTCGACGACGAAGACGATGGTCGGGCTGACCGCGCTGATCCTCGCCGACCGGGGCGAGCTCGACCTCCATGCCCCCGTCTCCCGCTACTGGCCGGAGTTCAAGGCGGCCGGCAAGGAGGCGATCGAGGTCTGCCACGTGCTCGGCCACACCGCCGGCCTGGCGGGCTGGACGGAACCGATGACGGCGGAGGACCTGTACGACTGGGACCTCTGCTGCGCCCGCCTCGCCGCGCAGGAGCCATGGTGGGAACCGGGCACCGCGTCGGGCTACCACGCGCTGACCGAGGGCTACCTCGTCGGCGAGATCGTGCGCCGGATCACCGGCGACACACTCGGCACGTTCTTCGCCCGGGAGGTGGCCCGCCCGCTGGGCGCTGACTTCCACATCGGGACGGGAGCGGAGCATGACGTGCGGATCGCGCGGGTCATCCCACCGCCGCCGCTCGAGATGCCGGACGACCCTGACGCGTTCGCCGTGCGCACGCTGGCGAACCCGCGCCTCGCCGCGGAAGAGAGCTGGACAGAGCAGTGGCGCCGGGCCGAGATCCCCGCCGCCAACGGCCACGGGAACGCGCGCTCGGTGGCCCGGGTGCAGTCCGCTCTCGCGTGCCGCGGTGAGGTGGACGGCATTCGCCTGCTGTCGGCAGCGGGCTGCGAGGCAGTCTTCGAGGAGCAGGCCCACGGCGTCGATCTCGTGCTCGGTATCCCGGTCCGTCTCGGCGTCGGTTACGGCCTGAACCTGCCGGAACTGCCGGTCAGCCCGAACCCACGGACGTGCTTCTGGGGCGGCTGGGGTGGATCCCTCGTCGTCGTCGATCTCGACGCCCGGCTGGTCGTGTCCTACGTGATGAACCGGATGGGTGAGGGCACCACCGGCGACATGCGCGGCGCGGCCATCGTGATGTCGACGTACGGCGCCCTCGCAGCAGCTGGATCGGGCTGACGCCGGGCGGCCCCGTCCGAGCCGTCACGGGTAGGGTGCCGTCGTCCACGTCGAAGGGGGTTCGGACGACATGGCCGAGGAGATCGCCGCCACGATCGACGACCTACTCCTCGAGGCGCGCACGTACCCGCCATCGGAGGAGTTCAAGAAGGACGCACTCGTCGTCGGCACGTTCCTGTACGACGAAGCGGCCCAGGACGACCAGGGCTTCTGGGCCCGGCAGGCCGCCGAGCTGCTGACCTGGTCGAAGGAGTGGCACACGATCTGCGAATGGGACCTGCCGTTCGCCAAGTGGTTCGTCGGCGGGCAGCTGAACGTCTCCGAGAACTGCCTCGACCGCCACGTCGCCGCTGGCCGCGGAAGCAAGGTCGCGTTCCATTGGGAGGGCGAGCCCGGCGACTCGCGGACGATCACCTACGCCGAGCTGCTGGCGGAGGTCCAGCGGTTCGCCAACGTCCTCAAGACGCTCGGCGTCCGCAAGGGCGACCGCGTCAACATCTACCTGCCGATGATCCCCGAAGCCGCCGTCGCGATGCTCGCCTGCGCCCGCATCGGCGCGCCGCACTCCGTCGTCTTCGGCGGCTTCTCGGCGCAGTCGCTGTCCGACCGGATCAACGACGCCGAGGCAAAGGTGCTCGTCACCGCGGATGGTGGGTATCGCCGCGGGGAGGTCTTCCCCCTCAAGCCGCAGGCCGACCACGCCCTGGAGAGCACGCCGTCGATCGAGCACGTCGTGGTCGTGCGCCGTGGGGGCAACGACGTCGCCATGCAGGACGGCCGGGATCACTGGTACGAGGACCTGATGGCCGAGGCCGAGGCGGAGTGCCCGCCCGAGCCGATGGACAGCGAGGACCTGCTCTACCTGCTGTACACCTCCGGGACAACGGGCAAGCCGAAGGGCATCATGCACACGACCGGCGGCTACCTGGCGCAGATCGCGTGCACACACAAGTACGTCTTCGACCTCCACCCGGACACGGACATCTTCTGGTGCACGGCCGACGTCGGCTGGGTCACTGGCCACAGCTACGTCGTGTACGGGCCGCTGGCCAACGGGGCGACGAGCGTGATGTACGAGGGCGTGCCGAACTACCCCGGCAACGACCGCTTCTGGGCGATCATCGAGAAGTACGGCGTGACGATCCTGTACACCGCCCCGACCGCGATCCGGACGTTCATGAAATGGGGTGCGCAGGAACCGGCGAAGCACGACCTGACGTCGCTGCGTGTGCTCGGCACGGTCGGGGAGCCGATCAACCCGGAGGCCTGGGTCTGGTACCGCGAGCACATCGGCGGCGACCGATGCCCGGTCGTCGACACGTGGTGGCAGACGGAGACGGGCGGGATCATGATCAGCCCGCTCCCGGGGGCGACCACGCTGAAGCCGGGATCGGCGACGTTCCCCCTGCCGGGGATCTCCGCCGAGGTCGTCGACGACAGCGGCAACCGGGTGGAGCGGGGCGGCGGCTACCTGACGCTCACCCGGCCGTGGCCGGGCATGCTGCGCGGCATCTACGGGGACCCGGAGCGGTACCGGGAGACGTACTGGAGCCGGTTCCCGGGCCGCTACTTCGCCGGCGACGGAGCGAAGCTCGACGACGACGGCTACCTATGGCTACTCGGCCGGGTCGACGACGTGATGAACGTCTCGGGGCACCGCATCTCGACGACCGAGGTGGAGTCGGCGCTCGTGTCGCACCCGAGCGTGGCCGAGGCCGCCGTCGTCGGCTCCACCGATGCCATGACGGGGCAGGCGATCGTCGCCTACGTCATCCTCCGCTCGGGGCAGGAGGCGACCGTCGAAGAGCTGCGCGACCACGTCGGCCAGGAGATCGGCCCGATCGCCAAGCCGAAGGCGATCTTCTTCACGCCGGACCTGCCGAAGACGCGCAGCGGCAAGATCATGCGCCGCCTGCTGCGCGACGTGGCGGAGGGCCGCAACCTGGGCGACACGACCACGCTCGCCGACGCGACGGTGGTCGAGGAGCTCCAGCGCCGCGCCGCCGAAGCCCCGCAGGAGGACTGACGCGCTAGTCCCGGAAGTTCGTGAACTGGAGGGGGACGCCGAGGTCCTCGCCCTTCAGCAGCTGGATCACGGACTGCAGGTCGTCGCGCTTCTTGCCCGTGACGCGCACCTGATCGCCCTGCGTCTGGCTCGACACGCTCTTCGGGCCCTTCTCCTTGACCAGCTTGTTGATCGTCCGCGCCTTGTCCGAGGAGATGCCGACGTTGATCGTCACGACCTGACGGGCGGTGCCACCGCTCGCCTCCTCGACCCGGCCCCAGTCGATGCCCTTCAGCGACAGGCCGCGCTTGACGAGCTTCTCCTCCAGCACCTGGCGCAGCGCCTTCAGCCGATCCTC
>DASZOG010000170.1:0-2678 GCA_035550895.1 Acidimicrobiales bacterium
GCCGGCATGTACGTCGCGGCGATCTTCCCCGGCGCGTTGAACGAGGTCTACCCGGAGGGATCGCCGTTCGTCATCTCGCCCGGCGACCTCGACGAGGCCGTGCAGATGCTGCTCGTCCTGACAGAGGACGAGGAGCAGTCCGCGGCGCGTGCGCTCGACCGCCTGGGCAGCTTCCGCACGGGCCTGCTGACCACGCTCGATCGCGGCGTGCTGCCCGGCTTCGACGCCTGCACCGGCTGAGCCCGGCGGGCAGATCTTGGCGGCCGGCCGGACCGGTACCCTGCGCGACCCGTGGGTGCGAACCTGGCGGCGGTCGACGTCGGCACGAACAGCTTCCACCTCGTCGTCGCCCGGACGGACGACGACGGCCGGTTCGAGGTGATCGCCCGCGAGAAGGAGATGGTCCGGCTCGGCTCGGGCAGCGGCGACATGAAGCGCCTCGACGACGCGGCGATGGACCGCGGGATCGAGACGCTGACCCGCTTCGCGCAGATCGCGGCCATCTCCGACGCGCCACTGCGCGCCGTGGCGACCAGCGCGGTGCGGGAGGCCGAGAACCACGCCGAGTTCCTCCGCCGCGCCCGTGAGGAGGCGGGGGTCGAGATCGAGGTCGTCAGCGGGATCGAGGAGGCGCGCCTGATCCACCTCGGCGTGTTGCAGGCGGTCCCGGTGTACGACGAGCGGGTCCTGCTCTGCGACATCGGCGGGGGCAGCACGGAGCTGCTCGTCGGCGAGCGGGGCGAGGTGCTCACCGCACGCAGCTTCAAGCTCGGCGCCGTGCGGCTGACGAACCGGTTCTTCCCCGGCGAGCGACTGCACCCGAGCGCCGTCAGCTCGTGCTCGTCGTACGTGCGCTCGGTGATCCAGCCGTTCGTGCGCGAGGTCGAGCACCACGGGTTCACCGTCGCCGTGGGCTCGTCCGGGACGATCCAGGCGATGGCGCAACTGGCGCACGTGCGCGGCGGCGACGAGCCGCTGCGGACCTACAACCGCTTCCCGCTCACGGCGAAGGCGATCCGCTCGATCGTGAAGGATCTCGTCGGCGCGCCGAGCGTCCGGGCGCGCTCGCGGCTGCCGGGGATGGACCCCCGGCGGGCCGACATCATCCTCGCTGGGGCGCTCATCCTCCAGGGCGTCGTCGAGTCCTTCGGCGTCGACGAGCTCCAGGTGAGCGACTACGCGCTCCGCGAAGGCGTGCTGCTCGACACGGTGCAGCGCTCGGGGGCCGGCGCGCTGCACCACCTGCGCGACGTCTCCCGGCGCAGCGTCCGCCACCTCGTGGAGCTGTGCGACGACGATCCGGTCCACTCGGCCCACGTGGCGGAGCTGGCGCTGCAGCTGTTCGACGGGACGGCGGTGCTGCACGGCCTCGACGCCGGCTGTCGTGACTACCTCGAGGCCGGCGCGCTGCTGGCGAACGTCGGGCTGTTCATCTCCCACAGCAAGCACCACCTGCACAGCTACTACGTGATCCGCAACTCCGAGGTGCTCACCGGGTTCACCGACAACGAGATCGAGATCATCGCCCTGCTCGCTCGGTACCACCGCAAGAGCGCGCCGAAGGAGCGGCACACGGAGTTCGCCGCGCTCGCGCCGGAGGATCAGGACGTCGTGCGCACGCTGGCCGGGTTGCTGCGGGTGGCGATCGGCCTGGACCGCAGCCACGACCAGCGGGTCACGTCCGTGCGCGTGGCGCGCCGCGGCGACACGATCGTCGTGCAGGCCGAGACGACCGCGGGCACACCCGTCGACCTGGAGCTCTACGCGGCGAATGAGCGCGTCGGCCTGCTCCAGGAGGTGCTCGACCGGCGCGTCGTCGTCGAGGCCCGCGAGGTCCACCGGACCGCCGGATAACGGCAAC
This sequence comes from Acidimicrobiales bacterium, assembly GCA_035550895.1. Classification (GTDB taxonomy): domain Bacteria; phylum Actinomycetota; class Acidimicrobiia; order Acidimicrobiales; family Ilumatobacteraceae; genus DASZOG01. The sequence goes on from DASZOG010000170.1 coordinate 1,862, forward strand.
GCGTCGGTACGATGCCTGGCATGGAGAGGTGGAGCGGGCGGCTTGCCGCGCTCGCCGTCGCGGCCGGATCGCTGCTGGCCGCCTGCTCGAGCGACCGTGAGCCGGCATCCGTCGCCGCTGGCGAGGACGCCGTCGCGCCGGCACCGGCCGTCACCGCCGATCCGACCCTCTCGTCCCCGGACACGTCGTCCGCGGCGACGGCATCGCCGTCGTCGACCGCTGCCGCCACCACGCCCCCTGCGACGACCGCTGCGCCGTCTCCCGTCGACGACCCGTTCTTCGACCCGGCGGGTACGGCGCCCGGCGCGCCGGGGGAGATCATCCGCGCCCGCACCTTCGAGACCGGCGACGCCCGCCTGCAGGGCTGGCAGGTGCTGGCCTGGTCGCGCGACGTGCGCGACGAGCCGGTCGCCGTCTCCGGCGTCGTCGTCGCGCCGAGCGTTCCGGCCACCGGCCCGCGGCCGATCCTCTCGTGGGCCCACGGCACCACCGGCATGGGCGACCAGTGCGCGCCGAGCCGTGCGTGGGGCGCCGGGAGGGCCTCCGAGCGGGCACTCCTCCCGGCCCTGCTCGACGTCGGCTGGGTCTTCGCCGCAACGGACTACCAGGGCCTCGGCACACCGGGCGAGCACACGTATGTCGTCGGCCAGGCCGAGGGGCGCAATGTGCTCGACATCGCCCGCGCCGCACAACGCCTCGCCGGGACCGGCGCGACCGCCGAGTCACCGGTGGTCGCGTGGGGGCACTCCCAGGGGGGCGGCGCAGCGCTCTTCGCCGCCGAGCTCGCCCCGACCTACGCCCCCGAGCTCGACGTCGT
>DASZOG010000171.1:0-15019 GCA_035550895.1 Acidimicrobiales bacterium
CGACTGGGGTCCTCGCGTTCACTGCAAGAGGGTGCACCAGTGAGCGGGGCGGGAAACCCTGACCCACCCCCTGCCTAGGGTGGTCGCCATGGAGGCTCTCGTGCGTCCGGCGCTGCCGAGCGGTGTGTCGCTCGCCGACACGGTCTTCTCCGTGGTCGACGTCGAGACGAGCGGCCTGTCGTCCCGCCGGCACCGGGTGCTCCAGGTCGCCGTCGTCCGCGTCCGGGCCGACGGCAGGATCGTCGACCGCTGGTCGACCTTGGTCCGCCCGCGGTTCGCCCGGGTCGGGCGCAGCAGCCGCGTCCACGGCCTGACTCGGCGGGACCTACGCGGCGCGCCCCGGTTCGCGGACATCGCCGACGAGCTGACCGCCCGCCTCCACGGCACGGTCGTCACCGGGCACAACGTCGGCTTCGACTGGGCGTTCCTCCGGCGCGGGCTGCGGCGCATGGGCTACGACGCGCCCGACGCGCTGCGTCTGTGCACGTTGCGACTCTCCCGTTCACTCGACCCCGCGGGGGAGAGCTCACACCGCCTCATCGAGCTGTGCGCGCGCTACGGCATCCCGCTCGGCCGGGCGCACGACGCGCTGGCCGACGCCACAGCGACGGCCGAGCTGCTCCCCCACCTGCTGCGCGCCGCCGCCGTCGCCGACGCCGACCAGCTCAGCCCCCACCTGCGCGGTGCCGACACGGCCTGGCCCCGCGGCCCCGCTCCCGTGCCCCGCGCCGCGTGGTGGCGGCTCCGCCGCTGACCTCCGTGCGGCCGATCGAGTCACCGGTACCGGGCGAGGAGCCGCTGCGCCGCGTCGCGCCCGGCATCGGCGAGCTCCGGCGGGTCGACGACCTCTGCCATCGGCCCGAGCCGGAGCACCAGCCGTTCCAGCCATCGCCGGGAGGTGATCGGCAACGACAGCCGCAGCCGGTCGCCGTCCTGCTCCACCTCGACCACCGGATAGCGTTCGGCCACCCATCGCGCGTCTGGGTGCACGCGCAGCGTGACCAGGGTCTGGTCGGCGAACTCCTCCTCCCAATCCGGTGTCGGCGGGGGCGACGTGCTCGGCGGGAATCGTGCTCCGGTCGGGCGGGCCTCCTCGATCCGGTCCACGCGGAACCAGCGCTCGTCACCGGCACCGACGTCGCGCGCCCGCAGATACCAGTGGCCGCGGTCGGCGACGACGGCCAGCGGCTCCACGACCCGCTCGGTCCGCTCTGCCCTGTGCGCCGACCAGTACGCGATGGACAGCTGCTCGCCGTGCTCGGCTGCGGCGCGCACTGCGGGGAGCGACGCGGGCTGGGGGACGTCGACGGCGAGCACCGGCCGCCCGCCGAGCGCCGCTTCCAGCTTGTCGAGCGCCCGGCCGAGAGGGCCGGCCGGATCGGCGCCGGGCAGCGCCATCGCGGCGCGCCCTGCGGCGAGGAGCGAGAACCCCTCCCGGGCGTTGAGCCGCAGCGGGCGGGTGAACAGGCGCGGCACGCCGACCGTGATCACGCCGTCGTCGATGAAGACGTCGATCAGCTCGTCGACGTACGGGGGCAGGCCGCACATCGCGGCGAGCTCCAGGTCGGCGACGAGCTGGTGCTCGCTGACGCCGAAGCGGGCCGCGGCCTCGGCCACCGGTGCCTCGCCACGTTCGGCGAGCCACGGCAGGAGCACGAGCAGGCGGGCGAGGCGGTCCCCGGCCGACTCCGGTCCGCGCCGCGGCGCCCTGACCGTCATCCCCCGTTCCCCGCGATCGCGGCGAGCCACGCTGCCGTCTCGGCCCGGACCTCGGGCGGCGCCAACACTTCGGCATCGTCCAGCAGGCCGAGTGCCCACGAACGGAACGCCCACGCGTTGGCGAACGGGACCGAGACCACGATCGAGCCGTCGTCCCGCCGCTCGACCACTGCCGCCTCGCCGAGCTCCTCGGTCACCGCCTGCGCGCGGGCCGCGCTGATCCAGACACGGGCATCGACGAGCGCCCCCTCGCCGACGAGCTTGGCATCGGCGGGGAACGCGCTCGCCGGGTCGAAGTTGTCCGGCACGTCGAACGCGCCCGGAACGCCGACGGTCACTGCGCCCTCGATGCGGTCGACGCGGTACGTGCGCAGCTCCCTCGCCTCGTGGTCGTGGCCGACGACGTACCAGCGGCCCTCACGCGAGAGGATGCCGTACGGGTCGAGGATCCGTCGCCGCCCGCGGTAGTCGAACTGCGCGGGCGCGCGCGACGTGTTCGCCTCGAACAGCGCGGGCAGCGCGTCGAGCGACGGCAGGGCGGCGGCGAGCGGCCCACCGCCCCCGGCCGCCTCGTGCCCAGTCGCGTCGTCGCCGGCGGGCGCGGCCACCTTCTGCATCGCGGCCCCGGCCCACTCGGCGCTGATCCGCACGGCGGCGACGGCGACCTGGAGGGCGCGCTTCTCCTCCTCCGTCAACCCGAGATCGGGCAGCTCGAAGCGCTCGCGCTCGATCCAGTACCCGGTGGCGCCCGCTCGGTCGCCGGAGAGCACGACCTGCTCGATGGGGATCCCCTCGTCGCGCAGGACGGCCTTGTCCCGCTCGAACGCCCGGCGGCGGGTCTCGGGCGCCGGCGGGTACTGGCCGGCGAGCTCGCTGTTGATCTCGTCGAGGGTCAACGGCCGGCGCGTCTCGAGCAGCAGGGCCACCAGGTTCGTCAGGCGCTCCAGCGCCTCGGTCACGGCGCGGACGCCTCGACCATCAGGTGCCGCCGCCGGCCAACGAGCCTTCGATCACGCGCCGCACCACGCCCACGACCTCGTCGGCGGAGGCGCCCGGACCGAGGACGGCGGCGATGCCCGCGGCGAGCAGCTGCGGCACGTCCTGGTCGGGCACGATGCCGCCGACGACGACGGGGATGTCGGCGTCGCGCTCGCGCAGGCGCTGCACCACCCGCGGCGCCAGCGTCATGTGCGCGCCGGAGAGCATCGACAGCCCGATCGCGTCGACGTCCTCGTCGATCGCCGCCGCGGCGACCGTCTCCGGGGTCTGGAAGAGCCCCATGTAGATCACCTCGAACCCCGCGTCGCGCAGCATGCGGGCGACGACCTTGACCCCACGGTCGTGCCCGTCGAGACCGACCTTGGCGACCAGGACCCGGGGAGCCGTGGCCACGGCACTAGCTCCGCGCGTACTCGTAGAACCCGCGGCCGGCCTTGCGCCCGAGCAGGCCCGCCTCGACCATCCGCGACAGCAGCGGCGGCGCCGCGTACAGCGGCTCCTTGAACTCCTCGTAGAGGCTCTCGGCGACGGCCATCGTCGTGTCGAGGCCGATCAGGTCGGCGAGGTGCAGCGGGCCCATCGGGTGGTTGCACCCCTCGACCATGCCCGAGTCGATGTCCTCCGCGCTGGCGAAGCCGGATTCGAGCATCCGGATGGCGGAGAGGATGTACGGGATCAGCAGCGCGTTGACGATGAACCCTGCCCGGTCCTGGCTGCGGATGACCCGCTTGTGGAGCACGTCGGTGGCGAACCTGCTCGCTTGCTCCACCGTCGCCGGTGCCGTGAGCAGCGAGACCACGACTTCGACGAGACGGAGGACCGGCACCGGGTTGAAGAAGTGGATCCCGACCACCTGCTCGGGCCGCTGGGTCGCCATCCCGAGCTTCATGATCGGGATCGACGACGTGTTCGAGGCGAGGATCGCCTGCTCGTCGGCGACGACCTTGTCGAGCTGGCCGAAGACCTCGGTCTTCAGCCCCTCGTCTTCGACGACGGCCTCGACGACGAGCTCGCGGTCGGAGAGATCGGCGAAGTCGGTCGTGTAGCGGATCCGTGAGACCGCCGCGTCGCGGTCCGCCTCGCTGACCTTCGCCGCGTTGACGGCGCGGTCGAGCGACTTCACGATCCGCCGCTCGCCGGCCTCGGCGGCAGCGGCGTCGACCTCGCGCACGACCACGTCCAGCCCGGCCCGGGCGCAGACCTCGGCGATGCCCGAACCCATCAGGCCGCACCCCACGACGCCGATCCGCTCGATCGCCTGTACGTCTGTCATCGCGCCCATCTTGGCGCGTCCGTGGCCCACTCGCTCACTGACGAACACGCCGAGGAATTGGCGCACTCCCCGCAACCGGCGTGGCAGATTCGGGGCATGCCGACGATCGCCGAGGTCACCGCCGCGCTCACCGCGCCTGGCCAGCTGTTCGAGATGGAGGACGTCGTCGTGCGCGGCGTCCCGCTGCGGGCGTGGAAGCACGCCCCGGCGACGCTGCGGGTCGTCCTGGAGAACAGCCGCGCCCACGGCGAGGCGGAGTTCCTCGTGTACGACGGCGACGCGCCCGGCGCCGAGCCGGGGCGGTTCGACCGGATGACGTTCCACGCCCACTTCCGCGCCGCCGCCACGTTCGCCCACCGCCTGCGTGACACGTACGGCGTGCAGCCGGGCGACCGGGTCGCGATCGCGATGCGCAACCTGCCCGAGTGGTCGATCGCGTTCTGGGCCGCCGCATCGGCCGGCGCGATCGTGGTTCCACTGAACGCGTGGTGGACCGGGCCCGAGCTGCAGTACGGGCTGGCCGACTCCGGCTCGATCGTCGCCGTCGTCGACCGCCAGCGCGCCGAGCGGATCGGGGAGCACTCGCACGAACTGCCCGACCTGCGCCACCTGATCGTCGCTCGCCCCGGTGGGGCCGGCCCGACCGGCGGGGCGATCGACTTCGACGAGGCGATCGGTTCGGTGGCTGCAGACGCCGAACAGCCGGGCGTCGCGCTCGAGCCGGAAGACGACGCGACGATCTTCTACACGTCGGGCACGACCGGCCACCCGAAGGGTGCCCTCGGCACACACCGCAACATCTGCACGAACCTGATGTCGCTCGTGTACGCGCAGGCGCGCTCGGCTGCGCGGCGCGATCCCGACAGCGACCCGCCCGCATCGGGCGACCAGAACGTCTACCTGCTGTCGGTGCCGTTCTTCCATGCCACCGGCTGCCATTCGGTGCTCGTCGCCAACCTCGCCTTCGCCGGCAAGATCGTGCTGATGCACCGCTGGGACGCCGGGCGGGCGCTCGAGCTGATCGAGCGGGAACGGGTCACGGTGTTCGGCGGTGTCCCGGCGATGGTCTGGCAGGTGCTCGAGCACCCTGACTTCGCGCGCCGCGACATCTCTTCGGTGAGGGCGATCGGCTACGGCGGAGCGCCAGCCGCGCCCGAGCTCGTCCGGCGGATCGAAGCGATGTTCCCCGGCCGTTCACCGTCGAACGGGTACGGCCTGACGGAGACGTCCTCGGTGACGACGATGAACGCGGGCGACGACTACCGCCGCAAGCCCGACAGCGTCGGCGTTCCCGTTCCGGTCTGCGACGTGCAGGTGGTCGACCCGGACGGCGCGCCCGTTCCCACCGGCGACGTCGGCGAGCTGTGGATCCGCGGCCCGAACGTCGTCAAGGGCTACTGGAACAAGCCGGACGCGACCGCCGCGGCGATCACCGACGGGTGGCTGCATTCAGGCGACATCGCCCGCCTGGACTCCGATGACTTCGTGTACATCGTCGACAGGGCGAAGGACATGATCATCCGCGGCGGCGAGAACGTGTACTGCGTCGAGGTCGAAGCCGCGCTGTTCGAGCATCCGGCGGTCACCGACGCGGCGGTGATCGGCATCCCGCACGACGTCCTCGGCGAGGAAGTCGGCGCCGTGGTCCATCTCGCCCCGGGAACGGACGCCACCGAGGACGAGCTGCGCGCGTTCGTCGCCGGGCGGATCGCCGCGTTCAAGGTCCCGGTCCGGGTGTGGTTCCTCACCGAGCCGCTGCCGCGCAACGCGAACGGCAAGATCCTCAAGCGGGATCTCAAGGACCAGCTCATCGACGTACGTTGACGTGGTGCGCGAGATCGGGCGGAGGGCGTTCCTCGCGGGTTCGCTGGGCGCGATCGTCGCCGCGTGCACCAGTGGCGACGACGACGGATCAGCGGCTCCGACGGCGCCGGAGCCGTCGGAGCCCTCGGCCGCTCCTGAACCGACGGCGACGGGCACTTCGCCCGCCACGACGCCGCCCGAGACGACCGCGCCCGTGCCGTCCGGGCCGGCGCTGCCGGCCGACCCGTTCCGCCTCGGAGTCGCGTCCGGTGACCCGACGCCGACTTCGGCCATGCTCTGGACGCGCCTCGCGCCGGAACCGCTCGCCGCGGCTGGCGGGATGCCGCCCGAGCCGGTCGAGGTCACCTGGCAGGTGATGGCCGACGCGGAGGGCGAGGAATGGGAGGACATCGTCGCCGAGGGCACCGTCGTCGCCGACCCAGCCAACGCTCACGCCGTGCACATCGACGCGGACGGGCTCGAGTCGGGGACGTGGTACCGCTACCGCTTCAGCGTCGGCACCTGGGCGAGCCCGGTCGGCCGGACGCGCACCGCGCCCGCCCCGGGAGACGGCGGCCCGCTCGTGATCGGGCAGGCCTCCTGCCAGGACTGGCAGGACGGCTACTACGCCGCGCACCGGGACATCGCCACCGCCGGCGTCGATCTGCTCGTGTTCCTCGGCGACTACATCTACGAAGGGGCCGCGCTGCCGGTGGGCGGCGAGATCGTCCGCTCCCACGAGGGTCCCGAACCGACCACGCTCGACGGGTACCGCACGCGCTACGCGCTGTACAAGAGCGACCCCGACCTGCAGGCCGCCCACGCCGCCTGCCCGTGGGTGGTGGCCTGGGACGACCACGAGGTGGACAACGACTACGCCGCCGAGCTCGACCAGGACGGCGGCGATCCCCAGGCGTTCCGCGAGCGGCGCGCCGCGGCGTACCGGGCGTGGTGGGAGCACCAGCCGGTGCGCCTGCCCCGCCCGGCGGGCGCCGACCTGCAGACGTTCCGCCGGGTCGAGCTCGGCGCGCTGGCGAGCATCCTCCTGCTCGACGGCCGCCAGTACCGCTCCGACCAGGCGTGCGGGTCGCCCGATGCGAGCCTCGACCCGCCGTGCCCCGAGATCACCGCGCCGGGCCGCACGATGCTCGGGACCGAGCAGGAGACGTGGCTCGCCGAGGAGCTGGCGGGCGTGGGTGCGGCCTGGACCGTGATCGCCAACCAGACGGTGCTCACCGACCTGCGCCTCGGGACCGCCGTCCTGAACTACGACCAGTGGGACGGGTACCCGGACGCCCGAGCGCGGTTGCTGGCCGAGCTCGCCCGCCGGCCCGAGCGGTCGGCCGTGGTGCTGACCGGAGACATCCACCTCGGCGGGGCCGGTCTCGTCACTCCTGCCGGCGGCGCGCCGGTCGCCACCGAGTTGGTCTGCACCTCGATCTCGTCCCGCGGGCTGGAGCCGGTGCTCGAGAGCCTGTTCGGCGCGTTCCCCGACGTCGTCTACGCCGACCTGCAGCACCGGGGGTGGACGCGCCACGCGGTGAGCGCGCAACGGTGGGAGGCGGAGTTCCGCGTCGTGGAGGACCCCACTGATCCGGGGAGCGTGGTGCGCGTCGGCGCCCGCTTCGCGCTGCGGCCGGACCACCCGGAGATTGTCCGGATAGAAGCGTGACCGCACCGGACCCTGCGGGCGCGTCTGTCGATCCGCGCTTCACTTGTACGAAACACTCGGGAAACGTCCGGCCCGTACGTTGGCGGGCGGTCAACGGCCAACCGTGAAAGGAGCACCTCTGTGCTGAACCTCGTCACCGCGATCATCAAGCCGCACAAGCTCGATGACGTGAAGTCTGCGCTCAAGGAGGTCGGCGTGCAGGGGCTCACGGCCACCGAGGTGAAGGGCTTCGGCCGACAGGGGGGCAAGACCGAGACGTACCGGGGTGCGGAGTACACGGTCGACTTCCTGCCGAAGGTGAAGGTCGAGGTGCTCTGCGCGGCAGGCGACGCCGACGCGATCGTCGACGCCATCGCCAAGGCCGCGAACACCGGCAAGATCGGCGACGGGAAGGTGTGGGTCACGGCTGTCGACCGGGTCGTGCGGATCCGCACCGGCGAAGCGGACGCCGACGCGCTGTAGCGCAACCGGGCGACGCGCCGGCCGGACTACGGGTTGGCTAGTGCCGTGACCATGAACGGTCGCCCCGTTCACGGCGAGCCAGGGGCGTCGCGCGCAAGGCGCGAGGACGAAGGAATAGCCATGCGCTCTTTCGAGGACGAGCAACGCCGCGAGCGACGCCATCTGGCCGGCGTGGCGGGCGAGCGCTTGTTGGTCACGGCACGAGCTCCTGGCGGGGGTCGATCGGGCGGCCGTTGGCGCCGTCCCGTACGCTGACCCACTGCCCGTCGACGTAGCGCTGGATGCCGACCTGCACGCCGCACAGTGCGGGGAAGGAAGTGTTCAGCCCGCAGGCCATCGGCCCGACCACGCCCCACATCGGGCCGCGGAACGAGCGGATCGCCTCCCGTGCCTGCGCTGGCGTGGTGACCCCACCGGGCATCCCGTTCATCAACCGCACGATCGCCAGCACGCTGCCGTACGTCGGCCCGGCGAACCCTGCGGGGTCGAGCCCCGCGAGACCATGCTCCTGGGCGTAGTCGGTGATCGTCGACATGTACGCGTCGATCTCCGGGTTGCCCGGGATCGAGTAGCTGAAGCCGGTCCCGCCGAAGTACCAGCCGTCCGGGACTTCCCCCGGAGTGCCCAGTGCCGCGGCGTGGTCCGCCATCGCCCGGCCGCGGCAGAGCTGCGACGCCACGACCGGAACGTCGAGCGCCACCTGGCGCAAGGCGCCCGACACTGCCACGCACCCGGCAAGTGGCGTCAGCACGACCACGGCCGTCGTCGCCGTCGCACCGGCCTGGGCGATGGTGGCGGCGACCTGCTCCGCGCTCGCGCCTTCCCGCACGGGCACGCCGACCGACGGCACCCCGAGGGCGTCGAGCGCCGGGCGGGCGAGCCCGGTGTAGGCGGCGCGCCCCGGCGCGGTGTCCGCGTGCGCGACGAGGATCAGCGTCGGTCGCCCCGCCGGCAGGTACCGGGCGGCGAACACGCTCATGCCCTGGATCACCCCGGGAGCACCCGGGGTGAACGCGTACGCGTCGTCGGCGACGAACTCGCCGGTCGTCAGCGGGTTGGCCAGCACCACCGGCTTGCGGCCGCGCAGCCCAGCGAGGAGTGGGCCGCCGAGACCCTCACGGCTGATCACGCCGGCGAGGACGACGTTCACGTCCGGGTCGGCGGCGAGACGTGCCGCGCACCGCTCGCCGTCACCCGCCGTGACGACTGCGCACGGGCGCAGCTCGAGCGGCCGGCCCTGGACGCCGCCGAGCACCGTGTTCACGTAGTCGACGGCCGCCTGCGCGCCGAGCGTCGCCTCCGGGAACGACCGGGTACCGCCCTCCTCGTTCACGTAGCCGAGCACCACCGGCTGCACGGCCGGCCCGCTCGACGCCGCCACCCCCGAGTCCTCGGCGCCGACGTAGGCCAGCGCGACATCGTCCGCATCGGCGGTCGTCGCCGGGCCCCGGGTCGTCGACGTCGCCCGGCTGGCGAGCGTCGAAGGAGATTCGACCTCTGCCTCGGTGGTCGCGGGCGCGGTGGTCGCCGGTGGATTCGCCGCGGCCGGCAACCCGATGTCGGGGCCGTCGCCCGCCGAACAGCCCACGACGAGCAGCGCCGCGACGGCGATGCCGAGCGCCGGACGGGCGATCCTCCGCACCGCCCCACCCTTGCACGGCGCTTCCCCCGATGGCAGGCGGTCACCCGTAGCATGCGGCCCATGGGGGAACCGTTCGACCTGTCCCAGACCGACGAGCTGCTGACGACGACGCGTGCCGTGCGCAAGCGGCTCGACTTCTCGCGGCCGGTCGCGCACGAGCTGCTGCTGGAATGCGTGCGGATCGCCTCGCAGGCGCCGTCGGGCGGGGCGATGCAGATCACCAGGTGGGTCTTTGTCGAGGACGCGGCGAAGCGAGTCGCGCTCGCTGACCTTTACCGCCGGGCCTACCAGCCGTACATCGCCGAGCAGAAGCGCACCATCGCTGCCTCCGGTCATCGGGTGATGGACAAGATCGTGTCCAGCTCCGACTACCTCGCCGAGCACCTGCACGAGGTGCCGGTGCACCTCGTGCCCTGCGCGTTGGGCCGACCTGAGGGCGCGATCCAGGGCTCGGTCGCCGGGTTCTACGGATCGATCCTGCCGGCGGTATGGAGCTTCATGCTCGCCGCCCGCTCACGCGGTCTGGGGACAGCGTGGACGACGCTGCACCTCGCGTACGAGAAAGAGGCCGCCGAGCTGCTCGAGATCCCTTCGACCGTGACGCAGGTGGCGCTGGTGCCTGTCGCCTACTACACGGGCGAAGGCTTCCGCCCCGGCAGCCGCCGACCCGCGGAAGAGATCGCCTACCTCAACGCCTGGAAGCAGCCCTTCTGAGTCGCACCCGGGAGCCCGCCGGGGCTACCGCCCATGATGGATGTATTCGAACAGGGCGCGGTTCTCGCCTTCCAGGTCGCCGAGGCGCTGCTTGACGACATCGCCGATCGAGATGATCCCCGCCAACTGGCGTTCGGTGTCGACGACCGGGACGTGGCGGATGCGGCGCTCGGTCATCAGCGCCATCAACTCGTCGCACGTGTCGGTCGGCCCGCAGGTGTGTACGTCGGCGGTCATCACCGAACGCACGTCGAGATCGAGCACTCCGGGACCGTCGGCCAGGCGGCGGACGATGTCCCGCTCGGAGAGGATCCCGTCGATCGTGCGACCGTCGTCCGAGACGACGAGCGCCCCTACGCCTCGGTCCCGTAGCTGCGCCACGGCGTCGCGCACCGAGACGTCCGGGCGCACGGTGGCGACGTCGCTGCCCTTCACGGCGAGGATGCCTTGCACCTGCATGAGCGACCCCCTGGAGCTCGTGCTGCGCCCGAGCGTAGCGCCGGCGCCGCTCGGCCCTACCCGCGCCACTCACCTCTGACCCGCGGGCCCTCACCCTTGCGCCGGCGCCGCGATCTCGGCACCGGGGCCGGTCTCGGCCTCGGCCTCTGCGGCGGCAATCGCCGCCTCCGTGATACCGAGCCCGAGCGGTACCAGCACGAAGCCCAGCGCGCTGCAGACCAGGAACGTGCTCTGCAGCCCGACGACCTCCGCGAGCACACCGCCGAACAGCGCCCCGATCGGCATCGTGCCCCAGGCGAGCAGCCGGTACGCCGCGTTCAGCCGGCCGAGCAGCCGATCGGGCACGATCCGCTGGCGCAAGGAAACGGTGATCACGTTCCACACCACGCCCGTCGCTCCGACGACGAACAGCGTGACGACGATGAACGGCACGTTCGCCACCGCCACCGCGCCGTAGAGCGGCGCCGAGCAGGCGGCGAGCACGAGCAGCGGGCGGCGGCCGAACCGGGCTTCGAGCCGACCGGCCGCGAGGGAGCCGATCAGGCTGCCGAAGGCCGCGCTCGTGATCAGCAGCCCGTACTCGGCCTCGCTCAGGCCGAGTCGGCCGGGCTCGACGGCGTACACGGGCAGCACGGCGAAGACGGCGAACGAGATGAAGTTCATCAGCCCGACCATTGCGGCGAAGCGGCGCAGCAGGCGGTGGTGGTACAGGTAGCGCAAGCCCTCGGCGATCTCCGCACGCATCGGCCGGCGGGCGTGCCGTGCGCGCGGCGTGCGGGACGGCATGGCCATCACTGCCATGGCGCCCGCCGCGCCGAGGTAGCACGCCGCGCTGGTGGCGAACCCAGCGGCCATCGCCGCTGCCGCGAGGAGACCACCGAGCGGCGGACCGACGAACTGGTTCATCGTCAGCTCGGCGGCGTACAGCCGGCCGTTGGCCCGGCTGAGGGCGTCGCGCTCGACGATCGCCGGCATGATCGACTGCGCCGCCGTGTCGAACAGCGTCTCGAACACGCCGAGCGTGAAGGCGACGACGTAGAGCAGCCACAGCTGCTCGTGGCCGAGCACGATCGCCGCCGCCAGGGCACCGAGGACGGCAGCGCGGGCGAGGTCGACGTTGATCATCGTCCGCCGCCGGTCGAGGCGGTCCGCCAGGGCGCCGGCCTGGAGGACGAACAGCAACCACGGCAGCCGCCCGGCGAGCGCGACACCGGCGACGAGGCCGGGCGAGTCCGTCAGCCGCAGCGCGAGCAGCGGCAATGCGACCTGGAAGATGCCATCAGCCAGGTTCGACAGCGCCGACGCCGTCCACAGCCGGCGGTACGCGGGTCCGAGCGACACGCCGCCCAGTGTGGCAAGCGCTCTGGCCCCGGACGCGGCGGTGGCCGGCGGGTCGTGCCCACCGGCCACCGCGTACTCAGGCGGAGCGCTCAGCCCTCGAAGATGCCGCCTTCGCCCTCGGCGTCGATCTCGACGCCTTCGGAGGTCAGGTAGCCCGCCGTGGCCGGGTCGAACTCGGCCATCACGCCGAACTCGGAGATGTACGCATCGTCGACGCCGTTCACTCGGGCCACGCCACCGATCGCCAGCGGCGCTTCGAGATCGAACGACCAGAACGCGTTCATCAGGTTCGCGCGGGTCAGGCCGCCCTCCATCTCGGACGCCCGCGTGATCGCGTCCTCGATCAGGAATGCCGCGTTGTAGCCCGTGCCGACGTTGCCGATCGTCGGGTCGACTCCCTCGCCGTAGGTCTCGACGTCCTCCAGGTACTGCTGAACTCCCGGGTCGTCGGCGTACGCCGGATCGGACGGATCCTTGATCACGACCAGCGTGTGGACGTTCGCGGCCGCCTCACCGGCCGGGACCATGAACTGCTGGATGGCCTGGCAGGTGTAGGAGTTGATGATCGGGCCGGTGAAACCGCCCTGGCGGGCCAGGGTCATCAGGCTCGTGCAGAACGTCGACGTCGTCCCCCCGATGATCACATCAGGACCAGCGGCGAGCAGCTGCGTGACCTCGTTCGACAGGTCGGACGTCGGCTCGTGCACGACGTCGGCGACGATCTCCAGCCCGGCCGCGGGCAGCAACTCGTTCAGCGCGGTCTGGTAGGTCTTGCCGAAGTCGTTGTTGAAGGTCAGCAGGGCGACCTTCGTCGCGTCCGGGAACTTCTCCTGGATGAACTGCGTCCAGACGTTGGACTCGACCGTGTAGGACGGGATGCCACCCGTCGTCCACGGGAAGTTGTTCGGGTCACCCCAGTTCGGGAAGCCGGTACCGACGAGCGCCTGCGGCACGCACGCCGCCGCGTAGAGCTCGCGAGTTCCGGCGACGTTCGGCGTGCCGATCTGGAACACCGACGCGAAGACGCCGTCGCCCTCGAGCGCCTCCTGCACCGCCGGGCCCGACTTGGCCGGGTCGTAGGCGTCGTCCTTGACGATCAGCTCGAGCGGGTGGCCGGCGACGCCGCCCGCCTCGTTGAGCTTGTCGAAGTAGACCTGCATGCCCTGCCCGATCACGCCGAACGCGGCGAGCGGACCGGTCTGCGGGCCGATGAATCCGATCTTGACCGGCTCGCCGTCGGCCAGTGGCTCGGTGGCCTCGGGCGGGCAGTTGTCGGTCGGGACCTGGAAGGCCGGCGCCTCGGGTGCCGCCGTGGTCTCCGCCGGCGCCTCGGTGGTGTCGGCCGGCGCCGCGGTCGTGTCCGCCGGGGCGGCAGCGGTCGTCTCCGCCGGGGCGGCAGCGGTGGTATCCGCGGCTTCGCCACCTCCGTCGTCGTCGTCACCGCAGGCTGCGGCGGTGATGGCCAGGGTGACCGCCAGGGCAAGAGCGCCCGGGATCCTCCTCGAACGGGTCATGGATGCATCCCCCTTGTTGGTTGGTGGAACCGGTTGTGAATTTAGGCGATGGGTGACGCGGCTGCCGGGGCGACGACCTCGGCCTCGGCCTCGGCTCGGGCAACGGGAAGGCGCGGCACGACGAGCAGGAACTTGGAGCGCAGGTAGCGCAGCCCGTAGACGATGCCGCCGGGCATGAAGAAGATGATCACCACGAGGAGGATCCCGTAGAGAACTCCTGCCTCCGGGCCCTCGAGCTGCGGCAGGAGCGGCAGGGTCCCTTCGAACGACCAGTACGGCAGCCACTCGATGAGGAACCCGCCGATCGCCGGGCCGATGATCGTCGCCACGCCGCCGATGACCAGGCCGGCGATGAACTCGATCGAGCGCTGCAGGCCGAACGTGTCGGGGCCGATCGTGGTCGCCGCCAGGGCGAAGCAGCCGCCCCCGATGCCGGTGACGAGCGCGCTGGTGGCGAAGGCGAGCACCTTGTACTGCGCCGGATAGACACCCGAGACCGCGGCGCCCGTCTCGTTGTCGCGCATCGCCACGAGCCCGCGCCCGACCCGGCTGCGCATCAGGTTCGCCGTGAGGACGAACAGCACGAGGCCGACGACGAAGACCGTCGCGAAGATCCAGTCGTTCGTCCCCCAGCCGCCCGGCACCCACGACGGCGGATCCCAGCTGAAACCTTCCGTCGTGGTGACGTCGCCGCCGGTCATCGTCTTGCCGTTGCTGCCACCGGTGAGCGCGGCGAAGTCGATGCCGAGGAAGTTGTCCGACTTGGCCAGCGCCGGGAAGGCGAGCGCCAACCCGAGCGTGACGAGCGAGAGGTACAGGCCGCGGATGCGCAGCGCGGGCAGGCCGATGACGAACCCGACGACGAAGTTCAACACTCCGGCGACGGGCAGCGTGGCGAGGAACGGCCAGCCGTGGTCGGCGATGAGGATCATCGTCGTGTACGCCCCGACGCCGAAGAAGAACGAGTGGCCGATCGAGATCTGGCCCGAGTAGCCGGTGACGATGTTCAGCCCGAGGATCGCCACGGCCAGGGTCACGCCCTGCGCCCATTTGATGGCCAGGAAGTTGTCCTGCCCGTTCGTGATGAAGAGGAACAGCGCGGCCAGCGCCAACCACCCGAGGATCTGCAGGCCGCGGTGCGCGGGCGACCCGCGCTCGATGACCACGGGCAACCGGTTCATACGCGTTCCACCCTCTTGGATCCGAACAGGCCTTGGGGCCGGAAGTAGAGGACGCCGAGGATCACGATCAGCACCATCACCAGCGCGAGCTCGTTGCCGACGAAGTTGAACAGCGCGGGCACGAACGTCTCGACGAGTCCGACGAGCAGGCCGCCGACCACCGCACCCTTGATCGAGTCGAACCCCCCCACGCACGCCGCGGCGAAACCAAACAGCAGCACAGCGCCCATGAAGTTGAAG
>DASZOG010000172.1:0-10091 GCA_035550895.1 Acidimicrobiales bacterium
CGCGTCAGAACCCGGGGGAGACCTGACCTGAGTCGTTCTCTGGTCGATTGGGCGCACGTCGTGCGCCCAAAGCGCGTCAGAACGGCTCAGGCGGGGGTCCGCGCCGGCTGGGCGTACTCCTCGATCGGAGGGCAGGCGCACAGGAGGTGGCGGTCGCCGTACGCCGCATCGACCCGCCCGACAGGGGGGAAGTACTTGCCGCCACGGACCGACTCGGCCGGGAACGCGCCGAGCGCCCTGGGGTACGGCCGGTCCCACGGTCCAGCGAGATCGTCCGCCGTGTGCGGCGCGAGGCGCAGCGGGCTCTGCTCGAGCGGCCAGTCCCCGCGGGCGACGGCGTCGATCTCCATCCGGATCGCCAACATCGCGTCGCAGAACCGGTCGAGCTCGTGCCGTGACTCGCTCTCCGTCGGCTCGACCATCATCGTCCCGGCCACGGGGAAGCTCACGGTGGGTGCATGGAAGCCGTAGTCGATCAGGCGCTTGGCGACGTCGTCGACCGTCACGCCGGTCGCCTTCGTCAACGGTCGCAGATCGAGGATGCACTCGTGAGCCACGTCGCCGTGGGCGCCGGTGTAGAGGACCGGGAACGCGCCGTCGAGGCGGCGGGCGACGTAGTTCGCGGCGAGGATCGCGTCGGCGGTCGCGGCGCGCAGGCCGTCCGGGCCCATCATCCTGACGTACGCCCACGTGATCGGCAGGATCCCCGCCGAACCGTGCGGTGCGGCAGACACCGGCCCGACGGGCTGCTGCTCACGCAGCGGATGGCCCGGCAGGAACCGTGCGAGGTGGGCGCGCACCGCGACCGGCCCGACGCCTGGACCGCCACCGCCGTGGGGGATGCAGAACGTCTTGTGCAGATTGAGATGGCTCACGTCGGCGCCGAAGCGACCAGGCTGCGCCAGCCCGACGAGTGCGTTGAGGTTCGCGCCGTCCACGTAGACCTGGCCGCCGTGGTCGTGCACGATCGCGCACAGCTCGGTGATCGCCGGCTCGAACACGCCGTGCGTCGACGGGTAGGTGACCATCAGCGCCGCGAGACGATCACCCGCAGCGTCCGTCTTGGCACGCAGGTCCTCCACCGCCACGTTGCCCTCGTCGTCGCACGCCACGACGACGACCGACATCCCGGCCATCACGGCGCTGGCGGCGTTCGTCCCGTGCGCGGAGGAGGGGATGAGGCACACGGTGCGCTGCTCGTCACCACGCTGACGGTGGTAGGCACGGATGGCGAGCAGGCCGGCCAGCTCACCCTGGCTACCGGCGTTCGGCTGCAGCGAGACGGCGTCATAGCCGGTGATCGCCACGAGCCACCGCTCCAGCTGGTCGATCAGCTCGCGGTATCCCGACGTCTGCTCGTCCGGCGCGTAGGGATGGATGCGGGCGAACTCCGGCCACGTGATCGCCGCCATCTCCGCCGTGGCGTTCAGCTTCATCGTGCACGATCCGAGAGGGATCATCGTTCGATCGAGGGCCAGGTCGGCGTCGGCCAGGCGACGGAGGTAGCGGAGCATCTCGTGCTCGGTGTGGTACCGGTGGAACACCGGATGGGTGAGGACGTCGCCCTGCCGGCGCAGCGCGTGCGGGATGCCGTCGTCGGCGGCGGCGTCGATCGCCTCGGGTCGGTCCGTATCGATGTCGAACGCGGACCAGACCCGCTCGACGATCTCGGCTGTCGTGGTCTCGTCGAGGCTGATGCCGACCGTGTCCGCGTCGACCCGCCGCAGGTTGATCCCACGCGACCGTGCCGCAGCCAGCACCGCGTCAGCGCGGCCGGGAGCCCGGACCTGGACCGTGTCGAACCAGCTGTCGTTGACCAGCGCGCAGCCCGCGGAACGGAGCCCGGCGGCGAGGATCGAGGTCAGCCGGTGCGTCCGCTCGGCGATCCGCCGCAGGCCGTCCGGACCGTGGTACACGGCGTAGAAGCCGGCGATGTTGGCCAGCAGCACCTGCGCCGTGCAGATGTTCGACGTCGCCTTCTCGCGCCGGATGTGCTGCTCACGGGTCTGCAGCGCGAGACGCAACGCCGGCCGCCCGGCCGCATCGGTGCTCACGCCGACCAACCTGCCGGGCAAGGAGCGGCTGAAGCGCTCGTGCGTGGCGAGGAACGCCGCGTGCGGGCCGCCGAACCCCATCGG
The DNA here is from genome assembly GCA_035550895.1 of Acidimicrobiales bacterium. Classification (GTDB taxonomy): domain Bacteria; phylum Actinomycetota; class Acidimicrobiia; order Acidimicrobiales; family Ilumatobacteraceae; genus DASZOG01. The sequence continues at coordinate 2,139 of DASZOG010000172.1, forward strand.
CACGCCGAAGCGCTGCGCCGACCCGACCACGATGTCGGCCCCGAGCTCCCCGGGCGCGGTGAGCAGGACGCAGGCCAGCAGATCGGTGGCGACGACGGCGACCGCGCCGGCGGCGTGCAGCCGGTCGATCTGGTCCCGCCACTCGACGACGCGCCCGCTCGACGTGGGGTAGGAGAGGAGGGCCCCGAAGCAGTCGCCGGGGTCGAGGTCGGCGTCGCCGGCCGCGTCGCCGACGACGAGGCGGATGCCGAGCGGTTCGGCACGCGTGCGCAGCACGGCCAGCGTCTGGGGGTGGACGTCCTGATCGACGAAGAAGGCGGTTCCCTCGTGCGGGCTGACCCGGCGGGCCATTGCCATCGCCTCGGCGGCCGCCGTCGCTTCGTCGAGCAGGGAAGCGTTGGCCAGCTCCATGCCGGTCAGGTCGGCGACCATCGTCTGGAAGTTGAGCAAGGCTTCGAGACGGCCCTGGCTGATCTCCGCCTGGTACGCCGTGTACGCCGTGTACCACGCGGGGCTCTCGAGGACGTTGCGCTGGATGACCAGCGGCGTGAAAGTGTCGGCGTACCCCATGCCGATCATGCTCGTGGCCACTACGTTGTGCGCCGCCAGGGCGCGGAGCTCGGCGAGCATCTCCTCCTCACTCCGGGCGGCAGGCAGCTCGAGCAGCTCGTGCACCCTGATCTGTTCGGGCACGACGCGGTCGAGGAGGTCACCCATCGTGTCCGCCCCCACCGTCACCAACATCTGGCCGCGGTCGTCCGCGTCGAGGCCGAGATGGCGCTCGCGAAAGCGATCGTGGTCGAGCAATTCAGCGAGCGCAGGCCGATCAGCCATGGGGATTCTCCCGGTGTCACGCGGTCCGGTTGTCGGTTCCCCACGCTGTCGTGAACCTGAGAGCTTCACCCCCGGGCCCGTCCCGGCGGCTTTCCCCTTCGGTGGGGTGGCGAGCCACGCAACCTCGGCCACCCGCTCTCCAGCGGTGCCTGCCCTCCACGGTCCTTGCGCCTGAGAGATTCCGGGGAGGTTGCTCCTTCGGCGTCGCCCGGCGAACCGGACGAGCTCTCCCGTGCAGGATGATCGGCAGGGTCAGGTTATCGCGCCGCCGCCCGTCCGCCCGGGATCAGCGGGCCTCCGGGCCGTCCTCGGCGCCGAGCTCGGCGAGACGGGCACGCAGCGCGTCGGCCTCGCCCGCCCGCGTCTCGAGCTCGGTGAACCGCTCCTGCAGCTCACCCGGGTCGAGCTGGCCGCCGAGCACGGCGCGCAGCCCGTCGAGCTGGCGGGCGAGGTGCTCGCTCTCAGCAGCCCGGGCCTGCATCGCCGACCAGCGGACGCGGACCGCGGCTGGGTCACCGAGGTCGAGCTGGCCGCCGAACGCCTTGCCGAGCTCCGCGAAGCGGGTCCGCATCTCGTCGAGGTCGGCTTGGACGGCCTGCAGCCGCTGCTCCTGTTCGGCCGCGACCGGCCCTGCCGCGGCCGGGACGGGCGCCGTCGGTGCTCCACCGTCTCCTGCGGCCTCGCCCTCTGGCGCGCCACCTTCGCCCGCCGCCCGCTCCGCCGCCGCCAGTGCCTGGGCCTGCACCTGCTCCAGCTCGAACAGCCGCTGGCGGAGCAGATCCGCCTCACGCACCTTGCCCTGCAGCTCCGCCTCGAGCTCGCGGACGCGGGCGACGAGCGGTGCCGTGTCGCCGCTCGCCGACTGCTGCAGCTGCGCGATCGTCGCTGCGTCGCGGGCGCGGACGGCGAGCAGGTCCTGGTTCTGGGCGTGCAGCCGCGCCGCCTCGTCCCGGATCTGATTGATCTGGGACTGTTGTTCCACCGCAGCACGCTCCTCCTCCTGGCGCGAGCGCAGGCCCCAGATCGCCCACCCGGCGCCGATGCCGAGCGCGAACGCGAGCAGCATCCACAACAGGATCTCCCCAGCGACGTACAGCACATCAGCCCCCTTCGCCCACGATCAGCTCGATCCGCCGATTGCGAGCCCGTCCCTCTTCGGTGTCGTTCGGCCCGATCGGCTCGGTCTCGCCGGCGCCGGTCGCCGTGAGGCGGTCCTCCGGCACCCCGCGCGCGACGAGCTCGTCGACCACGGCAGCGGCCCGTTGCTCACTCAACGCCTGGTTCGGCCCCGCACCACCAACCGAATCCGTGTGCCCGCGCACCTCGACCGGCGGCTCGGGCACCTCGTCCAACACCTCGGCGACGCTGTCCAGCACCGCTTCCGAGGACCCTTCGACGACTGCCGAGTCCGGGGCGAACGTGATGCCGGCGCGGCCGACGAGCGTATCCAACGTCGACTGCAGGTTGTCCTCGTCGTTCTCCGCCGGATCGATGGCGGCATCGACGGCGACGCCGTTGCGCGATCCGATGTCGTCCAGGCTGGCCCCCAACCGGTCCGCAGCGGCCTCGCTGAACGCCTCGCCGTCGGTCAGTGTGAGCGTGCCGGGTCCGGTCCGGAACGTCCCCGAGGCCAGCGTCGGGCTGGCCGCGCCGAGCGCCTCGGCGAGGGCCTGTGCAGCGCTCTGACCCTCCGCCGGGTTCGGGTGCTCCTGCACGGACAGCTCGTCGACGACCTCGCCCTGCGGCGTGAACGCGGCCGTCGCGGCGGCGAGCAACGCCTGCCGCTGGCCGTCGTCGGCCACGAAACCCGCCAGGCGGACCGACCGGTCGGCGATCGTCGCGCTGGCGTCGACAGCCGGACCGGCCGGCACGGTGGTCGTGGTCGTCGTCGTGGTGGTCGTGGTAATCGTGGACGTCGTGGTCGACGTCGTCGAGGTGGTGGACGTGGTCGTCGTCGCGTCCGGCGCGGTGACGACCGACGGGACGGTGACCTGGCCGGGCGCGGTCGTCGTGGTGGGGGAGGGCGGTTCCCCGGTCTCGTACTCGAGGGAGCGGATGCCGCTGCGGTCCGTCACCGCGCCGAGCGCTGGCTCGCGCAGGTTCTCCGGGCCGCGCAATGTGCCGTCTCGGCCGTCGAAGTCGACCGCCACCTGGTCAATGCCTGCTGCGGCGAGCTGCCGTTCGACGCGTCCGGTGAGGTCGTCTTCGATGGCCGGGACGCTCACCGCGACCGCGATGAGCCACAGCGCGACGAACGCGACCGCAGCCAGCGCCCACCGCACGGGGCGTGACGGCATCAGTGTCTGCTCCGTCGTGCCATCACAACAGTTCGGGGATCAACCGCCGGAGGTCAATCGAGGAGGTCCGGCTCCTGGCGGACGATCCACTCGTACATCGGCTGGAAGCTGAACCAGCCGGCGATGTCGCTGCCGACCTGGGAGTGCGTCAGCTTGGCGTTCGGGTGATCGATCTTCACCGTCGGACCGGCGGCGTCGGCGAGCAGCTGCGCGTGGCACGAACGGTCCATGGCGATGAACCACCACACCGCCGAGTCGACGCTCTCCCCGACCGTGATCAGCCCGTGGTTGCGGAGGATGGCCGCCTTGCAGGAGCCGAGCGCGGCGGCGATCCGCTCGCCCTCGCCGACGTCGAGGACGACACCGGTGTAGTCGTCGAACAGCGCATGGTCCTCGTAGAACGCGCACGCGTCCTGGGTGAGCGGGTCGAGCAGCTTGCCGAGCGACGAGAACGCCTTGCCGTGCACGCTGTGGCAGTGCGCGGCGGCGTTGACGTCCGGACGGGCGCGGTGGATCGCGGAGTGGATGGCGAACGCGGCGACGTTCACCGGCCACGAACCCTCGACGACCTCGCCGCTGTGGTTGACGAGGATCAGGTCGCGAGAGCGGATCATCGAGAAATGCATCCCGAACGGGTTGACCCAGAAGTGGTCTCGCCGTTCCGGGTCGCGCACGGTGATGTGCCCCGCGGGACCCTCGTCGTAGCCGAAGCGCGCCCATAGGCGGAACGCCGCGGCGAGACGGCGCTTGGCGTCGGCCCGCTGTTCCTCGGGCGACCCGTATGTCGGCAGGCTCACGGGTTGCAGCGGCGTCAGCGGGTCGCGCGTCATCGATCACACTGTACGACGCGCTCACTCCACCGTGCCGGAGGGGGCGCTGCACGTGGGTCGGCAGCATCGCCGCACGCGAATCACGGAGATGTCAGACTCACCCCGTGGATGGGGGCGCGGTGGCCGAACCCCCGCGCGTCGGAACCTGGCGGCGGGGCACGGACCGGATCTGGCGGGTGGTCTCGGGGCCGGGCCGGCACTGGTGGTTCGCGATCGGGGTCGTCGTCGCGGTCACCCTGCACGTCAGCCGGCGTGCGCTGGACGAGGCGCTCGTCGACCTGCACCCTGCGAACGGGAAGGCCTTCTCGGCCAACCAGCTGCACGAAGGGGTCGACGCTGCGGCGGAGGCACTCACGTCGTGGGACCGCGGCTCGATCGAGTTCGCCGACTTCCTGCGCATCGACGGCAGGGCGATCGGCAAGTACCACACGCTCGCCGAGGTCCTCCTCGTTCCCGTCCTGTCGCTGCTGCTCTACGCCGCCGGGCGCTGGCTGCGCAGCCAGCTCGAGCGGCACGCGACCGACGACCCGAGCGGCGAGCGGTTCGCGGTGGCCCGCTACGTGCTACATCTCTCGCTGCTCGTCGCGCTGCCGGTGTACTTCGTGCTCGGCCTGCTCAACCAGGCACTCGAGTACTCGCTGCTGTCGAGGACGGCTCTCGCCACGGAGACGCTCCCAGCCGCTCCGAGCGAGTCGGTCGCCCGTGTGCTCGAGATCTCGTCCTGGATCCGGCGCGGCGCGCTCGTCCTCGTCCTCGTCCCGTTGGTCGTCGCGCTGATCCACCTCAGCCGTTCGGTGTGGCACCCGCTGCGGGCCGTGCGCGAGGGAGGCGCCGCCTTTCGCGTCGTGCTGTTCCTCGTGGTGGTCTACGTCGCCGCGCTGCAGTTCGGCACTCCCGCGGAGCAGGGGCGCGACGCGATCCGGTTCTGGCGCAACCAGCCGTGGCAGGCCGGCCTGGCGTACGCGGCCGTCACCTGGTTCGCCGTCGCGGTCGCGGTCATCGGCTTGCGTTTGCGCGCCAGGCCGATCGAACCTGGCTCGCGCGGGCAAGCACTGACGACGGCGGTGCTGTGGGTCCTCGGCGGGGCCGCAGTGTTCGTCGCCGGGTGGATCGGCGAGGAGGGGTGGGGCCGGCTCGGTGGGCTGCTCGTGCTCGGCGGGATCCTGTTCGCGGTCGGCGTCCTCAGCCTGCCGATCGCCATCTGGGGCAGCCGCGGCCGGAGGAACGGCGCTCGGAACGGGGCGGCCATCACGGGCGCCCACGCCCCGCCGGACGCCGCACCGGTGTCGCCACCCGTCACGCCGATGCCGCCACCCGGGGCCGACCCGACCGGGTCCTACTCACTCCCGGTGCAGGGCCAGGTGCCACAGCCCACCGCGCCGCTGAGCACCGACGCGATGACGGGGCGGTCGACGCTGGTCCCCGGCCTGCTGGCGTTCGTCCCGCTGGTCGTGTTCGGCGAGACCGTGATCCAGGCGACCCTGCCGGAGGTGCTCGCCCGCACCGGGGCCGCGCTGCCGCTCGGCATCGCCGCGCTCTCGCTGCTCACGGCGATCGTGGTCTATGTCAGCGCGCGCAACGACGACAGTTGGCTGGCCTTCCTCGCGTGGCCGGGGCTCGGGTACTTCTTCCGGTTCGTCTCCACCACGCTGGTGCTCCTGCTCGCGTTCATGGTCTGGGTCTGGATCCGCCCGTGGTTCGCGCCGCCGTACGCCGGTGTGCAGGCGCTCCTCGGGGCGTTCTTCACGCTGGCGACGGTCGTGCTCGGCGGCATCGGCTACGTCGTCGAGGGCTGGCGGGTACCGTCGGCGCTGTCGGCGATCGGCCTGCGGCGCGTCCCACTCGTCACGCTCGTGCTCCTGTGGGCGGTCCTCGCCAGCACCCTCGTCTCCGGCCCCGCGTACCACGCGGTGCGCATCGAGTCCGCCGATCCGGTCGTCCCCGACCGGCGCAGCGCGTCCGTCCAGGAGGCGTTCACCAGGTGGCTGGCGGCGAACGCGCCGGCTGAACCACCCGCCGCCGGGGAGCGGACGGCGATCCCGCTCGTCCTCGTCAGTGGCGCCGGCGGCGGACTGAAGGCGGCGAGCTTCACGGCCACGGTCACCGACTGCCTGTTCGGCGGGGTCGACCGGACGTCGTGCCGCCCGACAGCGGGCCCAGAGGCGTGGCAGTCGCTCTTCGCGCTCAGCGGCGCGTCCGGCGGCAGTGTCGGGTTCGCCAGCACCGTCGCCCAGCGCGAGGAGGACCCGCGCCAGACCGCATGGGTCCAGGACCGGCTCGGCACGGACCTGCTCTCGCCGTCGCTCGCGTGGCAGTTGTTCGTCGAGGCCGGGAACGCGCTCGTGCGCTACGACCCCGACCTGGACCGTGCCGAGGTCCTCGAGCGGTCGTGGGAACAGCGGTGGGGGAGCGACACCGACGAGAGCAACCCGGCGCGAGCGTTCGCCTTCCCTGCCCAGCAGGAGTGGGAGGGCCCGCTGCTGATGCTCTCCGGCACCGACCTGCTCACCGGCTGCCGAGCGAACGTGTCCCGGCTGAACGGCACGCCGCCGCCTTCGCAGGCTGCGGCGGGGAGTGAGGGTCGCGACTGCCGCCGGCGCCGTCTCGTCGACGCGCCACCGGCGCAGCAACAGGTCAGCTTCGACGTGCTCGACTACCTCTGCCGCGATCAGGACATCCGGTTGTCGACCGCGGCCTTCCTGTCGGCGCGGTTCCCGTTCGTGTCCCCGGTCGCCGAGCTGCGTCCCGCGGACGAGCGCGGCGACGTGTGCACCGAAGCGCGCGGCGCGCAGACGCTCGCCATCGGTGACGCCGGGTACCGCGACAACACGGGTGCCGGCGCGCTGACGGATGTGTGGGAGGTGCTCGAGCCGCTCGTCGCCGCGCACAACGCCGCAGGGGGAACGAGCTGCGTGGTGCCGTTCTTCGTCGAGATCGACAACGGCTACCGCAACCGCGCCGCGTCGAGCTCGGACAGCGGGCTGCGCCAGATGCTCGCACCGCTCACCGGAGCGCTGTCCGTGTTCTCCGCCCGGGACGCGGGATGGGTCGAGTCGCTGGCCGCCGACTTCCGCCGGCCGCTGGCCGGGACGTCGGCCCGCTTGGACGGCCAGCCGCTGGGGCAGCGCTACGCCCGCCTGTCGCTGTTCGCCCATCCCGGTGTCCAGGCACCGCTCGGCTGGCTGTTGTCCGACGCCGCCGTCGACGACATCCAACAGCAACTGACCGTTCCGGAGAACGCGACGTCGATCCGCACCGTCAACGGCTGGCTGGAGCCGGGCGCGCTGGCCTGCTGACCGCCGGCGCTCAGTCGGTCGGGTACGTCCAGTCCGGGCGCTTCAGATGGTGCCGCTCGTCGTACACCGCCCGCCCGCCGGCGAGGTCGATCAGCTTCGGCAGCGGCAACGGCCGCGGTCGGGGGCAGCGTCCCTCCGCCAGATGCTCGGCCACCTCGTCGGGAAAGGCGCGGAGGAGGCTGGTCACGACCAGCTGCTCCTCGCTCGCCAGGTAACACCGGGCTCCGTCGGTGACCTTGCCCAGCCACGTCGCGATCTCGTCCACCTCGCCGGGCGTGCCCGCCCCTGCCTCGAGTCGCTCCAGACGGGCGGTGATCTCACCCGACCCCTGCTTGCACGGCAGACACTGGCCGCACGACTCGACGTACAGGAACCGCGACATCTGGCGGGCGACCTCGATCATGCACGCGGTGTCGTCGTAGACGATGAACCCGGCGGCGCCCAGTCCGCTGCCGACGGCCTGCATCGCCTCGTAGCTCAGCGGTGTATCGAGGTGCTCCGCGGTGAGCACCGGGTTGGCCACGCCCGAGAGGACCGCCTTCACCCGCCGGCCGGCACCGACCCCGCCGCCCACGGCGTCGATCACGTCGCCGAGGTGGGAGCCGAGCTCGACCTCGCCGACATCCGGGGCGACGACGTCGCCGACGACCGTCGCCACGACGTTGCCGGGGGAGTCGGCCGTACCGATGGTCCGGA
>DASZOG010000173.1:0-1684 GCA_035550895.1 Acidimicrobiales bacterium
CAGGTGCGCGCCCGCTACGAGGAGGAGGCCGCCCGGCACGCGGCCGACGCATTGCCACCTGCGCTCGCCGGCGTCGGTCCCGCGCTGCTCGTCGCGCTCGTCGCCGCGGCTGCCGGCTTCCTGGCGCTGCGCATCTCGCCCGTCCCCATGATCGACGACTTCTCGGTGCTGCTCGGCGTCGGCACCGGCGTGCTCCTCGTCGCCGTGCTGGCGTTCGTGCCCATCGCGCTGGTCTGGCGCGACCGCCGCCACGGGCCGCGCACCGCTCGCGAGCGTCGTGACGTCGGCGTCGAGCGCGTCGTGGTGGCGCTCACCACGTCGACGCGCCAGCGGACGCCCGTGGTGGTCGGCCTTGCCCTCGCCGTGGCCGCGCTCGGGTTCCTGGTCAACCCGCGGATCCCGGTGGAGTCCGACTCGGAGAAGTTCGTGGCGTCCGACAGTCCCGTGCTGCGCGACCTCCACGCCCTGAGGGAGGTGGCGGGAACGAGCGCCGACGCCGGCTTCATGGTCGAAGCCGACGACGTCATGCGGGCCGACGTCCTGGCGTGGATGGCCCGCTTCGAGCAGCGCCAGCTCGAGCGGCATCCCACGGTCCTCGTGTCGTCGAACAGCATCGCCTCGATCACCGCGCAGGTGACCGGCTCGACTCCGACCCCCGAGGACGTTCGCACCGTCATGGAGTCCGCGCCCCCGGGCATCCGCGACACCTTCCTCGACGCGGTCGACGGGCGGGCGCAGATGCTGTTCGCGGTCGGGAACCTCTCGCTCGACGAGCTCGACCAGCTGCTCGACGCCATGACGGCCGACGCCGCCCGGGACGCGCCTCCCGGCGTGAGGGTCGTCCCCTCCGGGCTGGCCCTGATCGGCATCGAGACGATCGACGCCTTCCAGGAGGGCAGGGAGCCGATGACGTTCGCGGCGCTCGCCGCCGTGCTGGTCTGGCTGGTGATCTCGCTGCGGAGCGTTCGGACCGCGCTCGCCGCCCTGGTCCCGGTCGTGACGGCGGTCGGAGCGTCGAGCCTGGCCATCTACCTCCTCGGCGTGCAGGTGAGCGTGCTCGGCGCGCTGTCGAGCCCCCTGGTCATCGCCGTCTGCACCGAGTTCTCGGTGCTCATCATCGAGCGCTACCGCGAGGAGCGCCGCCGCGGCTTGGAGCCCGACCCGGCGATCGCGACGGCGTCGTCGTCGATCGGCCGGGCGTTCACGGTGTCGGGGCTAACCATCGCCGCGGCGTTCGCGGTGGTGGCGCTGTCGGGCTTCCCGCTGCTCGCCAGCTTCGGCGCCGTCGTGGCCGTGAACGTCGTCGCCGCGATGCTCTGCGCGCTCGTCATCCTGCCCCCGATCCTGCGCTCCGCCGGCGCACGTGAACGGGTGGCCCGGACGCCACCGGCCCGACCACAGGCCGTGCCCGTCGGCTCGCCGCACCCGCTGCTCTGACCGGCCGGTGGCGGCACGGCCCGGCAGTGACAGTGGCCATCGCCGTGTCGGGACCTATGGCACCTGAACGGGCCGGTCCCGCTTCGTACCGTGGTGGGTGAACGTGCCCACGCCATCGGGAAGGAGTCGGCCATGGCCGACGCCAGTGCCCTGCTCACGGTGGTCGACGAGCGATGAGCGGCGAACCGCGTCCAGCGGGCCTCGACGCCGACACCCTGGACATGATGCTCGACGCTATCCAGGAGTT
>DASZOG010000174.1:0-7860 GCA_035550895.1 Acidimicrobiales bacterium
CGACGAACGTGAGGAAGTCCATCGAGTCGAGTTCGAGCTCGTCCCGCAGGTCGGTATCGTCGGCGACCGTCTCCAGGTCGGCTTCCGGCGCGATGCGGTGCAGCGCGGCGAGGGCGGCGGTGCGGAGGTCGGTTTCGTTCACAGTTGATCTGGCTCCTGTAGCAGTTCGTCGATCTGGCGGAGGAAGCGGGCGCCGCGCATGCCATCGGTCGCACGGTGGTCGGCAGCCAGCGATGCGGTGACGACCGGGCGCACGCCGAGCATCCCGTCCCGCGCCCACGGGCGCTCCCGGACGCAGCCGAACCCGACCAGGGCCACCTGCGGCGGGTAGATCAGCCCGTGGACCACGTCGACGCCCTGCTCACCGAGGTTCGTCACCGTGAGCGTCGGATCCGACATCTCCGAGCTGCGCAACCGGCCGGTGCGCGCTCGCGCCACGAGGTCACGCAGTTCGCGCATCACCGTCGCCAGGTCCTTCTTGTCCACATCGTGGATCGCCGGGGCGACGAGCCCGCCGCTGCGCAGCGACGTGGCCACACCGAGGTGTACGCCGTCCGCCGCGCAGTACCGGCCGTCCACCCAGAAGCCGTTCAGCTCCGGCGCGGCCCGCGCCGCCAGCGCGGTGGCCTTCAGCAGTAGGGCGACGGGCAGCAGCCGGTCCCCGACCGGCTGCGCCAGGTTGTACTGCGCGAGCCACGCCATCGCTGGGCCGAGGTCGATGTCCGCCGCCACGTGGTAGTGGGGGATCTCGCGGGCCGAGCGGGACATCAGGGCCGCGATCGCGTCGCGCATCGCCGGCCGCTCTGCCGCCCGCTCCGGTGCAACAGCGGGCGCGGGCGTTGGCGCGGGCGTGGGAGCGGGCTCTGGCACCGCGGTGGGCTGACCCCGGGCGGCGGCTTCGACGTCTTCGCGCGTCACCCGTCCACCTGGACCGGTGCCGTGCACTGCGCCGAGGTCGACCCCCAGGTGGCGCGCCAGCCGCCGCAGCAGCGGCGAGAGCGCCGCCGCCTCGACGCGCGGCGGTGCGGCCAAGCTGACCTCCTCAACCGGCTGAGCCGCCGGCTGCGCGACAGGCCGTTCCAGGGGTTGCGCGACAGGCGGCACGGCGCACTCCGGCACCGGTGCCCCGGCGGAGCCGATGACGGCGAGCGGTGTCCCGACCGCGACTCGCTCCCCGACGGGGACGAGGATCCGCTCGACGACTCCGCTCTCGAAGCTCTCCATGTCGATGTCCGCCTTGTCGGTGTCGACCACGGCGACGATGTCGCCGCGCCGGATCTCATCGCCTGGCTCGATGCGCCACTCGACGATCGTGCCGGCATCCATGTCGGCGCCGAGCGACGGCATCCGCAACTCAGCCATCGCGCATCACCTGGTCGACCGCGGCGACGATGGTGTCCGGGTGGGGCAGCGCCGCCTCCTCGAGGTGTTTGGCGTAGGGCATCGGCACCTCGGCCGAGCAGACCCGCAACACCGGGGCGTCGAGGTCGTAGAACGCCTGCTCGGTGATCCGCGCCGAGATCTCGGCGGCGAGGCTCCCGGAGCGCCATCCCTCGTCCACGACGACGACGCGCCGCGTCCGGCGGGCGGTCGCGAGGAGCGCCGCGTCGTCGAGGGGCCGCAGCGAGCGGAGATCGAGCACGTCGACCGCCACCCCCCGTGCCTCCAGGGCGTCTGCCGCGGCGAGGCACTTCGGGAGCGACCCGCCGTACGTGATCACGCTCGCCGCCTCGCCCCGCCGGCGGAGCACCGCGGACCACGGATCGGGCTGGGTCGGGCTCTCGCCGGGGTCGCCTTCCATGTTGTAGAGCGCGGCGTGCTCGAAGAGCAGTACCGGGTCCGGATCGGCCAGCGCACCGGCCAGCATCCAGCGGGCGTCGTCGACCGTCCCCGGAGCGAGGACCTTCAGGCCCGGAACGTGTGCGTACCACCCCTCCAGGCTGTGCGAGTGCTGCGCCGCCAACTGGCGACCGGCGCCGGTCGTCATCCGGATCACCAGCGGCACGGGGACCTGCCCGCCGGACATGTGCAGCAAGGTCGCCGCGTTGTTCAGGATCTGATCCAGCGCGAGCAGGCTGAAGTTGACCGTCATGATCTCGACGATCGGGCGCATGCCGGCGATCGCCGCGCCGATGCCGGCGCCGACGAAGGCCGACTCCGACAGCGGCGTGTCCCGGATCCGCTCGGGGCCGAACTCCTCCAGTAGGCCCTTGCTGACGGCGAAGCAGCCGCCGTAGCGGCCGACGTCCTCGCCCATCAGGAACACGCGTGGGTCGCGCTGCATCGCCTCGCGGATCGCGGCCCGCATCGCCTCGCGGTAGGTCTGCGTAGCTGTGGTCGTGGTGGTCGTCATCGTCCGTCCTCGCTGTACACGAAGCGCGTCAGCTCCTCCAGCGGCTCGAACGCGGCCTCCTCGGCGAAGGCGACGGCGGTGTCGATCTCGTCGGCGACGGCAGCTTCGATCGCGGCGACGGTCGCGTCGTCGAGAACGCCTGCGGCCTCCTCGCGATTGGCGAGGACGAGCAGCGGGTCCCGCTGCTTCCACGCCTCCACCTCGGACTTCTCCCGGTACAGCTCCGGGTCGTACATCGAGTGGGCCCGGAAGCGGTACGTCCGGCACTCGAGGAACACCGGACCGCCGCCGCCCCGGATGGATTCGACGGCGCGCCGGGCGGCGTCCTCCACCGCCACGACGTCCATCCCGTCGACGGACCACGCGGCCATCCCGTAGCCGGTGGCCTTCAACGCCAGGTCGGTCTCCGCCTCGGAGCGGGCCAAGGCCGTGCCCATCGCGTAGAGGTTGTTCTCGCAGCAGAAGAGCACCGGCAGGCGCCACAGCGCGGCGAGGTTCATGCATTCGCGGAACTCGCCCTCGGCGACGGCGCCCTCGCCGAAGAAGCAGGCCGTGACGTTCGGCTCGCCGCGCATCCTGTCGGCGAGCGCCAGGCCGACGGCCACCGGCAGGCCGCCCCCGACGATCGCGTTGCCGCCGTAGAACCGGCGGCCGACGTCGAAGAGGTGCATCGAACCGCCCCGGCCACGGCTGCAACCGGCGACCTTGCCGAACATCTCGGCCATGATCGAGTCCGCCGGCACACCGCGGGCCAGCGCGTGGCCGTGCTCGCGGTAGGTGGCGACGACGGCGTCCCCGTCGGCGAGCGTGCTCATCACGCCGACGGCCACGGCCTCTTCCCCGATGTACAGGTGGAGGAAGCCGCGGATCTTCGTCGCGCTGTACAGCTCGACGCAGCGTTCCTCGAACCGGCGGATGCGCAGCATCTCCCGGTACCGGGCCCGCACGAGGTCAGCGGTCAGTGCGGCCGTCATGCTCCCTCCTCCAGCGTCGACAGGTCGCCTTCCGGGAGGCCGAGCTCCCGCGCCCGTAGCAGCCGGCGGACGATCTTCCCGCTGCGCGTCTTCGGCAGGCGGGAGGCGAACTCGATCTCCTTCGGCGCAACCGCCGGCCCGAGGCGTTTGCGGGCGAATCCGATCAGCTCGTCGCGCAGCTCGTCCCCGGGAGCGAAGTCGTCGCGCAGGGACACGAACGCCTTCACCAGCTCACCGGCGATCGGGTCGGGCTTGCCGATCACGCCCGCCTCGGCGACCGCGGGATGCTCGAGGAGCACGCTTTCCACCTCGAACGGCCCGATCAGGTGGCCGCTCGACTTGATCACGTCGCCTGCCCGCCCGACGAACCAGATGTACCCGTCGGCGTCGCGCTTGGCCAGATCGCCCGTGAGGTACCACCCGCCGGCGAAGCAGGCGGCGGTGCGCGCCTCGTCGTCCAGGTAGCCGCGGAACATCGACGGCCATCCGGGCCGCAGGGCGAGCTCTCCCTCGACCATCGGCTCGGTGACCTCGACCGCGTGGCCGTCCCGGACGAGCACATCTCCCCGCGCGTCGCGCTCCAGGATGGCCGCCTCGACGCCGGGAAGGGGCCGACCCATCGAGCCGGGGCGGATGTCGCAGGCGGCGAGGTTGGCGATCATGATCGCCCCGGTCTCGGTCTGCCACCAGTTGTCGTGGATCGGCAGGCCGAACGCGTCGACGCCCCAGCGCACGGCCTCCGGGTTCAACGGTTCGCCGACGCTGGCGATGAAGCGCAGGGCCGGCAGCTCGTGGCCACGCACCAGGCCGGCACCGCTGCGCATCATCATCCGCACCGCGGTCGGCGCGGTGTACCACACGCTGACCCGCTCCTCGTCGAGGATGCGGTACCACCGTTCGGCGTCGAAGTCGGCCTCGTCGACGATGCTCGTCACGCCGTGGGAGAGCGGGGCGATGATCCCGTACGAGGTGCCCGTGACCCAGCCGGGGTCCGCCGTGCACCAGAACGTGTCGTCCGGGTGGAGGTCGAGGGCGAACGCGGCGGTGGCGTGATGGGCCACGATCGCCTCGTGCACGTGGAGCGCGCCCTTCGGCGTGCCTGTGGTCCCGCTCGTGAAGTGGAGCAGCGCCGGGTCGTCGGGTGACGTCGGCTCGATTGCGAACACTCTGCTCGCGGCGGCCAGCAGCGGGCCGAGCGCCTCGGTTCCCTCCGGCGCGTCGTCGCCGACGACGAGCACGTGCTGCAGCGCGGGGAGCGCGTCGCGCACCTGCGCCACCTTGCGCCGGTACAGCGCCGCCGTGGTGACGAGGACCTTCCCGGCTCCGAGATCCAACCGCTGGCGGATCGGTTCCGGGCCGAACGCCGAGAACAGCGTGCACGAGACGGCGCGCCGCTTCAGCGTGCCGAGCACCCCGACGTACAGCTCGGGGATCCTCCCGAGGAGGAAGAAGACGCGCTCACCGGGCGCGACACCGAGGCCGGCGAGGACGTTGGCGAATCGGTTCGTCTGATCGCGCAGCTCGGCGTACGTGAGGTCCCGCCGCGCTTCCGACCGGTCGACGAAGCGCAGGGCGACGCGGTCGTGACGCGGGCCCTGCGCGTGCCGGTCCACGCACTCGTGGGCGATGTTCAGGCCGTTGCCTGCAGGCAGGCCGTCGAGCGCGCCGCGCGCCGCGACCCAGCTGAATTCTGCCCTGGCGGATCGGTAGTCCGTGAGGTTCGGTGTCACGGAGAGGGTCGAGGGATCCTTGCGGATCGTCACGTCGAGAGCGCCGGTCGCCGGCATGGCTCCAGCATCCGCGCGTCGCGCCGGAGACGGCAGAGTCCAAGGTCCTGCGCACGCGCGGCAAGCGGCCCGTCGCGCACGCCGGGCCGTAGGCTCGACACATCGAACCGGTCGCCGGCGCCCAGCGGGTGTTCGCGCCGCGTGTGCTCGATCTCGGTGACGAGCGGACGCTGACGATCCGCGCGGCGACCGCGGGCGATGTCGACCGTCTCGCCGCCCTGTACGCGGAGCTCTCGGAGGACGACCGGTACCGGCGGTTCTTCTCGGGCTACCGCCCCGACAGGCACTTCGTCGAGTCGTGGGTCGGGCTGGCGGAGCGGGGAGGATGCGTGCTCCTCGCCGTCGTCCGCGACCGTCACGGCGAACGTCTCGTCGCCGAGGCCGGCTACGCACCTCAGGAGGGCGGCCGGGGCGAGCTCGGCGTGACCGTAACGGAGGACTGGCGGGGGTGGCTCGGCCCGTACCTGATCGACGCCCTCGTGGAAGCGGCAGCGGCGCGCGGCATCTCGACGCTCGAGGCGGAGGTCTTGCTCGAGAACGGTCCGATGCAGGCGCTGCTGCGCGGGCGCGGCGCCGTGACGCTGGATCGGCCGGACTGGAGCGTGGTGCGCATCGCGATCGGGACCGGCGCGGCGCGCCCGGTGTGGCCGCCGACCGGTGACCGGCTGCACGTCCTCGTCGAGGGCAAGGCGGGTCGCTGGCGGGGCGACGATGCGTCGCGGGCCGCGGGCATCTCCGTCATCGAGTGTCCCGGGCCCGGAGATCGACCCACCCGCTGTCCGGCATTGCGCGGGGCGCCCTGCCCACTCGCCGAGGATGCCGACGTCATCGTCCTAGCGATACCGCCGAGTGACCAGCGGGCCGCGCGGCTGCTCGCCGCCCACCGCGTCCTGCACCCGCAGGCTCGCCTCGCGGTCGACGCGGAGGGTGGTGACGAGGACGCCGTCGACCTGACGGCCTGCACCAGCGGCGCCGAACTGGTCCGCCGGCTGCGCGAGCTGGCCGCGACGCCTGCCGCTGGCACCTGAACGGACCTTTGGCCCTTCCCCTCCGCCGGCGCGCGCGGCATCGTGGAGGCCGGGAGGGAGGCCGTCCCGGCTGACCGCGCAGGAGGAGGAACACCGCAATGATCGAACGCGTCGTCGTGCCGATCGACTTCAGCCCGGAAAGCGAACGGGCGATCCCCACGGCGGCCGCCTTGGCGCGCGCCGCGAACGCCGCCTTCGAGCTCATCACGGTCGCCGAACCGTTGAACCGGGACGAAGCGCAGCTCGAGCTCTCCCGTATCGCCCGGGACTCCGCCTCCGGAGCCGAGGTACGCGTCATCGAATCCGGCGGCCCGGCGGAGGCCGCGCTGCTGGCAGACCTGCATCGGACCGAGCGGTCGCTGTGGTGCGTCGGCACTCACGCCCGCGGAGCGGTCGGCGAGCTGGTGTTCGGCAGCGTGAGCGAAGAGCTGGTGCGTGACTCCCACGTGCCGGTGCTCCTCGTCGGACCGCATGCCGGGGAGCCGCAGACCGGGAAGGTCCTCGCCGTGGCGGTGGACGGCACTCCGGAGAGCGAGGCGATCATCACCGTCGCGGACGAGCTCGCGAACGACGTCGGCATGACCGTGCGCCTGCTGCAGGTGATCGAGCCCGATGCCGCCACAGGCGGCAGCGACTCGTTCGAGACCGCGCACCTGGCCCGCCTCTCGGCCCGCTACTTCTCCGGGAGAGACGTGGACTACGACGTCCTCCACGGCAAGGACGTCGTCAAGGCGTTGACGGAATACGCCTCCCTCCAGCCGGAGGTGGGGATGATCGCCCTCGCCACCCGCGGGTTGACGGGCGGGGCCCGCCTCCTCCACGGGAGCACCGCGTTCGAGCTGGCGCACGACGCCTCCGACCCGGTGCTCGTCCTGCACCCGGCGGAGCCGACCGCCTGATCTGTCGCGCCGGGCCTACTCCGGCGACATGGCGTACGCGCCCAGCAGATCGCGGGCCGAGACGATGCCGACGAGCTTCCCGCCGTCCTCGAGCAGCACGTGGCGCACGTACTGCTCCATCATCTGCTCGGCGACCTCGCGCACGGTCGCTGTCGAGTCGCACCAGACCAGCTTCGTCGAGGCGATGTCCATTGCTGCGGTGGCCGGGTCGCGTCCTTCGGCGACGGCGCGGGCGACGTCGCGCTCGGACACGACACCCTCGACGTGCTCGACGGTGCCCAGCACGACGAGGCCGATCTGGTCCTCGATCAGCTCGCTCGCCACGGCGGCCAGGCTCGTGTCGGGCGCGGCGGTGACGACGCTGTCCGCGGCGTAGACGGACACCGGCGCAGAGCCGCCGGAGACCGGTTGGGGAACACGCGCATCGCTCATCACTACTCATTCTGCCCGGCGCAGCGTCACTGTCCGCGCCCGCACGCGTGCTCTACCGTGCCCGCCGGTGCCGACTGCCGCCAGTCCCACGAGCGCCTCTGACGTGCTCGACCACGTCGGGCCCGGCGCGGACGTGATCGTCCCCTTGGCCAACGGCGAGCCGGTGACGTTGCTCGATTCCCTCGAGGCGGCCGCCGGCGATCTGCGCGGCGTCCGCGTGCACCAGATGCACGCGCTCCACGACCGCCGCTACCTGCACGGCGCGTTCGGCGACCGGCTCCGGCACGTGTCGTACTTCCTCTCCCACGTCACCCGGCCGTGCTTCCAGCGAGGGACGGTCGACCTCGTCCCGAACAACTTCAGCGAGATGCGGGACATCCTGCGCGT
>DASZOG010000175.1:0-8667 GCA_035550895.1 Acidimicrobiales bacterium
GATGCCGCGTTCGGCACCGGCTACCGGCCCGCAGGTGGAGCCTGGTCCGCCCCGCCGGCGCCGGCCCCGGTGCTCGCCGTCGACATCCCCAGCGGTGTCGACGGGTTGACGGGCGCGGTGTCCGGGCGCGTCCTCGCTGCCCGGCGGACGGTGACGTTCGCCGCGTTGAAGCCCGGCCTGCTCTTCCCGCCGGGGCGGGAGCTGGCGGGCGTGGTGGAGCTGGCCGGGATCGGCCTCGAGGCGGACGCGGCCGTCACTGCGAGGGCGAACCTCGTCGATTCCACTGATGTGCACGGCTGGGTGCCGGAGCGGCCGGTCGACGCGCACAAGTGGCGCGCCGCGGTGTGGGTCGTCGCCGGGTCACCCGGAATGCTCGGCGCGGCGCACCTCGTCGCCCGCGCCGCGCAACGGGCGGGCGCCGGCATGGTCCGGCTGTCGTCGCCCGGCGTGAGCGCCGATCCGGCAGCGCCGACAGAAGCGGTGCTCGAGGTCGTCAGCGGCGCGTGGGCGGACGAGGTGCTCAGCGGCGCGAACCGCGTCGGGGCGCTCGTCGTCGGACCGGGCCTCGGCCGCTCGGAGGCGGACGCCTCCGAGTCACGGGCGCTCGTCGCAAAGGCCGAGCAACCGGTCGTCGTCGACGGTGACGGCCTGTGGGCGGTGGCCGGCCACGAAGCCCTGTTACGCGCCCGCCACGGTCCGACGGTGCTCACTCCGCACGACGGGGAGTACGCCCGGCTCGCCGGCCGCTCGCCCGGCGACGACCGCCTCGAGGCGGCGCGCCGGCTCTCCCACGACCTGGCGAGCGTCGTGCTGCTCAAGGGCCCCACCACGGTGGTCGCCGAGCCGGGCGGGCAGGCGCTGGTCGTCACGGAGGGCGACGCTCGCCTGGCGACGGCCGGCACCGGGGACGTCCTCGCCGGCATCCTCGGGGCCCTTCTCGCGCAACGGGTCCCACCGTTCGAGGCGGCTGCCGCCGCCGCGTGGCTGCACGGCGCTGCCGCCAGGCGGGCGCCGGCGCGGGGGATGGTTGCCGGCGACATCGTCGACCGGCTCCCGGAGGTGCTCCCGTGACCACGGCGTTCGCGGCCGCTTCCCCGGCGCGCGCCGGATGAGCAAGAAAACTCGTTGGGCGTGGGTGGAGATCGACCTCGGCGCGGTCGCGCACAACGTCCACGTCCTCCGCGCCGCGGCGTCCCCCGCGGCGGTGTGGGCGGTGGTGAAGGCCGACGCCTACGGCCACGGTGCCGTTCCGGCGGCACGCGCCGCGGTCGAGGCGGGGGCCGACTCGCTGTGTGTGGCGCTGGTCGACGAAGGTCTGGAGCTGCGCGCCGCGGGGATCGACGCGCCGATCCTCGTCCTCTCCGAGCAGCCGCCGGAGCAGGCCGCCGCGGCCGCCGCGGCCGGGCTGCAGCTGACCGTCTCGTCGCCCGCCGGGATCGCCGCGGCGCGCGGCACGCCGATGCACCTCAAGATCGACACCGGCATGCACCGCGCCGGGTGCGCTCCCGGCGACGCTGTCGCGCTCGCCAGGGAGGCAGGCGCTGACCTGGTCGGCGTGTCGACGCACCTGGCCTGCGCCGACGACCCGGCATCGCCGGTCACCGCCGGCCAGCTCGAGTGCTTCACGCGTGTCCTCGCTGAGCTGCGCGGCGCGGGCATCGATCCGGGCATCGTCCACGCAGCCAACTCGGCGGCGGCGCTGGCCCATCCCGCTGCTCGCTTCGATGCCGTGCGCGCCGGGATCGCCGTCTACGGCGCCCGGCCCGGGCCCGGCGTCGCCGACGTGTGTGCCGACCTCCGCCCGGTGATGCGCCTCGTCGCCAGGGTGAGCTCCGTGCGCCGCGTCGGCGCCGGCGAGGGAATCAGCTACGGCCATCGCTACCGGACGTCGTCGGTCACGACGGCCGCGACCGTGCCGCTCGGCTATGCGGACGGCGTGCCGCGCCGGTACGGCCTGGTCGGCGGCGAGGTGCTCGTCGGCGGACGGCGGAGGCCGATCGCCGGTGTCGTCACCATGGATCAGCTCGTGCTGGACTGTGGCACCGCATCGGTGGCCGTCGGCGACGAGGTCGTCCTCATCGGCCACCAGGGCGACGAGGAGATCACCGTGGAGGAGTGGGCGGAGCGGCTCGACACGATCACGTACGAGGTCACGTGCGGCATCCGCCGGCGCGTGCCCCGGCGGTGGTCGTGATCGAGATCCGGTCGACGTCGGCCGACACGACGCGAGCAGTCGCCGCGGCGGTGGCCGGGCTGGCGCGCGCCGGTGACCTGATCCTCCTGGCGGGCGATCTCGGCGCCGGCAAGACCACGTTCGCCCAGGGATTCGCCGGAGCGCTCGGCGTCACCGAGCCGGTCACCAGCCCCACGTTCACGCTCATCCACACGTACGCCGGCGGCCGCCTGACGGTGCACCACGCCGACCTCTACCGCTTGGACCGCACGGTGGAGGTCCTCGACCTCGCGCTCGGCGAGCTCCTCGACGACCGGCGCAGCGTGATGCTCGTCGAGTGGGGCGACGTCGTCGCCGGCCTGCTCGGGCACGACCATCTCGTCGTCCGCATCCAGCACGATTCCGACGCCGGCAGAGGCGGCGACGGCAGTTCCGGCGACGAGCGGCGGATCACATTCGTGGCCAGCGGACGGGGATGGACGGCGCGGGAGGACGCCTTGCGCGCCACGCTGTCCAGCACGACCGACCGCGCCGGGGAGGCTTGAGTCCGGGCAGACTGGCAGCGTGCTGATCCTCGGGGTCGAGACCGCGACGGAGCGCGTCGGCTGCGCGATCGGTGGCCACGAGGGCGTGCTCGCGCTGTTCGAGGTGACCCGCGGCCGCCGCCACGCCGAGACGCTCGCGCCAGCGATCCGCTTCGTGTGCGAGCAGGCGGACGTCGAGCTGTCGGAGCTGGGAGCGATCGCCGTCGACGTCGGCCCGGGGCTGTTCACCGGGATGCGCGTCGGCATCGCCACGGCGAAGACGCTCGCCATGGCGTTGCGCATCCCCGTGGTGCCGGCCGTCAGCCTCGACCTCCTCGCCTATCCCCTCCGGCGCGCGCCCGGCCTGATCGCGGCGGTGATCGACGCCCGGCGGGGGCAGCTGTTCTACGCGTTCTACCGCTCGGTGCCCGGCGGCGTGCAGCGCCTCGGACCGCTCGCGGTGGGCAGCGTCGACGACCTGGTCGGTGAGCTGGCCGCGACGTCGGACGAGGTGTTGTGCGTCGGCGACGGCGCGCTGCGGCACCAAGCGCAGCTCGCCGAGGTGCGGCGCGTCGAGCTCGCCGAGCAGTGGTTGGCCTATCCATCGCCCGCGCCGCTGGTGCAGCTCGCCCACGCGCGGGCGCTGCGCGAGGAATGGGAGTCCGCGGACGCGGTTGAACCGATGTACCTCCGCCGCCCGGACGCCGAGATCAACTGGTCCACCCGCGACGCGGCGGTGCGTTCGTGAGCGAGCGGAGCGAGCTCCATGTCACGGTGTCTTGTCCGCCGCGCAGCGGCGGACGGCTCACTGGTGCTCCCCGACGCGTCCCCTCCTGGACATGTCGTCGCGAGCGATTGGCGCACCAGTGAGTCTTTCGTGGCGCTCCCTGACGCGCGCTGAGCCGGCGGCCTCGTCCGGCACCGACGTGCACGTCCGCATCGGACCGATGCGCCGACGCCACGTGCGCCATGTGCTGCGCATCGAGCAGCAGGTGTACCCGCGCCCGTGGAGCGCGGCCGTGTTCGCCTCGGAGCTCGCCCAGAGCAACTCCAGCCGCGCCTACTTCGTCGCCGAGGTTTCGGGACGGGTCGTCGGGTACGCCGGGCTGTGGTTCACGCCGGACGGCGCGCACGTGACGAACATCGCCGTCGATCCGGCGTGGCAACGCCGACACCTCGCCACCCGGCTGCTGGTGGCACTCGCCGAGCGGGCCCGAAGCGGCGGCGCGAAGGCGCTCACGCTCGAGGTCCGCAACTCGAACGTCGCCGGCCAGGAGCTGTACCGCCGGTTCGGGTTCGTGCCGGCCGGGATGCGGCGCAAGTACTACGAGGGCACCGAGGACGCGATCGTGATGTGGGCCCACGACATCGATCAGCCGGCGTACGCCGAGCGCCTCGCCGAGCTCGGCCGTTCCGTGGACGGGACGACGACGTGGCCGGAGGCGGGCTGATGGACAGCGGTCGGGCGGGCGTCGATCGCTCGGTGTCGGAGGACGCGCTCCTCCTCGGGATCGAGACCTCCTGCGACGAGACGGCGGCGGCGCTGGTGATGGGCGGCCGGGACATCCTGTCGACGGTCGTCTCGAGCCAGATCGATCTCCACGCGGTCTACGGCGGCGTGGTGCCGGAGATCGCCAGCCGGGCCCACGTGGAGCTGCTGCCGAGCGTCGTCGCAGAGGCGATCGTCGAGGCTGGGGTGCAGGAGGAGCGGGTCGACGCGGTGGCGGCCACCGTCGGCCCGGGACTCGTCGGCGCGCTCCTCGTCGGCATCGCCGCGGCGAAGGCCCTCGCTCTGGCGTGGGACGTGCCGTTCGTGGCCGTGAACCATCTCGAGGCCCATCTGTACGCCTCGTTCCTGGAGGCCCCGGAGCTGCCGCTGCCCGCAGTCGTGCTCCTCGTCTCCGGTGGCCACACGCTGCTCGTCGAGATGTCCGGCCCCGGCGACTACCGCCTCCTCGGGCAGACGATCGACGACGCCGCCGGCGAGGCGTTCGACAAGGTGGCGCGGTATCTCGGCCTCGGCTATCCGGGCGGCCCGGCGATCGACCGCATCGCTGCTCAGGGCGACCCCGAGGCGATCGCGTTCCCGCGGGCGGTGCCCCATGGGCTCGATCTCAGCTTCAGCGGGCTGAAGACGGCTGTGGTCAACCACGTCCGGGCGCACCCCGGGGTCGCCACGGCCGACGTGGCGGCCAGCTTCCAGCGGGCCGTGGTCGACGTTCTCGTGACGAAAGCGCGCCGCGCCGCCCAGGAGGTCGGCGCGAGAGCGATCGCCATCGGCGGGGGAGTGGCGGCGAACTCGGAGCTGCGGACCGCGGTGTCCGCGGCGT
Organism: Acidimicrobiales bacterium; assembly: GCA_035550895.1. Classification (GTDB taxonomy): domain Bacteria; phylum Actinomycetota; class Acidimicrobiia; order Acidimicrobiales; family Ilumatobacteraceae; genus DASZOG01. The sequence continues at coordinate 5,028 of DASZOG010000175.1, forward strand.
GCAAGGAGGACGGGCTCGACTGCTTCCTGCCGAGCCCGGCCATGTGCACCGACAACGCGGCGATGATCGCCGCCGCGGGCTGGCACCGGCTCCGCCAGGACGGACCGTCCCCGCTCGACACCGGCGCGATCCCGAACCTGAAGCTCACATGACCTCCAGCACTGTCGCCGCGGCGGCGTTGCAGGTCGGACGATTGACGGTGTCGCCGCCGGTGGTGCTGGCGCCCATGGCGGGCGTGACGAACGCGCCGTTCCGCCAGCTGTGCCGGGCGTACGGTGCCGGCCTCTACGTGAGCGAGATGGTGCTCGCCCAGGCGTTGCTCCACGGCAACGCAAAGACCGAGCGGATGCTCTCGTTCGCGCCGGGCGAGTCGCCGCGATCCGTGCAGCTGTACGGCAGCGACCCGGTTGTCGTCGGCGCAGCTGTCGCCCGGCTCGTCGGCGACGGCCGCGTCGACCACGTCGACCTGAACTTCGGCTGCCCGGCACGGAAGGTCACTCGTCGTGGAGGAGGCGCCGCGGTGCCGCTGAAGCCGCGCCTGCTGGCGGCGATCATCGGTGCCGCGGTGCGCTCAGCTGGCCGGGTCCCCGTCACGGTGAAGTTCCGGCTCGGCGTCACCGAGGCGTTGCCGACGTCGCTGGCGACCGGGCGCATCTCCGAAGCCGAAGGCGCGGCCGCCGTCGCCCTCCACGCCCGGACGGCGGAGCAGCACTACGCCGGGCCCGCCGACTGGGACGCGATCGGGGAGCTGAAGTCGGCCGTGCGCACGATCCCGGTGCTCGGCAACGGCGACATCTGGGCGGCGACCGACGCGCTGCGGATGGTCGGCGAGACCGGATGCGACGGCGTGGTCGTCGGGCGCGGCTGCCTCGGCCGCCCGTGGCTGTTCCGGGACCTGGCCGACGCGTTCGCCGGCCGGCCCATCGCGCCGGCGCCGCACCTGGGTGCGGTCGCAGCAGTCCTGCGCGAGCACGCCCGCCTGCTGGTCGACTGGTTCGGGCCGCGGCGGGGGCCGATCGAGCTGCGCAAGCACGCCGGGTGGTACCTCACCGGATATGCGGTCGGGCCCGAGCTGCGGCGGCGGTTCGGTCTCGTCTCGAGCCTGGCGGAGCTCGACGACCTTCTCGCCCTGCTCGATCCCGATGCGGCGCTTCCGGCGGGCGCGGCCCGCCTGCCGCGTGGGCACACGAACGGACCGATCGCCGTCGCGCTCCCTGACGGCTACCTCGACGACCTCGACGACGCCACCCCACCCGTCGACGCCGGCCGCGCCGCCCTCACCGGTGGCTAGGAACACGCTGCGCGCTCCTCGCGCGGCACCAGCGCATCGCCTCGTCCTCGCCTCGGGCTCACCGCGGCGGCGCGAGCTGCTCGGCTTGCTGGGCGTGCCGTTCGACGTCGTCTTGCCCGATGTCGACGAGGCGCCGCGGGAGGGTGAGCGTCCGGCGGAGCTCGTTCGGCGGATCGCTTCGGCAAAGGCGAACGCGGTCGCCCTCCGGCGGCCGGAGAGCCTGGTGATCGCCGCCGACACCGTCGTCGACCTGGACGAGTGCATCCTCGGCAAGCCCGCCGACGCCGACGACGCGGCGCGGATGCTGCGGGCCTTGTCCGGTCGCGAGCACCGGGTCCACACCGGGTTGGTCGTCGCCGACGACGTCGAGCTGGTCACGACGGTGATCCGTCTCGACGAGCTCTTCCCGGCCGACATCGAGCGCTACGTCGCCACTGGCGAGCCGCTCGACAAGGCCGGCGCCTACGCGATCCAGGGCCGCGCCGCGGCCTTCGTCCGCGAGGTCCGCGGCAGCGTCACGAACGTCATCGGCCTGCCCCTCGCCGAGGTCCGCCGGATGCTCATCGACGCCGGCTTCGGCTTCGCATCCAGCTGAAACCCCTTATCGAAGCAGAGCCCTGCGTTAGCACTCGCCCTGGCTGGTTGCTAACCGGGCCGTGAGTCGCCTACCCTTAGCAGTCGCAACGTTCGAGTGCTAACGAGCCAACGGAGGCAATGCATCATGGCCCTCAAGCCCCTGGATGACCGGATCGTCGTCAAGCCCGGCGAAGCCGAGGAGCGGACCGCATCGGGTCTCGTCATCCCCGATACCGCCAAGGAGAAGCCCCAGCAGGGCACCGTCGTCGCCGTCGGCCCGGGCCGCTGGTCGGACGACGAGGGGCAGCACTTCCCGCTCGACATCAAGGCCGGCGACACCGTCCTCTACTCGAAGTACGGCGGCACCGAGGTCACCATCGACGGCGAGGACCTGCTCATCCTGACCAGCCGCGACGTGCTGGCGATCGTCGAGAGCTGACCCGAGCGCCCGATGGCCAAGATCCTCAAGTTCCACGACGAGGCGCGCTCAGCGCTCGAATCCGGGGTCAACCAGCTCGCCAACTCGGTGCGGGTGACCCTCGGGCCGAAGGGCCGCAACGTCGTGCTCGACAAGAAGTGGGGCGCGCCGACGATCACGAACGACGGCGTGTCGATCGCCAAGGAGGTCGAGCTCGACGACCCGTTCGAGAACCTCGGCGCGCAGCTCGTCAAGGAGGTGGCGACGAAGACCAACGACGTGGCCGGCGACGGCACGACGACGGCGACGGTCCTCGCGCAGGCGCTCGTCAAGCACGGGCTGCGCAACGTCACCGCCGGGGCCAGCCCGATGGGCCTGAAGCGGGGCATCGAGAAGGCCGTCGACGCCGCCGTCGAGGCGATCAAGGAGCAGGCCAAGGACGTCGACGACAAGCACGAGATCGCCCAGGTGGCGGCCATCTCCGCCGCCGACCCGGCGATCGGTGACGTCATCGCCGACGCCATCGACAAGGTCGGCAAGGACGGCGTCGTGACGGTCGAGGAGTCGAACACGTTCGGCATGGAGCTCGACTTCACCGAAGGCATGCAGTTCGACAAGGGCTACATCTCGCCGTACTTCGTCACCGATCCGGAGCGTCAGGAGGCCGTCCTGGAGGACGCCTACGTGCTCCTGCATGCGGCGAAGGTCTCCTCGGTCCAGGCGCTCGTGCCGGCGCTCGAGGCCGTGATGCAGACCGCCCGCCCGCTGCTGATCATTGCCGAGGACATCGAAGGCGAGGCGCTCGCCACGCTCGTCGTGAACAAGATCCGCGGCACGTTCAACGCCGTCGCCGTCAAGGCGCCGGGCTTCGGCGACCGCCGCAAGGCGATGCTCCAGGACATGGCGATCCTCACCGGAGGCCAGGTGATCTCCGAGGAGGTCGGCCTCAAGCTCGAGAACGTGGATCTCAGCGACCTCGGCTCCGCCAAGAAAGTGGTGGCCAACCAGGAGGCCACCACGCTGATCGACGGCGCGGGCGCGAAGGAACTGATCGAGGCGCGCTGCACCGAGCTGCGCAACCAGATCGACGAGTCGAAGTCCGACTACGACAAGGAGAAGCTGCAAGAGCGGCTCGCGAAGCTCGCGGGCGGCATCGCGGTGATCCGCGTGGGCGCTCCATCGGAATCCGAGATGAAGAACCGCAAGGACGCGTTCGACGACGCGATCGCCTCCACGAAGGCCGCCATCGCCGAAGGCATCGTCCCCGGTGGCGGTCTGGCGCTGCTCCGCACGCTGCCGGCGGTCGAGGCCGCCGAACGGGGCCTCGAGGGAGACACCCGCACGGGTCTGCGCCT
>DASZOG010000176.1:0-12510 GCA_035550895.1 Acidimicrobiales bacterium
GCGGGCCGATCCATCACAGCTCGCCGGCCAGCTGAACCGGCACTGGGTGGAGATGAACCATGCTATTCTCGGCGTTGGCGGCATTGTCATGCAGTACGTGGGCGACGCAGTGATGGCCGTGTTCGGCGCTCCGTCCGCGCAGGACGACCACGCCGATCGGGCCCTCGCCGCGGCGCGCGCGATGCACGACGCGCAGGCGAGAGTGAACGCGGAATGGGCCGGTGTGCAACTGCCGCCGTTCGGCCTCGGCATCGGGCTGTCGAGCGGCGAGGTCGCCGCGGCCCTGCTCGGCTCAGAGGAGCGGTTGGAGTACACGGTCGTCGGCGACGCGGTGAACCTCGCGCAACGCCTGCAGCAGCTCGGCGCGCCCGGACAGATCGTGATCAGTGAGGCGACGTGGGCGCTGCTCACCGACCGGCCGGCCGGCGCCGAGCACCTGCCCGCCGAGGTGGTCAAGGGACGCGAGGCGCCGGTGGCGCCCTACCGGATCGATACCCAGGAGGAATGATGGAACAGGATCTCGTCGTGCGGGCCCGTGGCCTCTACCGCACGTTCGAGCGTGACACCGCGCCCGTGCGAGCGTTGCGGGGCGCCGATCTCGACGTCGCCCGCGGCGAGTTCGTCGCGGTCATGGGACCGTCGGGCTGCGGGAAGAGCACGATGCTCAACCTGATCGCCGGCCTCGACCGGCCAGACGAGGGAGACCTCAGCCTCGCGGAGCTCGACCTGACGGAGATGGACGAGAACGCGCTGGCGATCATGCGCCGCCGTCATGTCGGGATCGTCTTCCAGTTCTTCAACCTGCTCGAGGGGATGACGGTCCTGGAGAACGTCGTCATGCCGGCGTTGATCGCCGGTGTGAAGCGCAAGGCGGCCGAGACCCGGGCCCGCGATCTGCTCGACCTGCTCGGTCTGGGCGACAAGGCGCGTCAGGCGCCGGCGACGTTGTCTGGCGGGCAGCGGCAGCGCCTGGCGATCGCCCGTGCGCTCGCGAACGAACCGACCCTCGTCCTCGCCGACGAGCCGACCGGCGCGCTCGACAGCGAGGGCGGCGAGGAGGTGCTCGAGCTGTTCCGCCGACTGCACGAGGGTGGGCAGACGATCCTCCTCGTCACCCACGATCAGCCGGTGGCCGACGCCGCACAACGCATCGTGCGGATGAAGGACGGGGCCGTGATCGACCACGGCGGCCGGCCGCCCGCTGACCTCGACGAGGACGGCGACGCCGTCCCGGCCGCGAGCCTCAACTGACCCGACGAGGCTCGATGTCGGCGATCTGGCTCTGGGCCCGCACCGATTGGCGGAACCGCTGGGCGTCGCTCGTCGGGTTGGCGCTGCTCATCGCGTTCGCCGGCGGAGTCGCCCTCGGAGTCGCCGGTGGCGCCCGCCGAGCGGCGACCGCGGTCGACCGCTGGAAAGCGGAGACGAACTGGCAGGAGATCGAGGCCGAGGTGGCGCTACCGGACACGGGCCAGATCGGGGAGGTCCATCTTCCCTCACCAGACGCATTGGCCGACGAGATCGCCGCTGCGCCGGGGGTGCGGGGCGTCCGCGTCGTCACGTGGATCGGAGCGACACTCGACCCCGAAGGGTTCTTCTTCGCCGCCGCCCTCGGCGCCGAGCGCGGTGACGCGCCACGGGAGCCGGTCGTACGCGGCAGGTGGCCGGACCCGTCCACTCCCAACGAGATCGTGGTCAACGAGGCCGCCGTCGACGAATGGGGCGTCGACGTCGGTGAACGGGCGCCCATGCTCACGCTCGGCGCCGACCAGTGGGACCAGTTCATCGGCATCGCGCCGTACGCGCCCGAGGGACCTACGGTCGACGTGCACGTCGTCGGCGTCATCCGCGACCTGGAGTCGATCACGGACCGACCGGAGCCGTTCCTCGTCGCCTCCTCCGGCTTCCTCGAGCGGTGGGGCGAACAGGTCGCATCGCTCGTCGGCATCGCCGCGGCCGACGTCGACCCAGGACGGACGGACGACGCGGTCCGGTCCCTCGCCGGTCTGGGTGGGGGGTACTTCGACGTCGGAGTGGTGGACGAGGACTACGCCTCACGCATCACCGACGCGATCGATGTCGAGGTGACCGCACTGTGGACCTTCAGCGCTGCGGCTGCGCTCGCCGGCCTCATCATCATCGGGCAGGCCCTCGTGCGCCACGCCTCCCGCACGAACGCCGAGCAGCGTGCCCTGGCGGCGATGGGTCTCGCTCGGCGCGACCGCGCCCTCGCGTCCGCCCTCGCCGTCGCTCCCGCGATCGTCGGAGGGCTGCTCGGAGCCGTCCTGGTTTCCGTCGCCCTGTCGCCGTTGTTCCCGCGCGGCCTGGCTCGCCTGGCCGAGGTCGACCCAGGAATCCACGTCGACGGCAAGATGCTCCTGATCGGAGGCGTCGTACTCGGTACGGCGCTGGTGGCCGCGGCGTTCGCCGCTGGGCTGATCGCCGGCCGCGAAGAACGCGATGGCGCTCCCCGCCCCAGTCGGGTGGAACGACTGCTCGAAGCGCTCCCGGCCGTTCCCGCGCTCGGTGCGCGACTCACCCTGGCGCGGAACCGGCGTGGCGCCGCACCGGCGTGGGCGGGAGCGGCCGCCGTCGCTGTCGGCGTGGCTGGCGTCCTGGCGGTCACGACGGTCGATCGCTCGGTGCAGCACCTTCTCGCGGCGCCGGCCTTGTACGGCGCGCCGTGGCAGATCGAAGGGCCGCTCGACACCGGCGAGCGCGCTGCGTCCGAGGCGCTCGCCGTCGACCCTGACGTCGAGATGGTCGCCGAGCAGCTCGTGCCTGCGGGCGAGACCGGCATGCAGGCTACGGGCCCGGGTGGCAGCGCCTCAGTCGAACCGTTCACGTTCGACGTTGCGCGCGGTGCCGTGCCTCTCGTGATCGAAGACGGACGCGCTCCCGGGCCCGGCGAGGTCGCCGTCGGAGCGGAGATCCTCGAGCGGTTGGGCGCCGGCCTCGGCGACGCGATCGAGATCGACGGATTCGCCGATCCGGTGGCGGTGACGATCGTCGGACGCACCGTCAACGCCGGGAACGACGAGTTGGACCAGGGCTTCTACGTCCCGCCGGAGACGTTCGACGCGCTGCTGCGCGACTGCCCCCCGGGCGAGGACGACCCGTATTGCGTCGCGGTCGCCCACGGCGTGGGAGTCCAGGTCCGCGACGGCGCTGATGTCGAGGCGACGCTCGCCCGGCTACGGACGATCGAACCGCGGTTGAGGCTCACCGAGCGCCCGTCCGTCGTCGACAGCCTGAACGAGATCGGCTCGACCCCGGCGTGGCTGGGTGCGTTCCTCGTCGGTCTCGGCCTGGCCGGATTCGCCCATGCACTGCTCACCGGCAGCAGGCGGTCTCACCGGGACCTGGCCGTCGCCCGCGCGTTGGGGCTCCGACCCAGGGAAGCGGCCGAAGCGGTGCGGTGGGCCGCGGCACTGATCACCCTCGCCGGCGCCGGGGTCGGGATCCTCCTCGGTCTGCTCGCCGGTCGGCTCGTGTGGCAACGCCTCGTCGACGGGGTCGGCGCGCTCCTCGAGACCGAACTGTCCGTCGCGGCCGTCATTCTCGCGCCCGTCTGCGCCGTCGCCGCGGCGCTGCTCGTCGCGATCGTCCCGAGCCGGCGCGCCGCAACGCTCAGCCCTGGTGCCGTCCTGCGGGCGGAGTGATGACCGGGAACGCGGAGGACGGGAGGCCACGATGACGCTGGTGACGGAGGCCCCGGGCACGACGGTGCGGAGCGACGTGTCGCGCTCGTCCCCCTGGGTGCTCGCGTCGGTGCTGCCGCTGGCGATGGCCGTGATCGCGCTGCTCGCCCCACCCGAGCCATCGGCGAGCGAGGTCGTCCGGGCGTTGCTCGTCGCGATCTGGGCGCTCGCGGGGGCGTGGTTGTGCCACCACCGCCAGCTGCCCCTCGGTCCGCTCGTGGTCACCATTGGGACGCTCGCCGGCCTCGCCGCGGCCGCGGTGTCACTCTCGGCGCATCGCGATCTCGACGGCGCGACGTCGTTCGTCGTCGACGCCATCGCTCGCGTGGGCTCGGCCTTGTTGCCAGCGGCCGCGCTGCACCTGTTGCTCGCGCTGCCGGACGGGGCGCTCGGTTCGCCGGGCCGGAGGCAGGTCGCGATGACGGGCTGGATCGCCGGCGGGGCCGTCGGCCTGGCGCTGCTCGGCGAGCGGGACGAGATCCTCGGCTGGCCGCTCGTGCTGCTGTGGCTGGCGGCATTGGCCGCCGGCATGATCGCGGCGAACGCCCGCTACCGGCGGGCGACCGCGATCGATCGGCGACGGGTCCAGTGGGTCGGCTGGGCGATGGCGGTGGTCGCCGAGGTCGGCCTCGTCCTCATCGCGCTGCGCGCGCTCACCGACGCGCCGCAGGATCCGTGGCCGTGGGCATTGGCGGCGACCGGCCTGATCCCCGTGGCGCTCGTCGCGGGAGCGCACCCGCGCGCCGTGACCCGCGTCGACCGGTTGCTGACCGCGACGGTCTCGCTCGCCGGACTCACCGCCCTCGTCATCGCGGTGTACGCCGCGGTCGTCATCGGGCTGGCGCGCACCCCTGAGGACGGTGAGCAGCGGCTGCTCCTGCTGTCGATGGCTGCGGCCGCCGTGGCTGCGCTGGCCTGGCTCCCCGCCCGGCGGTGGCTGTCCGAGACGGCCAACCGGCTCGTGTACGGCGAGCGCGTCTCTCCCGACGAGGCACTGCGGACTTGGGGTTCGCGCCTGACCCGGGCGATCCCGCTCGACGAGCTGCTCCTGCAGCTGTGCGAGAGCCTGCGCAAGAGCATGGCCCTGGCGTCGGCGGAGATCTGGACTGGTCAGGAAGGCCACTACGAGTGGGCCGCCGGCGTGCCGCACCGCAAGCCGGCGGTGCTGGAGATCGGCCCGAAGGAGCGGTCCGTCGTGGCCCGGGCTGGGGTCTCAGGCGGGACGTGGATGCAGATCTGGCTGCCGCAGCTGCTCGGTGGCCACCGCGCCACCGCCTTCCGCATCGCTCCGCTCGCGCACCAGGGTGCACTGCTCGGCTTGATCGTCTGCCGCCGCAGCCCGGGCAGCGAGGAGTACACGGAGGAGGACGACCGGGTGCTCACCGAGCTCGCCCGCCAGGTCGCGCTCGCGCTGCACAACGTGCAGCTCGACTCCGCACTGCAGGCGTCGCTCGAGGAGTTGCGCCAGGCGAACGACGAGCTACGCGCCAGCCGTGCCCGGATCGTCGCTGCCGGTGACGCCGAGCGGCGCAAGCTCGAGCGGAACCTGCACGACGGCGCCCAACAGCACCTCGTCGCGCTTGCCGTGAAGCTGCGGCTCGCCAAGGACATGGTCGAGGACGACACGCACGGGGCGGAGGAGATGCTCGACGAGATCCGTGGCGACCTGCAGGACGCGATCCAGGAGCTGCGTGCCCTGGCGCACGGCATCTTCCCGCCGCTGCTCGTCTCCGGCGGGTTGGGCGAGGCATTGTCGGCCGCCGCTTCGCGGTCGGCGACGCCAGTGACGGTCGTCGCCGACGGCCTCAGCCGCCACCCGGCAGAGGTCGAGGCGGCCGTCTACTTCTGCTGCCTCGAGGCACTGCAGAACGCGAGCAAGCACGCCGGCGACAGCGCGTCGGTGCGCGTCCGGGTCTGGGAAGGGGACGCCGCGCTGGGCTTCGAGGTGACAGACGACGGCGCCGGCTTCGACCCGGCCGGTGCGCACGAAGGCCACGGGTTCATCAACATGGCCGACCGACTGGGGGCGTTCGGCGGCCGGCTCACGGTGCAGAGCGCACCCGGCAGGGGCACGACCATCACCGGGACGATTCCGCTGCAGGCGCCGGCGGGTGAGCCCAATTAGGTGAGGGCCGTCCGCCAGTCGGGATCGCCGCCGTCGTCCCACAACCTCCGGACGAGCTTCGGGCTCAACTCGTCCTTGTTCACGTAGGCCGCCGCGCCGCTCGACCGCGCGCCTGGCGGGAGGTCCTCGACGGCGTACGTCGACACCAGGATGACCAGCGTCTCCGGTCGCGCCGCAGTGATCCGCCGCGTCGCCTCCAGCCCGTCCATCGCGCCCATGTTGATGTCCATCAGGACGAGATCCGGCCGGAGCTGCTCGGACAGCGTCACCGCCTCTTCGCCGGACGCCGACTCACCGACGAGGTCGAAGCCATCGACGCGGGCCACGACTGCTCGCGCCGCGGCGCGGACCGGCGGCGGGTCGTCGCCGACCAGCACCTGCACGCGTCCGTCGCTCGGCGGCGGCTCCTCCACTGCGTTCATCGTGCCAGAGCCGCTCGCCGAACGGCAGCAGGCTGCTACCCATGTGCAGGGTGGGGCTGACCTCCCCCTGCGCTCAGGTAGAGCAACACCGCCTTCACGCGGCGGTTGACGTCCGGTTCTTCGACCAGGTGCAGCTTGGAGAAGATCGAATTGATGTGCTTCTCCACTGCCCGCTCGGAGAGGACAAGCGTGCTGGCGATCGCCGCGTTCGACTTCCCGGTCGCCATCTCCGCGAGGATCTCGCGCTCGCGCGGCGTGAGGTGGTCCAGCGGCGACTTCGAGCGCGACCGCGCGGCGACGAGCTCGTCGACGACCTTCGGATCGATCACCGAGCCGCCACCGGCGACGGTGCGGATCGCGTCGACCAGGTCGTCGACGTCGGCGACGCGGTCCTTCAGCAGGTAGCCCCGGCCCGCGGATCCCGCTTCGAGCAGGGCGAGCGCGTACTGCGTCGAGACGTATTGGCTGAGCACCACGACGGCAACGTGCGGATGGCGGTCGCGGAGCTCTGCGGCGGCGCGGATCCCTTCGTCGGTCCCGGTCGGCGGCATGCGGATGTCGGTCAGCACGACGTCGGGCGGGTCACCGTCCACGGCTGCGAGCAACTCGTCGTACGTGCCACAGAGACCGGCGAGCTCGATGCCGTCCGCGGATTCGAGGATCCGGCGGATGCCGTCCCGCAGGAGCACGTTGTCCTCCGCGACGAGAACACGGACCGGCACGGCCGATCACGCTATCCGCGCCATCTACGCCAGGCCGGGGTGGGGGCAGCAGCGCGTCGGATCGACGATCCCGGTCGTCGTCGCCATGTAGTGGTCGTGGTCCTCGAGGCGGAAGCCGGCGTCGAGCAACGCCGGCAAGGCGCCGCTCGGGCCCGGCAGGAACAGCTCGATCTCGTCGAGGTCGGCAACGGTGGCCAGCGTGCCGAGGACGACGTCGACCGCTTCGACGTTCTCCGTCCAGAGGAGCCGGTCGAGCCGGGCCGTCCCGTCCTCTCGCTCGTGCACGATCGCGAGCACGTCACCGTCCAGCAGCGCCTCGTGTCCCGGACGAGCCGCCAGGTAGTCGTGCAGTGCGAGGCGCGTCCATCCGGTCACCCGCCGCTCGAACCCGCTCGCCTCCTCGGGGCCGACCTCGGCCAAGCGGAGCGGATCGCGCTCGATCGCCGCCGGCTTGCCGCGCAGGTACAGCAGCGGCCAGTGCGGGCGCATGCCGTAGGCCGCATAGCGCCGCAGCGCGCGCGGGTCCTGCGACGAGAACGTGCACACGTCGAGTGCGCCGGCGAGCGCAGCCTCGACGACACCTCGCCCCGCGCCTTCCGAGCGGTGCCGCGGGTGCACGAACGCGTCCGTGAGCAGCCACGCCGGACCGACGGGCAGTGCTCCGGCGTACGCCACCACTGCGGCGTCGTCCTCGGCGACGACGAGCTGGCCGTGCGCGAGCAGGAACGCGCAGTACGACGGCGTGGCCGCGCTGTCGAGGCCGGTCTCGTCACACGCCCGCGCGACCTCCGCGATCGCCTCGAAGTCGTCCTCCGTCGCGGGACGCGCCACGTGCACGGGCAGGAAGTGTCGCGCTGACGCGATCCGCTGCACCGTCCCCGCGTCGCTTGTACCCTTCGACGATGGCCCCGAGCGCCCCCGTGCGGCGGCGGGTCGATCTCGACGACCCGGCCGAGCTGGAGGTCGCGGTCCGCATCGGCACGGCATGGAAGGAGCTCCGCCGCGGTGCGGCGATGTCGGCCGTGCGCGACTGGTTCTACGGGACCGGCGCCGAGGCGATCGAGCTCGGCCAGGTCGACACGCTCGACCTCCTGGCGGCGCAGGACTCGTGGCGGATGACCGACCTCGCCGACGCGCTGCGCGTCGACCCGTCGACGGCGACGCGTGCCGTGCAGCGGCTGGTGCGGTCCGGACTGGCCGAACGGCGCCAGAGCGACGACGACGGGCGGGTGGTGATGGTGTCGGCCACGGCCGCGGGGCGGGCCCGACACGAGGCCGTCGCCCAACGCCGGCGGAAGGCGCTCGAGGCGATGCTCAGCGAGTTCGAGGAGGACGAGCGGCGCCAGCTCGCGGAGCTGCTCGAGCGCTTCGTCGTCGCCCTCGATCACCTGGCGGCCGAGATCACCACCTGACGCCCGTCCGCAGCCGGGCAGCGCGCGAGGCACCACTAGGGTCGCCGCGCATGGCCGACCAGGCGCGCTTCGCCGAGGAAGCCATGCAGTACGCCCCGTCGTTGTTCTCCACGGCACTGCGCATGACGCGCAACGCGGCCGACGCCGAAGATCTCGTCCAGGAGACGTATCTGAAGGCGTACCGCGGGTTCTCCAGCTTCGAGGAGGGCACCAACCTGCGCGCCTGGCTGTTCCGGATCTTGACGAACACCTACATCAACGCCTACCGGGCCAAGCAGCGACGCCCGGACGAGACCGACCTCGAGGACGTCGAGGACCTCTACCTCTATCGCCGGCTCGGCGCGCTCGAGGCGGCGCTCGCCAGCCGCAGCGCCGAGGACGAGCTGATGGAGCTGTTCACCGACGACGAGGTGAAGGAGGCGCTCGAGTCGTTGCCGGAGGCCTTCCGCCTCGCCGTCCTCCTGGCGGACGTCGAGGGCTTCTCGTACAAGGAGATCGCGGAGATGCTGGACATCCCGATCGGGACCGTGATGTCCCGCCTGCACCGGGGAAGAAAGGCGATGCACAAGCTGTTGTTCGAGTTCGCCGCCGAGCGCGGCCTCGTCGATCCGATCGACGAGCCGCCCGCCCGTACGGCGTGACCAGACCGGATCCCACGATGGCCGACTGCGAAGAGACGCTCCGAGAGCTCGAGGCCTTCCTCGACGACGAGCTGTCCGCGGATGCCAAGGCGTCGATCGAGGGCCACCTCGAGCGGTGCCTCGACTGCCTCCACGCGTACGACTTCCACGCCGAGTTGAAGCAGGTCATCGCCGAGAAGTGCCACCGCGACGAGATGCCCTCGGGGCTGCTGCACCGCATCCAGGAGTGCTTCGGCGATCCGGGCCTGCCTCCGATCGTCGACGATTCGCTGACCTGATCCGCTCGGTGGGACGCTGGCGCTCCTCGGGCGCCCCGCCGCTACCATCGACCGCATGCTCGCGGCCTACGTCTGGCACTGGTGGATCGGCCTCATCCTGTTCGTCGCCACCCTCGCCGGCGTCGTGGCGCTGATCGTCGGTTACCTGAAGCAGGTCGAAGCCCCCAAGTACCCGCCGCGCGACCAGCTGCGGAAGTAGCCGGGGTCCGATGGCGGCGCCAGCCGGGCTGGTCGACTGGAGCCTGGCAGAACGCGTCGGCGTCCGCCTCGCGGCACGCCATGCGCCGGCTCGTCGGAGCGCGCTCGACCGGCTGCGCCACGACCTCGGCGAGCTGACGCCGTTGGCCGAGCGACTCGTCAGCGAGGCGACGAACCTCCACCCGCCGGGCGCGGCGGTGATCGAGGTCGTCGACCGCCCCGCCTGGGTGCGCGCCAACGTCGCCGGGATGCGGGCGCTGCTCGAGCCGGTGATCGCCCGCTGGCAACGCACCGGCCGGTCGCCGAACGCGCTCCTCGGTGCGGTCACCGGCCGGATCGCGGCGGTCGAGATCGGCACCCTCCTGGGGTGGATGTCCGGGCGGGTGCTCGGTCAGTACGACCTGCTCGTCGGCCGTGCCGCCACGGCGACCCCGGACTGCGGCGATCGCAGCACGGTGTACCTCGTCGGACCGAACCTGTTCGCTCTGGAGCGGCGCCACGAGTTCCCCCGCCGGGAGTTCCGCCTGTGGGTCGCTCTGCACGAGCTGACCCACCGCGCCCAGTTCGAGGGCGTGCCGTGGATGCGGACCCACTTCTTCGACCTCGCCGAGCGGGCGTTGGAGGTGGCCGACCCGGATCCGGCTCGCCTCGTGAACGTGTTGCGCGCCGCTGTGTCAGACCGGGACGAGGCCCGCCGGCGGATCGACGAGGGCGGGCTGCCGGCGCTGCTGGCGACGCCCGAACAGCGTGTCGCGCTGCAGTCGATCGGTGGATTGATGGCACTCCTCGAGGGGCACGGCGACGTGGTCATGGACCGCGCCGGGACCGGACACGTGGCGAGCGCGGAACGCTTCGGGAAGGTGCTCCGGGCCCGCCGCGCCTCGGGCAGCCCGCCGGTGAAGCTGCTCCGTCGCCTGATCGGCCTCGAGGCGAAGCTCGCGCAGTACGAGCTCGGGGAGCGGTTCCTGGCGCGCATCGAAGCGGTGGCCGGCCCGACCGCAGTCGACCGGTGCTGGGAGCGACCGGAACACCTCCCGACTCTCGACGAGATCCGCGATCCGGACCGCTGGCTCGCCCGCGCCGGACCGTTGCAGCCGCAGGGCACGGTGACCGAGCGCGGGCAGTGAACGACCGCAGGAGGCTGCTGGCGCGCTGCTCCTTCCCGCCGTCCGGCACCCCGGTGACCTGCGCCGTCTCGGGCGGTGCGGACAGCCTCGCGCTGCTGGTCCTGGCGGTGGAGGCCGGCTGCACGGTGACGGCCGTCCACGTCGACCACGGTCTGCGCCCCGGTTCCGCCCAGGAGGCGGCTGTGGTGGCGCAGACCGCGGTGTGTTACGGGACCCACTTCCGGGCTGAGCAGGCACCGGTCGCCTCCGGTCCGAACCTCGAAGCGCGCGCCCGGGCGGCGCGCTACGCCCGCCTGCCGCCCGACGTGCTGACCGGCCACACCGCCGACGACCAGGCGGAGACCGTCCTGCTCAACCTGCTGCGCGGGGCTGGGCCCGATGGCATGGCCGGCATGCGGCCGGACCGCCGGCCGCTCCTCCGCCTGCGGCGCGCCGAGACCAGAGCGCTCTGCGCCGCAGAGGGACTGACACCGATCCAGGACCCGAGCAACGACGACCCGACCCACCGCCGCAACCGCGTCCGCCACGAGCTGCTGCCGCTCCTCGACCACATCGCCGGGCGCGACGTGGCCGCGCTCATCGTCCGCCAGGCTGACCTCTTCCGCGACGACGCCGCCCTCCTCGACGAGCTTGCCGCCGGGCTCGACCCGACGGATGCGCGCGTCGTCGCCGCCGCACCACCGGCGCTGGCCCGCCGCGCGGTCCGCAGGTGGCTGCTCGGGGAGCACCCTCCGGACCGGGCCACCGTCGACCGGGTCCTTGCGGTCGCCCGGGGCGAGGCGGCTGCCTGCGACGTCGGCGGCGGGCGCCGGGTCCGCCGCCGCCACCAGCGTCTCACGCTCCTCTGACACACCACGGCAGTTACGCTCGGGTCTTGGTGCGCGCGCTGGTGATGGGGGTGGTCAACGTCACCCCGGACTCGTTCTCGGACGGCGGCCGCCATCTGGACCCGACGGCAGCGATCGCCCACGGTCTGCGCCTGTTCGACGAGGGCGCGGACCTCGTCGACGTCGGCGGTGAGTCCACCCGCCCGGGCGCGACCGCGGTCGACCCCGGTGAGGAGCAGCGGCGAGTCCTACCGGTGGTCGCCGAGCTCGCCCGCCGCGGGCGGGTGAGCATCGACACCCGACATGCTTCGACGGCCGAGGCGGCAGTGAGGGCGGGCGCGACGCTGATCAACGACGTGTCCGCGTCCCTGCACGAGGTCGCCGCTGCCTGCGGCGTCGGCTGGGTGGCGATGCACATGCTCGGCGACCCGCGCACGATGCAGGCCGACCCGCACTACGACGACGTCGTCTCCCAGGTGCGCGCCTTCCTGGTCGAGCGGGCCGAGGCGGCCGTCACGGCGGGCGTCGACGAGGTCTGGATCGACCCCGGGTTCGGCTTCGGCAAGACGCTCGCACACAACGTCACGCTGATGGCGGCGCTCGCCGACTTCGTCGCGACCGGGTTCCCGGTCGTCGTCGGGCTGTCGCGCAAGGCGACGCTCGGCCGGCTCGTCGCGGCGTCGGACGCCACCGCGACAGCGCCTCCTCTCCCGGGCCTCGACCGCCCCGCAGCGACCGACTCGACGCCTCCCGTGCCCACCGACGACCGCATCGAGGCGTCGCTGGCCACCGCGACCTGGGCGGCGGTGCAGGGGGTGCGCATGCTGCGCGTGCACGAGGTGCTGCCCACGGTCCACGCGGTCGCGCTCGTCGGCGACGTTGCCGGAGCGGCCTGATGCCTCCCAAGCTGCGCGGCAAGTGGGCACTCGGCATCACACCGCGCAACTTCACGTGGTTCATCAAGGACCGGCTGGCGGTGTGCGAGCGGCCGGGCGGCTACGGCGAGAACCACCGCCGCGTGCGCCGCCAGGAGGAGATCATCTGGATCCGCGAGCAA
>DASZOG010000177.1:0-18706 GCA_035550895.1 Acidimicrobiales bacterium
TGATGAGGTTTGGGCTCACGAGATGCGCCCAAACCTCATCAGAACGTCGGACGACGGTACCGATCGCCTGCCGCTGGAGGGTGTCCGCGTCGTCGACCTCACCCAGGTCCTGGCCGGACCGACCGCGGGGCCGGCCGCCAGAAGCCGGGCATGCCACGTCTGGGCGCGTCCGCGTCAGTAGGAGCCGGTTTCGGTCTTGTGCTCGGCGGCGCGGGGGCCGAAGGGCGACGAGTCGAGCCACGCGCCCGCGGCGAGCCCGCGCTTCGCCACCGCCGCCTTCCACCTCCGCCTCAGCCGGACACGCCAGCCGTTCTCCTGCATGTGCGCCAGCGCCGCGCTCGACGCGTCGCGGTTGTACAGCGCAGCCTCCCGCCGCGAGGTCGCGAAGTGGTCGACGGCGGCACGCGCCGCGCCCGGGTCGTCGAGCGCGCGCCGGATGGCACGCGCCGCGACCAGCGCGTCGGGGATCCCGGAGTTCAGCCCGCGGGCGCCGAACGGGGCGAACAGGTGCGCCGCCTCCCCGGCCAGCAGGATCCGCCGGTTGGCGTCGGTGAGCGCGCTGGCGACGACCTGGTAGAAGCGGTACGTCGACACCCAGGTGATGCGGTCGGCGTACTTGGCCGGCAGCACGGCGGAGATCCAGCGGCGCACACCCTCGTCGTCGTTGAACCGCTCCGGGTCGTCGCCGTGGCGCAGCTGGAGGTCGGCCCGGATGCCACCGGCGAACGGCACGAGCAGGACGTTCCGCCCGCCGACCGCAGGATGGTCGTAGTAGTAGACGCGTTGGGGAAGCAGCGGGTCGGACGGATCCTCGGCGACGTCGACGATGACGAACGAGTCCTCGATGCGCGGCCCGACCAGCTCGATGCCGGCGCTCTCGCGCAGCACCGACCGGGCGCCGTCGGCCCCGATCACGTACGACGCCCGCCACTCGCCGCCCGGTGTCTGCAGAACGACCCCATCGTCGCTCGACGTGGACCCGGTGACCGCCTGCTCCCAGACGATCTCCACGCCTGCCTCCTTGCAGGCGTCGAGCAGGAGGGCCTCGATGTCCACCTGCGACAGGTTCGTCGAGTGCGGAAGCCGCGTCGGATCGGGCGGCGGGTAGGTGCGTTCGTAGACGAGGGAGTCGCCGACATATGTCCTCTTCGTCGTCCAGACCAGGCCGTCGCGGGCGACGTCCCAGCCCAGGCCGGGCCGGATCGCCTCCAGGTGCTCGAGCGACTCGCCGTGGATGTAGATCGCCCGGCTCCCTGGCCGCTGCCGCCCTGGCGCCTCCGCCTCGAGGACGACCGCTCGCAAGCCCTGCGCGCGCAGTGCGAGCGCGGCAGTCATTCCCACCGGCCCGGCGCCGACGACGAGGACGGGCGATTCGGGAACGCCGGTCACACGAGCTCTCCCACGCTCGCCTCGAGGTAGGCGTCGGAGATCGAGCCGGCGATCTCTCCGGGCGTCCCGGCAAAGGCGATCCGCCAGCCACGAGCCCGAGCGCGGCGGAGAGGCAGAGCACAGCGAGCTTGGTCTTGTGCACGTCGAGTCCGATCGTCGTGCAGGGCGGCCGCGCAGAGGACGCCCCACAGGCTGCCGCCAGACGCGAACTCGAGTATCACGAACGCGCCCACGCCGGCGAACGTCAGCAGCAGCGCCGCAACGCAGACCACGGTCCCCTTCCCCGGCTCCATTCCGTCCCACGGTGTCACGCCGACCCACGAGCTCGGATCGGGAAATCAGGGTTACACAACCGGAATCTGTCGTCAAGGAAGTGTCGTACATTAGATTGTCCCTCCGTGCGCTCCCCCGACGACGCCCGCCCGCGGCCGAGCGTCGCCGTTCCGATGCTGCTCGTGCTCGGCGGCCTCACCGCGTTGCCGCCGCTGTCGTTCGACATGTACCTGCCGGCCCTGCCGGACATCGCCGCCGATTTCGGCGTCCCCGAGTCGCAGATCCAGCTCACGCTCTCGTCATGCCTGATCGGTATCGCCCTCGGCCAGCTGTTCGGCGGTCCGCTGAGCGACACGCTCGGCCGCCGCCGCCCGCTGGTGGTCGGACTGGTCGGGTACACCGTGTTCTGCTTCGCCTGTGCGGCGGCGCCGAGCGCACCGGCGCTGATCGCGCTGCGGTTCTTCATGGGCCTCTTCGGCGGCGTTGCCGTCGTGATCTCCCGTGCGGTCGTGCGCGACCGGGCGACGGGCGCCGAGGCGGCGCGCATCTTCTCCTTGCTGATGCTCGTCAGCGGTGCCGCACCGATCGTCGCCCCCCTCATCGGTGGCCTACTCATCGACTTCACGTCGTGGCGCGGCATCTTCGTCGTGCTCGGCGGCCTCGGTCTCGCCGGGCTGGCCGCCGCGCTGGCGGTGCTCCCCGAGACGCTCCACGCCGATCAACGCCGGTCGGGTGGCGTGCGCGACACGATCTCCGTCGTCGGGCACCTCGTGCGCGACCGGACGTTCATGGGCTACGCCTTGACGAGCGGGTTCGCCTTCGGCGTGCTGTTCTTCTACATCTCGAGCTCGTCGTTCGTGTTCCAGGAGATCTACGGCCTCAGCCCCCAAGGGTTCAGCGCGGTCTTCGCCGGCAACGCCGTCGGCCTCGTCGCCTTCGGGCAGTTGAACGCGATCCTCGTCCGCCGCTACGCACCGACGTCGCTCCTGCGGTGGGGAACGGTCCAACTGCTCGTCGGCGCCGTGCTGCTCTCCGCGTCCGTGCTGGCCGAGGCGGGCATCGCGGTCGTCATCGCCGCGCTCGTCTTCACGAACGTCACCCTGCCGCTCATCGCCCCGAACGCGACGGCCCTCGCGCTGTCGGGCTACGGCCGCGAGGCGGGCATCGCCTCCGCGTTCCTCGGCGTGATCCAGTTCGCCGTCGGCGCGATCGCCACGCCACTGGCGGGCGCGTTCGGCGAGACGACCGAGTTCTCCATGGCCTACGGGATGCTGGTGATGGCGATGCTCGCGATTGCCGCATTCGTCACGCTCGTCCACCGCCCGACGACGAAGGCGGCCGACGTGCTCGAGGACCCGATGACCGGATTCCTCGAGGCGCTGCCGAAGGAGAGCAGATGACACACCGCGCCCAAGTCGGGTCGCTTCTCCGCCCGCCGGAGCTGCTCGCCTCGTGGCGGCAGCACGCCGACGGCGCGATCGCCGACGACGCTCCGGCGGATCGACGAGGCGGCGAGGTTCGTGCCGGTCGAACGGTCGGCGCTGTCGCCGCAGTGCGGCTTCGCCTCGACGGTCGGGGGGAACCCGGTGACGGTCGAGGACGAGACGGCGGAGCTGGCGCGGATCGTCGAGGTCTGCGGGGAGGTCTGGGGGACGGCGTGACGCCGTGCCGGCCGGCCTGATCGGTCAGGTGGCCGGTGGGTCAGGAGGCCCTGCGCCGGCGCCCGTTCTTGACCTTCAGGTACTGCGCGCGGCCGGCGAGGTCGGGCGCGTGCGCGGAGAGGATCTGCTGGAAGCGGAGCACGGCGAGCGGGCCGAGCGCGTCGTACACGTCGGCGAAGATCTGCTGCGCCTGCCGCCGCGGCCATCCCCCCGGTAGCGCGTCCTCGGGCAATTCCGGGTCGAGGTTCGGGAACTGGCGCCACACGTCCATGAGCTGCGTCCTGGCGACCATCGCCTCCGCGGCGTCGACCTGGCCGCGCAGGGCTCGGTCGAGCAGCAGCCCGAACCGGGCGATGAACTCCTCGTAGCTCGCCCGCAGCTCGTCGAGATCCCACGCCGACAGCGGGTCGCCGCCGTTGAGGGCATGCACGACGCGGGACACGAACACGGTCGCGCTCGCCACTCCGAGTTGGTCGAGCAACGCCGCTGCGTCGTCCGGGTCGGCCCTCGGCGATACCCACGCGCCGTCGTACAGCGGCGCGAAGCCGAGCCAGCGCAACCGCGTGCGCAGGACGTGGCGCACGTCGCGCTGCTCCTCGGGAACCGAGAAGATGACCACGACCCAGGAACCGTCCCACGGTCCGGCGTCGAGGCCGAACGTGACGATCCGTTCGAAGCCCTCGTCGAGCACCTCTTCGGCACGGCGCGTCAAGCCGTAGAACGTGCGCCGGCCGTCCTTCGTCGAGTCGAGCAGGCCGCGCCGCGCGAGACGGCTCAACGCCGCCCGCGCGCTGGTGGAGGTGATGTCGAACTCGTTGGCCAGCGCGACGAGCCCGGCCGAGGGAAGGTGCTCCTTGCGGCCGGACCAGTAGTCACCGAGCAGCGTGACGATGAGGTGCTGCGGGTTCGCGCCGGCCTGCATGCGCGGCAGGTGCAGCGCGTCCGCCGCACCTGCTGCCTTCATCGTCCGCACACTACCGAGCGGGCACTTTCGCCCGCGGCACCCAGTCGGACTCGGCGACGAAGCGGTTGCGGATCGTGCCGATCCCCTCGATCTCGACCTCGTACACGTCGCCCGGCTGCAGGCCGCCCGCGTCGGGCGTCACCATCCCGACGCCGGAGGGCGTGCCCGTCAGCACGATGTCGCCCGGCTCCATCGTCATCACCGTCGTGATGTACTCGACGAGGGCGGGCACCCCGAAGATGAGGTCGTTCGTCCGGCTGTCCTGCGTCACCTGGCCGTTGCGCCGCCCGACGATGGCCAGGTCCGGCGCGACAGTGCCGATGGCGGCGGTGTCGACGACCACCGGTCCGACTGCCGTCCCCCGGTCCCAGCTCTTCCCGGCAGCCCACTGCGAGCTGGCCATCTGGAAGTCGCGCATCGACAGGTCGTTGGCGGCGGTGAACCCGAAGACGACCGACGCCGCGTCCGCCGCGTTGACGCGCCGGCAGCGGCGCCCGAAGACGAAGGCCAGCTCTGCTTCCCAGTCGACGAACGTCGACTCCGGAGGCAGGGGCACGTCGTCGTACGGGCCGGTGAGGGCGTTGTCCCACTTCGGGAAGAGGATCGGCTGCTCGGGAAGGGGCGACTTCGTCTCGGCGGCGTGGCCCCGGTAGTTCAACCCGATGCAGATGACCTTCCGCGGCCGGCCGACGACGCTCACCAGGTCGGTGGGCTCGAACTGCACCTCCGCGCCCGCTTCGATCCGGGCGATGTCCCCGTCCGCCGCGGCGAGCAGCGCCGGGAGATCATCGAAGGCATTGCCGGCGATCGTGACGACGTGGGCGTTGTGGAGATCGGTGTCGGTGACGACCATCCGCGGGCCGTCGGACGTGGAGAGGCGAGCGAGTTGCACGCTTCCCAATATTAGACACTCTGTCTGACGCCCGCCACAGAAAGCGGAAATCTGACGCCGAGGGCCGCGATTCAGAGGCGACCGGCTTCGACGATGTGGCGGAGGAACTCACGCGTGCGCTGCTCCCGCGGGTCGCCGAACAGTTGCTCCGGTGGGCCCTCCTCGTGGACGACGCCCTCGTGGAGGAAGCAGACCTTCGTGGCGACCTCGCGGGCGAAGCCCATCTCGTGCGTCGCCAGCATCATCGTCATGCCTTCGTCGGCGAGCTGGCGGACGATGTTCAGCACCTCGGCGATCAGCTCCGGGTCGAGCGCCGACGTGATCTCGTCCAGCAGGAGCAACCGTGGCGTCATCGCCAGAGCGCGCACGATCGCGACCCGCTGCTGTTGGCCGCCCGAGAGCCGGTCCGGGTACTCGTGCGCCTTCTCCTCCAGACCGATCCGCTGGAGGAGCGCCATCCCCGTCTCCTCCGCGAGCTTCGAGGCCAGGCCGGCGACCTTGATCGGGGCGAGCGTGACGTTGCGCAGCACGGTCATGTGCGGGAACAGGTTGAAGCTCTGGAACACGATCCCCACGTCGCGGCGCAGCGCGTTCACGTCGATGCCCCGCCCGCTGACGCGGTCGCCGGCGAGGCGGATCTCGCCCTGGTCGATCGGCTCGAGCGCGTTGATGCAGCGCAGCAACGTCGACTTGCCGCTGCCGGACGCGCCGATCAGGCAGACCACTTCGTGCGTGTCGACGCGCAGGCCGATCCCGCGCAGCACCTGGTTGTCACCGAACGCCTTGTGGACGTCTTCGATCTCGAGCAGGGCCATCGCCCTAACCGGCCCGCATCCGCAGGCTGTGCCGCTTCGCCAAGCGGTCGACGATCCGGGTCTGGGGGATCGTCAACACGACGAACAGGATCGCCGCCATCGTGTAGCCGGTGAACGTGGCCTGGCTGTTGTTGATGAACCGCGCCCGCGCCAGCACCTCGAGCACTCCGATGAAGCTGAGCAGCGCAGTGTCCTTCTGCAGGCCGATGAAGTCGTTGAGCAACGGCAACGTGACGCGGCGGACAGCCTGCGGGACGACGACATGGCGCAACGTCTGCCCGTGCGACAGACCGAGCGAGCGCGCCGCCGCGGTCTGGCTCCAGTGGATCGACTCGATGCCGGCCCGGTACACCTCGGACACGTACGCGCCGTACACGAGGACCAGCGACAGGATCGCGTACTGCGTGGTCGAGAAGTTCTCCAGGAGCGGCAGCCGGGCGCGTTGGAAGCCGAAGTTGATGATCAGCAGCACGAGGACCGCCGGCGTGCCGCGGAACAGGTCGCAGTAGGCGGCAGCCACGAAGCGGATCGGGGCGCACTCCCGGCCGGGGAGCAGGCGGACCACAGCGACGAGCAGCGCCCAGACGAGCACGATCGCCTCGGCCCACAGCGCGACCTGGATGTTGATCCAGAAGCCCTTGAGGAGGGAGCGCCACGCGTCCCAGCTCGTGATCACGTCGCGCTCGAAGTACACCTCGCGCAGCACGCCGTCCCGGATCGTGAACAGCAGGACGAGGAACAGCGCGAAGTACGCGGCGAGGCCGATGCCGACCGAGTACCAGCACCAGTCACGGGCCCGCTCGCCGGCGAGGCGCGCCTCCTCGATCCGGCCCTCCTTGGCGAGGCGCCCGGCCTTCAGCGACGACAGGAGCGCCGGGATCCCCGTGGGCGGGAAGAGCAGCGCGGCGATCGACGCCCCGCGGTAGGTCAGGACGCGGCTGGACCGCTGCCAGGGGACGGCGGTGGCGCCAGCGGCGGGCGCGAGCTCCGTCTGGTCGCTCACTGGTGCGCCCGTCGATGGCGGTCGGAATGGCTTCGTCGACCCGTGGAGGGGGGTGCACCAGTGACCGGTCCGCCGCTGCGCGGCGGACAACGCGCCGTTACATGGAGCTCGCTTCGCTCGCTCAGGCGCCGACCTCGATGAAGGGGACGGTGGACGGGTCGCCGCCGAGGTACTGCGCGATGAGGTCGTTGACCGTCCCGTCGTCGACGAGGCCCTGGATGATCCCGTCGAACACCGCCTTCTTCGGCGAGCCCTCCGGGTAGATCGCCCCGTACTCCTCGCCGGTGGAGAACTGCGCGACGACCTCCAGCTCGCCGTCGGACTGCGACGCCTGGCCGAGGTTGATCGGCGTGTCGATGACCACGCCGTCGACCTGGCCAGAGGACAGCGCCTCGTAGGCGGACGTCAGGTCGGGGAAGCTCTGCGGGTCGGAGTCGAGCTTCCACTCGGGGATCTCGAGGAAGTAGAACTCGGCGGTCGTCGTCGCCTGGACGCCGATCGTCATCGCCTTCACCTCGTCCCAGGTGGACACCTCCGTCCCAGTCGGGACGAGGAGGCCCTGGTCGGCCTTGAAGTAGGGCACGGAGAAGTCGACCACCTCGTCCCGCTCCTCGGTGATCGTCACCTGGGAGAAGACGATGTCGTACGAGTCCTCGGCGATCTGGCCGGCGACGATCGCGTCGAAGCTCTCGTTGCGGAACTCCATCTCCAGCCCGCACGCCTCGGCGACGAGGTTGGCGAGGTCGTACTCGATGCCGCTCTCGATCGCGTCCGGGTCGGTCTCGGCCGCGGTCGTGCCCCAGAAGTTCGGCCCGGGAAGGCTGGTGACGACGGTCAGCACGCCGTCGGTGATCGGCTGGCAGTCCACCGCCTCGCCACCGCCTCCCGCCCCGGTCTCCTCCGGCGCTGCGGTGTCGCCGGCCTCGCCGTCGTCGTCGTCGCCGCAGGCTGCGGCGATGAGCAGCCCTCCGGCGATGAGGACGGCTGCGGTCGCTCGCGTCCGTGAACGCATCGGTTCCCCCTGGAGGTGTCGTTGCGGATGGTTCGTCCGGAGTGTAGGTCGGGCCGGGCGCGCCGGCCGCGTTCCGGTACCGTGCGGGTGCGCGCACGTCGAAGGGGGCCGCACGATGGTCGAGGAGACGCTGAGCCTGTCCACGCAGGACGGCGACATGGGGGTCCACATCCGCCGGCCGGACGGTGACGGCCCATTCCCCGTGGTCGTCTACTTCCACCACGGCCCCGGTCTGGACGACGGGTCGAAGGAGTCGATGCAGTGGCTCGCCGACGAGGGCTACTACGTGATCTCGCATGACCGCTACCACCGCGAGGAGCCGTGGTTCCGGTTCCGCCGCGAGGACCGTGCCGACCAGGACGCGTTCCAACGGTTCTGGGGCATCCTCACCGGCACGACCGACGCGATGGTCGATGTCGACGTGCGGGCCGTGCTCGACCACGTCGCCGCTGATCCCGCGGCGCGCGGCGAGCGGCTGGGCTGCATCGGGTTCTGCATCGGCGCCCGCTCCGTGGTGCGGGCCATGGCGGATCATCCCGACACGTTCGCCGCCGGCTCCGGGTTGCACCCGTCGTTCTGCACGACCGACCAGCCGGACTCGCCGCACCTCGCCGTGCCGTCGATCCCCGGCCACCTGTACATCGCCTACGGGGCGGAGGACAAGATGCAGGCCGCCGCGGACAACGTGCCGTTCATCGACGCGGTGCGCGCCATGGGCGACCGGGGCACGGCGGAGATCCTCGACGGCGCCGACCACGGCTTCGCCGTGCCCGGCGACTCGTACCACGAGCCGGCCGCCAAGCGCGCCTACGACCAGACCTTCGCAATGTTCGACCGCGTCCTCCGCTCACGGTAGGCCTCGCCGGTACGTCCGGACCCGACTTCGCGCCTACGGGGGCGGTCAGGCCGTGCGGGTGGAGCGGGTGATCTCGGTGACCCGGCCCGTCGGCGTGTCGTACAGGAAGCCGGCGATCGTCCGCAGCCCGGCGAGGTAGGGCGCCGCCCGGAGGAGCTCGACATCGTCCTGGAGCGCGGCCGCATGGTCGGTGATCGCCAGGAAGTCGAAGTCCGTTCCGGTCCGCTGGCGCAGCTCCTCGTCCGTCGCCAGCGCCAGCCTGCAGGCCGTGTGCTGCATGACAACGACCATGTCGGCGCCGAGCACGGTGCACGACAACGCCAGGCTGCGCAGCACGTCGTCGGTGACCCGGCCGCCGGCGTTGCGCAGCACCTGCGCCTCACCGAGGTGCAGCCCGAACGCGGCGAGGATGTCGATGCGCGCATCCATGCACGTCAGCACGACAAGGCCGCGGCGTGGGTGCGGGCCGAGGGCGGCGCTCTCCCGCGCGCCCGCGAAGTCCTCGTTCGCGGCGAGCAAGCGGTCGATCTCGCCCATGGTGCGTCGACAGTCAGAAGAGGGTCGGCTGCTCGGGGCGGAACACACGCATGCCGGGCCAGGGGACGTAGTGGTCCATGAAGATCCAGGTCCGGCGATGGATCGCCGACGGCCCGTAGCCCTGCAATGCGGTCTTGTGCAGCGGGCAGGGATACCCCTTGTTGGTGTCGAAGTGCCAGTGCGGGTAGTGCTCGGCCAGGTCGCGCATCACGCGGTCGCGCGTCACCTTCGCCAGGATCGACGCGGCCGCGACGGAGAGGCAGTTCAGGTCGGCCTTCACCCGACGTTCGACGCACGGGACAGCCCCGTCCATGAAGTCCCACCGGCCGTCGACGACCGCCGCGTCGGGCTCGACGCCGAGGCCGGCGATGGCCCGGCGGGCGGCGAGCTTCTGGGCGGGCGTCATGCCGAGCTCGTCGCACTCTGCCTGCGTCGCCCACCCGACGGCCCACGCGGTGCACCACCCGGCGATGCGGTCGAAGATCCGCTCCCGCTCCCCCTCGGTGAGCAGCTTCGAGTCGCGCACGCCGTACACCCGGCGGTCGCGCGGCAGGATCGCCGCGCCGACCATCAGCGGGCCGGCCCATGCGCCGCGGCCCACCTCGTCGACGCCGACGACGACGTCGTGCCCGCGGTCCCACAACTCCCGCTCGACGCCGCGCTTGGGTGCCTTCGCTCGAATCGCGGCACGCACCGGCACACCCGGGGAACGTACCGGACCGGGCGCATCCGCGCGGAGACCCGCGCCAGCGATCAGCCGAGCACGACGCGAGGTGGCCCTGGCTCGACCTGGCCGACGACGGTGAAGCCGGCGGCTACCGCGGCTTCGACCGCAGCGGGCGCGAGCGCGGCGACCAGGCCGCCGGACGTCTGCGGGTCGAAGCAGATCGCCTCGAGTGCCGGCGGGACGTGCGAGTCGACCCGCCCGGCGAGGTGCTCGCGGT
This sequence comes from Acidimicrobiales bacterium, assembly GCA_035550895.1. Lineage (GTDB taxonomy): Bacteria > Actinomycetota > Acidimicrobiia > Acidimicrobiales > Ilumatobacteraceae > DASZOG01. The sequence continues at coordinate 10,347 of DASZOG010000177.1, forward strand.
TGCGCGCGTCGCCACCGGTGCGCACGCCGCGTTCTGCGGACGCGAGCGCGCCGGTGTACAGAGGCAAGCGCTCCACGTCGAACCGCAGCGCCGTTCCGCTCCGCTCGGCCATCTCCCACGCGTGGCCAGCCAGGCCGAAGCCGGTGACGTCGGTGACGGCGTGCGCCGCCGCGCCGAACCCCTGCAGTACCTCACTGGCGGCGCGGTTGAGCCGCCGCATGCCCGAAATCGCGGCCACCCGCTCGTCGGCGCTTCCGCCGGCGAGCACGATGCCCGTGCCGAGCGGCTTCGACAGAACGAGCACGTCGCCGGGCTGCGCCCCTCCCTTCGTCAGGATCCGCGCGGGATGGACGAGACCCTGCACGGCGAGACCGAAGATCGGCTCCGCCGAGCGGATCGTGTGCCCGCCGGCGACCGTGCCGCCTGCGTCCCGAACGACCGCCGCGGCAGACGCGAGGATGGCTTCGACCGCCGCGGCCGGGAGCGTCTCGGGAAACGCCGCGATGTTCAGCGCGAGCACGACGCGCCCGCCCATGGCGAACACGTCGCTGCACGCGTTCGCCGCCGCGATCGCGCCGAAGTCCGCAGCATCGTCGACGAGCGGCGGGAAGAAGTCGGTCGTCGAGACGATCGCCAGCTCCTCGCTGACGAGGTACACGGCAGCGTCGTCGAAGGGAGCCAGGCCGACGAGGAGCTCGGATTCCGCTTCGGCAGCGAGGTCGCGCACGAGCTGCGCCAGCGGCGCTGCTCCCCACTTCGCGGCGCATCCTCCGCACGCTGTCCATTCCGTCAGCCGCAGCTCGCCGATGTCGGTCATGGTTCGACGGAGTGGGCGACGTCGGTTTCGCCGGGGTCGGGGTCAGTGGCGAGAAAGGCGTCGATCAGCTCCTCGGCGACGGTTGGCGTCGTCAGGCGCAGACCGAACGCGAGGACGTTCGCGTCGTTCCACCGGCGCGCGCCACGCGCGGTCTCGGCGTCGGTGCACAGCGCGGCCCGGACGCCGGTGACCTTGTTCGCCGCGATCGAGACGCCGGTCCCCGTCCAGCAGCAGACCACACCGCGATCGGCGTCACCGCTGGACACGAGCTCGCCCACCCGGCGGCCGGCGTCAGGCCACGGATCCCCGTTCGCGACGACGACCACGGAGTGGCCGCGCTCAGCGAGCAGCTCTTGGACCCGCTCCGTGACGTCGGTGCGCTCATCCGTCCCGAACGCGATCCTCACAGCGGCAATCTACGACCGCCAGCACGACCGAGCACCGTGCTGGCACGATGGCCGCGTGCGCCAGGTCGATGTGGTGCCGCATACGCACTGGGACCGCGAGTGGCATCTGCCGTTCCAACGGTTCCGGATCCGGCTCGTGGACGCGCTCGACGCGCTGCTCGCCGACCTCCAGCGTGACCCCGAGTTCCGTCACTTCCTGCTCGACGGGCAGATGGCGGCGGTGGACGACTACCTCGCCGTGCGGCCGGCGCAGGAAGGCGTGCTGCGTGCACTCGCGGCGGACGGCCGTGTCGCGATGGGCCCGTGGTACACGCAGCCGGACGAGTTCCTCGTCTCACCCGAGACGCTGATCCGCGACCTACAGGTCGGTCTGGCGCGGGCTACCGAGCTCGGCAACCCGATGGAGATCGGCTACCTGCCCGACATGTTCGGCCACGTCGCCCAGATGCCGCAGATCTTCCGCCTGGTCGGATTCGACCACGCCGTCGTGTTCCGCGGCGTGCCCGCGGTGTGCACGGCGCGCACCGGCTTCTGGTGGGAGTCTCCGGACGGGTCGCGCGTGCGCGCCGAGTACCTCCCCTCGGGGTACGGCAACGGCGCCGGCACCCCAGAGGACGCGGAGCGCCTCGTCGAACGGATCGCTTCGTGGGAGGCGGACAACACCGAGAGGTTGGGCGATGGACCGCTGCTGTGGATGAACGGCGGCGATCACCAAGCGCACCAGCCGTTCCTTCCCGACGTCGTGGCCAAGGCGAATGCCGAGGCGGGCGACCGGTATCACCTCGAGATCACCTCGCTCGCCGCTCACCTCTCGCGGGCACCGACCGCCGGGCTGCCAGCCTGGCGCGGCGAGCTGCGCTCGTCGGCTCGGGCGAACCTGCTGATGAACGTGGCGTCGAATCGAGTGGACGTCAAGCAGGCCGCCGCCCGCGTGGCGAACCTTCTCGAACGAGTCACCGAGCCACTCCACGCCGCCCTCTTGCCGCCCGAGCTGTGGCCGGCGGCACTGCTGGACGAGGCGTGGCGGCTCGTGCTGCTCAACGCGGCGCACGACTCGATCTGCGCCTGCAGCGCCGACGAGGTCGTCGAAGCCGTCCTGCACCGCTACGCGGAGGCCCGCCAGATCGCCGAGGGCCTCGCCGAGCGCGCGTTGGCACTCGTCGGCGCGTCGCTGTCGGACCACGGGACGGTCGTCGTGAACACGTCGGCGCGTTCCCGGGGCGGCGTGGTCGAGCTGGTCCGCCCCGGAGCAGAGCCCGAGCCCGGCGAGCAACTCGTCGGTATCGAACCGGCACGGGTGCTGCTCCACCGCATCCTCGGCCCGGGCGTCGGCGTGATCGTCGAGCGCGAGCTCGACGTCCATCCGGACGTGCGCCAGATCGAGTACGTCGATGCGGAGGATGGCGCGTTCGAGGTCGTCCTCCACGCCGCTCCGGGCGCGGCCCGAACGGCGCCCGAGCCGGTGGTCGCCACCGTCCGAGAGGCACTCGCCGGCGACCCACTGCGCGAGGTGCGCATCTACCTCGTCCGGGAACCGGCGCGCCGTGTGCTCGTCGCGGTCGACGCGGTGCCTGGCCTCGGTTGGGCCCGGCCGCGACCGGCTGCGGCGGCGCCGGCGACCGTCGACGGCTGGATGATGGAGAACGGACTCGTGAGCGTCACCGCGGACGCCGCCACGGGGACGTTCTCCCTCGACGGCGCCGCCGGCCTGGGCCGCCTCGTCGACGACGGCGATGCGGGCGACACCTACAACTGGTGCCCGCCGGACATCGACCGCGTCGTCGACGGTGCCGAGGCGGTCCAGATCGACGTCGTGGAGCGCGGACCCGCGCGCGCCGTGATCCGGATACGCGTCCGGGCGACGTGGCCGAACCACGTGGACGACGCGACAGGCGAGCGGGTCGGCGCCGTGCCGGTGATCGTGACGACGTCGGTCGAGCTGCGCGCTGGCGAACGGTTCGTGCGCGTGTGCGTCACGTTCGACAACCACTGCCTGGACCACCGGTTGCGGGCGTGGTTCCCCCTCCCCGAACCGGCCGAGCACTCGGTGGCCGAGTGTGCCTTCGCCACCGTCGAGCGCGGCCTCGTGCCGGAGTCGGGCCCGACCGAGGCGGGCATCCCGACGTACCCGTCGCGCCGATTCGTGCGCGCCGGCGGGCTGACCATCGCCCATGAGGGTCTGCACGAGTACGAGCTGGTCGATGTCCGCGACGGCGGGGCACACGCGCTCGCACTGACGTTGCTGCGGGCGACGCGCTTCCTGTCGCGCGGGCCGATGGCGACGCGGCCGCTGCCGGCGGGGCCGGTCATCGAGCTGCACGGCAGTCAGGTGCAGGGACCGCACGAGCTGCGGTACGCCGTCGCCGTTGGTGACGTCGACCCCTACGCGATGGCGGAGGACGCGTTCGTGCCGCTGCTCGTCGCCACGGGCGCGGCGCTGGGCACCCTGCCGATGGAGCACCGGGCGCTCGACGTCTCCGGCGCGGAGGTGTCCGCCGTCCTCGTACGCGACGGCGCGCTCCACGTCCGGGCGTTCAACCCGAGCAGGCGACCGGCCCGGTTGCGCATCGCCGGCCATACCGGCGACGTGGTCGATCTCCGTGACCGGGTCATCCGGCTGTTCGACGGCGAGCTCGACCTGCGACCGTGGCAGATCGTGACCGTTCGCCTCCACCGAGGCAAGGTGACCTCGGCTCGGTAGCGTCGCCCGGCGATGCGCAGCGAGCACGTCGACCGCTTCAACCACGACCTCGAGGCGCCCGGCTACGACGCCGACGTGCGGAACGAGGAGGACCCGATCCGGGCCGGGTATGCCGCGGTGCTCGATTGGGTCGTCGCGCAGGCGGCGGCCGGGCCTGCGGACACCGTGGCCGACCTCGGCGCCGGGACCGGGAACCTCGCCGCCCGGCTGGGGCCGGTGGCGAGGCTCGTGTGCGTCGACGCCTCGATCGAGATGCTCGCCTTGGCCGCGCCGAAGTTGCCGCCGGCGACGGAGTACGTGGTCGCCGATCTGCTCGAGTACGTGTCGGACGGGCCGCGCGATCTCGACGTCGCCGTCAGCACGTACGCCATCCACCACCTCACCCCGGACGAGAAGGCCGCGCTGTTCCGCAGCCTGGCCGCCCGCCTGCGGCCCGGTGGGCGATTCGTCGCCGGCGACCTGATGCTCGCCGACCGCGCCGCTGCCGCCGACGTGGCGGACGAGGTCTCTGCCGAAGTGCTCGACGAGCTGCTCGCCGAGGAGTTCCCCTGGTTCGTCGACGAGGATGCAGCCGCGCTGGCCGCCGCCGGCTTCCACGACGTCCACTGGGAGCGGTTCTCCCCACTCTCCTGGGCCGTCAGCGCCCAGCTGTAGCCGGCCGCCGGCAGACCTCGCACGAGCCGGCCAAGGGAGGTTGCGATGGGTTTCGGCATCGATCTACCCCAGCACTCGTGGACAGGCCACTACGACGTCGAGGAGCTCGCGGGGTTCTGCGGCGCCGCGGACGCATCCGCGTTCGACGACGTATGGGTACAGGAATCGCCCCTCAGCGCTGTTCCGCTGATGGATCCGCTCTCGCTCCTCGCCGCCGCCGCGGTGTTCACGACGCGCATCGGCCTGGGCACCGCAATGCTGCTCTCACCGCTGCACTCGCCACTGCAGACGGCGCGCACGATCATCTCGATCGATCAGCTCTCCCGTGGACGCGTGATGGTCGGCATCGCGCTCGGCCCAGCCGACGACACCTACGCGGCTGCCGGTGTCGAGACGGAGACGCGTGCCGATCGTTTCGATGAGATGCTGCTGTTGCTCCGGCAGTGCCTGACCGGGGACCCGGTCTTCTTCCGTGGACAGCGGTGGGTGATGGACGGCGCGCAGGTCGGACCCCGCCCCGTCCAGCCCGGCGGGCCACGCGTCCTGGTCGGCGGCGGGGCGCGAGGGGCGCTCGCGCGTGCCGCACGATTCGCCGATGGGTGGATCGGCGCCGGTGCATCCACGCTCGCTGCCGCTCGTGCACAGATGACACGACTGCGTGAGCTGCTCGAGGTGCACGGACGCGATCCGGCACGGTTCCTTCTCGCGAAGCGCGTCTACGTCTGCATCGACCGAGATCAGGCGACGGCGCTCGACAGGCTCACATCGACGCTGCGCCGCAACTACGGGGGATTCCCCGTCGCCGCGGAGGTGGGGGTCGCCGGGAGCGTCGATCGATGCATCGACGGACTTGGAGAGGTGCTCGACAGCGGTTTCGAGCACGTGATCATCGGCGTGCCGGTCGAGACACGGCGGCACCTGGAACTGATCAGCACCGATGTGCTCCCGGCCCTCCAACCGTCCGGCGGATGAGCTTCGGTCCGCGAACAGTGATGGGCACTCACCGGGTCTGATGGAGGAGCGCCTCCCCGGTGGGCTGACTCGTCGACCAGGTCGGATCCAGGCCGGTGCACATCAGGCGGCGGATGCCCTGTGCGTCCCAGAGCAGCGCCGGGCGTTCCCCGTGCCAGCGGACGGCGAACGAGACAGCGCCCTCGCCCACCCTCAGCCCGTGCACCGACAAGTCGCTCCCCGAGACGCCCCGCGGGAGGGGCGCGGGGAGCAGGTCGACGGCGCCGGCACGATCATCGACGGCCAGCGTGCGCCGCAGCCACGCCAGCGCCGCCGGTCCGGGGGGCGGTACGGGAGGAGGTGGGGTCGCCGGCGGCAGTGCCCGCCGCAACGCCGCCGCGTCCCGCGCGGCCCGGACGTCGCCGATGGCACGCAGGACGTGCCCCGCCGCCTCGACCGCCGCGTCGGCGTCCCATGACACGACATCGGCGCCCCGATGGCGGCGACCGATGCGCTCCGCTGCCGCGGCTACCTCGTCGGAAACACCCTCGACATGGCTGCCGAGCTCGACCAGCTCGCGCGCCCCCAGGAGGAAGCCCACGTGCTCCCGCGCCGGACCACCGGGGCCGTCGAGCAGCAGCGCGGCGCGTAGCGCGGCCACCGGAACGTCCGCGGCCGGGCCACCGTCGAAGCGGGTCGCGGTCTCCACCTGGAGCTCCCACCCGCGCGCCACCTGGTCGGCCGTGGGTAACAGACGTGGGAGCGGCCCCGGAGCAGGGGCGCGATGGGCGAGGGCGATCCGCACCCGCGCCCGGTGGCCGACCGGAGCGATCCATGAACCGGGCGGCAGGTCGACCCCGACAACAGGCGTCTCAGGGATCGGCCGGCTGGTCCGGACGTCGCGCCGGGTGAACGCCACGGCGAACGGCTGCGGCGAGAGGTTCTCCACCTCGACGACGGTCAGCCCACCAGCGTCGGCGACCGCGTAGGCGCGATGGACCGCGTCGCCGGTGCCGACGCGCACGCGGGTCTCGAGGACGGGGACGCCGCGCATCAGCTCTTGGCGGACGGTGCGCTCGTCACGCGGGACGTACCACCGCTCATCGCCGGCGACGGCCCACTCCAGCACGGCGCTCCCGTCGTGAGGCACGACCGCGCCCCACGGTGTCACCGTGGCGCGCCACCTCCCGCCGACGACCCCGATCGTGGTCCCGCTCACGCGCCACCAGGCAACGCGCCGGAGCCCGAGCCCTGCCACGGAGGCGCGTCGGTAGGCTCCGGCGCGGTGCGCGCCGTGGTCCTGCTCCCGGTGAAGTCGTTCGCCGCGGCGAAGCGCCGTTTGGCCGACGTGCTCGACCCGTCCGCGAGGGCGGCGCTGGCGCAGGCGATGGCCACCCGCGTGCTCGCCGCCGCCGCACCCCTGCCCGCGTTCGTGGTGTGCGACGACGTCGTCGTCGCGGACTGGGCGGCGACCTCCGGCGCCGGCGTGCTCTGGCGGCCCGGCCTGGGACTGAACGGTGCGGTCACCGACGGTGTCGCCAGCCTCGCCGGCGTCGGGTTCGACCATGTCGTCGTCGCCCACGCCGACCTGCCGCTCGCCCATGACCTGGGCACGGTGGCCGTGGCGGACACGGTGACGATCGTGCCCGATCGGCGCGACGACGGGACGAACGTCATCGCCGTCCCATCCCGTAGCGGGTTCCGCTTCCGGTACGGGCCGTCGTCCGCTGCCCGCCACCGCGAGGAGGCGGACCGCCTCGGGCTGGCCTGCGTCGTGCGACGCGATGCGCGGCTGGCCCACGACGTCGACGTCGCCGGCGATCTGGAACACCCGCTCGTCCGCGAGGTCCTCCCGTGGCAGCCAACGAGCCCGGCCAACCACCCCTGACAGCGGCGGACGGCGACGCGCTGTCCGTCGACCTGGACGTCCCGGCGAGCGCGCTGGCGATCGGCGCCCACCCGGACGACGTCGAGTTCGGCGGTGGAGGGACGCTGGCGAAGTGGGCAGCCGCCGGATGCGTCGTCCATCACCTGGTGTGCACCGACGGCTCGAAGGGCAGCTGGGATCCCGATCGCGACGTCGCCGAGCTCGTGCGGCTGCGCCAGCACGAGCAGCGCGCCGCGGCGAAGGCGCTCGGCGCCACGGGCGAGGTGATCTTCCTCGGGTGGCCGGATGGCGAGCTCGAGTCCGCTCTGCGCCAGCGGTGGCAGGTCGCGTTCTGGATCCGCACGCTACGCCCGGAGATCGTGCTCGGCCACGACCCGTGGAAGCGGTACCGGCTCCATCCCGACCATCGCCACGCCGGTCTGCTGACCTGCGACGGGATCGTGGCCGCGCGCGATCCGCACTTCTTCCCCGAGCAGCAGGTGGCGCACCACCGGCCGGCGGCGCTGCTGCTGTGGGAGGCCGACACGCCTGATCACGCCGAGGACGTCACCGCGTTCGTCGACGTCAAGCTGGCCGCGTTGGAGGCACACGAGAGCCAGTTCGAGTCGACGATGCACGCGGCCTCGGAAGACGAGCTGGGCGCGTTCCGCGATCGCATCCGCACCCGCTTGGCGGAGAACGGCGCTCGCGCCGGCCTCGCCGCGGCGGAGCTGTTCAAGCTGATCCGCGATCTGTGAACTCGCCGGGCCGGCGTCCCTCACCCGGGCCGCCGGCGAACGCCTGAGCCAGCTCGAGCCACTCCGTGGCCAACAGGCCGTGCGCGACGAGCGCCGTGTCGTGGACATGGCGCCGTTGCGTGACGACGAAGCAGAAGTCGAGCGCGGAGCCGCGCACGACGTCGGTGGCGGCGGGATCGCCCCACGTCCAGCGGTCGCCGCCGGG